>NZ_JBEFNI010000006.1:0-228833 GCF_051970275.1 Psychrobacter sp. ASPA161_9 | reverse complement strand
TTATATTTCGAATAAGTTTACTGAAATGGATGTGGAAATGTTGATTTTATTTATTGGTTTACTTTTATTTTTAGCAACACCAGTCATATTTATTTATTCTATATTTAGACCTCAAAAATTAAATATTCATACTAAGAAAAGTACTGACGGTAAATGGAGCCGTAAGCAGTCTATTGTCTTTTTTATATTGATGTTTATTGCATCTGTTGTTCTGATAGTTGTTGGAGCCACATCAGACTCAGCTGAAAATTTTACTGAAAATAATAAAGCTGAAGAAGCTATAGTAACCAAAGCGAAAGCAGAAGCGAAAGCAGAAGCGAAAGCAGAAGCAGAAGCAGAAGCAGAAGCAGAAGCAGAAGCAGAAGCAGAAGCAGAAGCAGAAGCAGAAGCAGAAGCAGAAGCAGAGAATAATAAAGAAAAAGCTCAAATAAAAGAACAGAATAAAACTCTTGGTATAACGCCTGATGAGTTTGGCAAACGTTTTATGGCTCAAGCTAAAAAACTAGGCTTAGGTGACTATACTTGGGATAGATTGGATATTAAAGAAGGTGCAGTCAATGATACTTTCACCATTAAAATTAGTGATGCACTTGTATTGAGTGGTGGTGTTGATAAAAACGGTGAATTAAGAAGCCTTACCTACATAATGGGTAAAACAGATAAAGGTGATGAGGCTGCTATGGATATGATATTGCTAGGCGGAATTACTGCTAGAGTACTTAATCCAGATTTGCCAAAAGAACAAACGTCTGCAGTAGTTGGAGATTTAATGATTAGTGCTGCTAATAAATTTGCAAAAACTGGTGAAGCATCAGAAAGTGAGATAGTAGGTGATGTAAAATACGGTGTTATAGCATCTAAAGCACTTGGTTTATGGCTGTATTTTGAACCAGTAGCATAAATAGACTTTTCTTATTAACCCATAACATAGGGCTGCACTTGAAGTGCAGCCTTTTTTTATTAAAAATAATTTATGTTATATTATAACAATAGCAATTAGAGGTTATACATGCCAGCACTTGCTACAACTCACAGCTTAAATAACTATCCTAGACTTAGCATAACTAGCTATCGTGACCAGTTGAGGCAGACAGACAAAGCAAACAAGATTGACGTTAATTATAAATACCGCAATCAGTCTTATAGCTACTCTATTAACCTAACAAAGACAGCATGCAATTATGGCAATTACCGTTACTGGTGGCTATGCCCAAACTGCAGCAAGCGAGTATCAGTATTATATTGCGCTGGTGCTTACGTCTGCAGACATTGCATAGGGGCGAATTATGGTAGTCAGCTACAGCAACCTATTGACCGTCTATTCAGTCGTGCTGAGGCAATCAGGCAGCGTTTAGGGTGGTAAGCAGGGATAGCACATGGCAACCAAGGCAGACCCAAGCATATGCACTTTACGACCTACTATAAGCTAGTGACAGAGCATAACAACCTAGTACAAAAGATATGCGGTGCAACCATGCAGATGATTGAGAACAACAAAGGCAGGGCAAGCTATGAGCGATAGAACACGCGATTTTATTACACTAGATAGCATACTTGATGAAATAGAGCAGGTACGGCAAATGGCGTTGAATGATGACGATTATAAAACAGCGTTATCATGCACCATGAGCAAATCAAAACTGCTAGGCGGTGGGTTAGGATTAGAACGTAGGCAAAAAGACAGAAACGACCCACTAATGAAAATACTATCCATGTGATTAAGAGCAGCAAACAGACAAGATATGATAGAAAAAACCAAACTTGCCTAATGATTTAGATAACCCACGAAAAATAATTATGCCTACCACTGCAAATACTCATAGCCTGAGTGACTACAAACAAATCAGCATAAACAGTTTTCATGACTACATACGCACAAGCCAGCCTGATCGCTTAGCGTTTAGCTACAGCCACCGTGATAAGTCATATAGTTATAATGTTGAGCTGCTAAAGACACAATGCAATTATGGCGGTTATCGGTATTGGTTCGCTTGTCCTGAGTGTAGCAGGCGTGTAGGTATGCTTTATTGTGCAGGGCTTTACGTCTGCAGGCATTGTATAGGAGCTAACTATCAGACACAGCTAATGCAGCCATGGCAACGACCAGACGCACGCATACAAGCGATAAGAAAGCGTTTAGGGTGGCGTTATAGTATGTACCAACCCAAACCCAAAGGTATGCACAGAGCTACCCATAAACGGCTATTCATGGAATATATAGAAATAGAGGATAGTTATATCAGTAGAATAGAAATGATTGATAAGTTAGTGAAAGCAAAAAGCCATAGCTAAACTTTTAATTATGCGGACGTATAAAAATTACTTAGGCAGCGGTCACCGCTTACTTATTCATGAACAATTAAACCGCCCTAGGGCTACCAGCAAGTATAGGTAGCTATAGAAATGGCTACCAAACTGGCTACCATATAGCATGGTATTTAAGAAAACTACATTACAAACAACAACTTACGCATAAAAAAAAGCCTCACTGTTAAGTGAGGCTTTTTAGGTATTTGGAGCGGGAAAAGAGATTCGAACTCTCGACCCCAACCTTGGCAAGGTTATGCTCTACCACTGAGCTATTCCCGCTGAATCATCGTTTAAGTAACATCAGATGATGAAGGCGTATTATACGCAGTTTTTTTGGTCTGTCAATAACCATAATCAAAAAAATCAAAATTTAGCAAAATAGGCATGTCATCATGCTATGAATGTATGATATAACAGATTTTTATAATATGTATTCCAAAATCTTTATGTTTTATAAATAAGCTAGATATACAACTTTATAATTGTCTCCAACCATTTGAATAACCATTATGACTTACACAGATAATTCTTAAGGATAAGAGCTATGAGCCAACAATACACCATCGCTGACTATTTGTTTGATCGCATTGCTGAAGCAGGGGCGACCGAGATATTTGGCGTACCAGGTGATTTTAATTTAACCTTTTTAGACAATATTATCGATTCTGATAAATTGCGTTGGGTAGGCAATACTAACGAGCTTAATGCAGGCTACGCAGCTGACGGCTATGCACGTGAGCGTGGGTTTGCAGCCATGGTGACGACTTTTGGTGTAGGGGAGCTATCGGCAATCAATGCCACTGCAGGCTCCTATGCTGAGTATGCGCCTGTATTGCATGTCGTCGGCGCGCCTAGTACCGCTCTGCAAGACTCTAAGCGTCGCATCCACCATACGCTTGGTGATGGCGTGTTTAACCACTTTATTAAGATGGTAGAGCCAGTAACGGTAGCACGTGCGCAGCTTACCGCTGAAAATGCTGCTTCCGAGATTGATAGAGTCATTCGTGTGACCCTCAAAAAACATCGCCCAGGCTACTTGTTGCTATCGCCAGATGTCGCACGTCAGCCCATTTATCCACCTTCTACTAAGCTTGTCGATAGTGCAGAGAATATAACCAGCCAAGCAGCATTGGTCGATTTTAAGAAAGCGCTGATAGAGTTTTTACCGAATAAGACTACCACTTTAATGGCAGATTTGATGGTGCATCGCTTGGGACTACAAGACCAGCTCAAAGCATTAATTGCTGATACTGAAATTCCTTATACGACTTTATCATGGGGTAAAACCCTTCTAGATGAACAAAGCGAGCGCTGGGCAGGCACTTATGCAGGTGTGGCATCACGTCCAGTAGTGAAAGATGCAGTAGAAAACTGTGAATGCCTAATTAAAATTGGAGTGCAGTATACCGATACGACGACGGCAGGATTCAGCCAAGATATCGATGAAAAAGTCGTTGTTGACTTGCATTATGAGCGTGCGACTATTAGCGGTCAAAACTTTGCTCCTATCGCATTAGAAGATGCCTTGAAGGCGTTGCATGAAGTAATGACTTCGGGTATCAATATTGTACCTAAGCCTTTTTGTAAAGAGATCAAGCCGCATGAGCAGCATGGCACTGATGAAGAAGCTATTCGTCAGGATGACTTGTGGCATGTCATCGCAGATCATTTAGACCATAATAATCTAGTGTTTGCTGACCAAGGAACCGCTTACTTTGGTATCAGTGATGTGCGTCTGCCAGAGGGCGTGACCTGCTACGGTCAGCCAATGTGGGGTTCAATCGGCTATACCTTGCCAGCAAGTTTAGGTGCTGCCATTGCATCGCCTGATAAGCGTAGTGTCTTACTCATTGGTGATGGCTCAGCATTATTGACCATTCAAGAAATAGCAGTGATGATTCAAGAGCGTATCAATCCAGTTATTGTGTTGGTTAACAATGACGGCTATACCGTTGAGCGCGCAATTCATGGTGAAAATCAACGCTACAATGATATTCCTAAGTGCAACTGGCACTTAATGCCGCAGGCTTTTGGTGCTGATGAGCATAATAGCTTGGTACTCAAAGCAGAAACGATGGGAGAATTAAAATCTGCTCTCAAGACAGCCGCAGCAACGACAGATAAAATGGTATTTTTAGAGGTGATGACTGACAAGCATGATATTCCGCCTTTGTTAGCAGATATCAGCGCGGCGCTTAAGCCAAAGGCAGACTAAGTTTAATTAGCTTTTGAGCAACTGGGCTTAATAGATGTCAGCAATCCCGTTTAGTATGGTTACTAAATGGGATTGTTTTTTTAAGCCGCTAAGCTTTTTCATTATTTTAAAACACCGCAATACCATCTTAGAAAAATAGAAGATAGTAATTACATTCAAAGGAGATTTTAATATGACACGTGAAGTGATTAATCCAAGCTCTATGTATGACAGTTTGCAATATGGCTTTTCTCACGCCGTTAAATCACAGGGGAAAACAGATATCCACTGTGCAGGGCAATTGGCATGGGATGAAAGCGGAAACTTAGTCGGCGCTGACGACTTGGCCAAACAGACACAGCAAGTATTTAAGAATCTGACAACGGTACTGCGTGAAGCCGGGGCGAGACCAGCGGATGTGGTGAGAATGAGAACGTATGTAGTGAACTTGAAGCCGCAAGATTTAGAAGTTATCGGTCATGCCATTGCTGAATTTTATGGAGATGTATTACCTGCAGCCAATACATTAATTGGCGTTCAATCTCTTGCACAACCGGATTTACTGATTGAGATTGAAGTTACTGCTACTATTGAATAGATAACTATGGACAACTCAGTAATTTAAAAATACTAAATAACCATTATTCATGAATAAGCTCCTTTCATATACTAATGTTGAAGGGGGCTTGTTAACTTTTGATCAATTATTATGCAAACTCACAACTATTTACTTAAAAATGAAATTTCACTAGAGCACTAGGTACGCTCTGATTCACTCCATCAACACCAAATTTGTTTTTCCAATAGCTGTATTCCATACCGACTTCGATGCGATTATCAATACCAAGCACTTTTTGCAAGTTGTACTTAATCTGCGGATTAATATGCAACTGGTTTGCCTTATCATCGTTATTAAAAGAATAATCAACATAGCCGTCAACGACGAAGTTATTCTTCTCCCAACCATAAGTCAAAGTAATCTGTTGATCATCAGCGTCACTGAAAGTGTCATCGTTAAAAGCATGATATAACGTAGCTGAAGCATACTTCATACCATCAATCGGTATATTTAAATCAGTACCAATACCAACTAAGAAGTTATCTTGCTCAAAACCGCTACTATTCGAGCCGAACTCATAAGTACCAGCTAAGTTTATCTGCTTAATAAAGCCATTATTGTAGTCTGAAATCTTGAACTTTGGAGACAGCTCGCCATAGATATCTTTGGCTCGACTACCTTCAGCATTACTGACGCCTTGCAAACGATCAACGAAGAAGAATATGCCACCCCAACTATGAGCGGACGCATGCTCTAAGGTAACTGTCGTCAGCTCTCCATCTTCTGCTAGTTCATAATCAGTACCGTAAAGTACAGAAACGCTCGTATCAGTAAAAAAAGTCTTAGCTTGAGCAGAGGTTAGACTGCCTAAAGCACCGATAGTAGCTGCTGCTATAAACAATGGTTTTAGATAGTAGAGCCTGTTTTTAGCTGAATGGATATGAGTTGTTGCTATTAAGTTTAAACGCACAGTATTACTCCCTTAAGTACAGTCGTTAATTTCCCTTAAAAGCGCAATTATAGGACCATGCAAAGTCCGGTTTTAACATTCTGTCCAAACGCGCTGTTATATCTAAGGAAAGACAATTTTTAACATAGTTGACCATTTGGTCAGGATTTATATTACTATAAAGAAATTAAAATAAGTAGTATTAATTACTCAGGAATTAACGAGAGAGTTTTAAAGATGTTAAGTATTTATGAATGCCATCTTACTGTGGGAATGGTGGCTGACTCTTTTTTATTGCAGGGCTTATATATCTGACCATGATTTGTGGTATAACAATAATTTGTAATGTTCGAAACGTGAAGAACTCTGTGTCTGTTCTAAGTTATTTTGAAAACTGACTACTAAAAGTTGGATATAAAAAAAGGCTTACAATTTAATGTAAGCCTTTTATGCCTTAAAGAGTGCAGTTTTACTATCGACTATATTTCATTTACATACACATAGTAGTTAGGCATATTCTAAAATCAACTGGTTATATACCAATGATAAGCTTCAATAATTCTTAGTCAGCTTTCATTCAGATATTGCAGTTAAATCTCTCGTCTAAATATAGCAGTTAAATACAGCATCTAGATATAGTAGGCTTGGATTTTTGCTGCACAATCACGTAGTATTGGTAAAAACTGTTCGATTAATACGTCATGAGAGATACGAAGTGCATTGGTACTAATATTAATAGCGCCAATAAGTTCATTATTTGCTTTATAGACTGGCAGTGCCAGCGATAGCAGACCTGTATCCAACTCTTGATTTACAACGACGTACTGCTGATCTTTAGCTTCTTTGAGCGCCTGACTAAGCTGATTACGATCAGTAATACTGTATGGCGTATGAGCGCATAGTTCAACGTTATTAATATAATCTTTAAGCGGTTCGTCAGGAAGGCTGGCAAGAATCGCACGACCCATAGAGGTATAAGCTGCAGGTAGTCTCGTGCCAATCGCTAAGGTAATAGACATCAAGCGATGTTCAGCCGCAGAGCGGGCGATATATACCACTTCATCATCATCTAATACTGCAAACGAGCAAGATTCACCTGTTTTTTCAGTGACGCGTTCTAAATAAAACTGAATAATATCGTGATGGTGGACGCCACTTAAATAACTGGCGCCAAGGCTTAGCGTTTTCGGGGTCAAACTAAACTGACGCTTACTTTTATGAACGTAACCGAGGGCATGCAAGGTTAATAAATAACGTCTAGCCTTTGCTCTATCTATCTTGGCGCGCTCGGCTACTTCGCTCAACGTCATACTAGAGTGGTTTTCATCAAAAGTCAGTAATACGCTCATCCCTGCCGCAAGCGATGCAACAAAATCTGGACTATCTACAGGTATTTTCTCATCTTGTTCTTTATACATGCTATTCAATGATTACCAAAATTAGAGATTCTAAATGAAAATTACTCAATTAATCAATCAGCCATTTATGCATTCTGATATTGCAAAACGCTTTTCTGATCGTTTGTTTGTGCAGGCCATGTTGGATTTTGAACTGGCCATCATAGAGGTCAGAGAATATCATAGCCTCATTCCAGCAGGCATTCTACAGCAAACTAAAGAAGCGTTAGCGATAGATTTGTTTGATATTGATGATATTGAGGCACAAACCTACCTTGGTGGCAACGCGGCTATTCCTTTTATCGCCCAAGCCAAAGCCTTATTACCTCAAGAAATAAAACCGTATTTCCATCAGACTGTGACTAGTCAAGATGTTATTGATACAGCGATGATGATGATGCTTAAGCCAGCTCTAAAACGTATCAATGACGATTTGCTGGATGTGCTACAAGCTTGCGCTATATTAATTGAGAGTCATCGTACAACACCGATGGCAGGTAGAACATTGTTGCAACAAGCTTTACCGATTACTTTTGGAGTAAAGGCCTCGCAATGGGCAGCATCGCTAATCGCTGTTATGCAAAATTTAACGCAATTAGAGCATTCTCGCTTTTATTTACAATGGGGTGGTCCTGTTGGAGTTAGTAATGAAGAGAATGAACGTTATGAGTTGTCTCAGCAGGTGGCGACATTACTCGGACTATCGTTGCCATTGCTGCCTTGGCATACGAATAGACAACCTATTCACGCGCTCGCTTCTGGATTGGATGCTTGTGCTGGCGCTATGGAAAATATCGTTGAAGATATAGCCTTGATGTGTCAGTCTGAATTGGGAGAGTTGGCTGAACCTACTATTGAAGGGATGGGCGGCTCATCATCGATGCCGCATAAACGTAACCCTGTGTTGTGTGCTTTAATTAAGACCGCTACGTTAAGAATGCACGGGCATCTAAGTGTGATTAGCAACACAACCGCTCAGCCTTTTGAGCGTGCGTTGGGCCAGTGGCATGCGAGCTGGATGCCTTTAATGGAAGGCGTCGCTTTGGTCGCTGGTGCCGCAGATTATCTAAAGACTTTATTACAAGGGTTGCAAGTGTATCCCGAGCGCATGGCGGCCAATCTTGATTTAAATAGTGATGCGTATCTCGTTGAACCTTTAAAACGTCATTTTCTAGACCGTCAAGAGCGAATCTATCCTTTAATAGAACAAGCTAGCCAGCAAGCACATAGAGAGCATAAAGGCTTTGTGCAAACTTTCTTTGAGATAACAACAGAGTTTGAGTTCACAACAGAGTTATTGGTAGATGATAGCGATAATGACTCAAATGAGCTTGCAATACTTCTATCTCCTTTGACTTATTGCGGTGCAGCAGATAGACAATGTCAGCTCACACTACGAGCAATCGAAACAATAATTTCAAATTCATTAAGCATAAACAGATAACCAGATTGACAGAAGCCTAGAAAAGGGTTACGTTAATTCACTATACGAACAAGAATTCTTATATAGAACAAATTATAAGGATTTTATTAGGATTATTTTTGACCATCAAAAAAAGGAATTTATGATGAAGAAAACCCTCCCTACTAGTATGGCGTTTAGTATGGCATTGGCAGCCTTAATTGGTTTTACTGGCTGCTCACAATCAAACGATACCGCTAATGATGCGGCTAACGGCGATGCTGCAAGTTCTAAAGAGACGACGACATTACGTTTCGCGCATTTTTGGCCAGCAACTTCAGCGACGCATACCGATGTTTTTGAGCCTTGGGCAAAAAAGGTTGAAGAAGAGTCAAATGGACGATTGAAAGTTGAAATCTTTCCTTCTGCAACACTCACCAAGGCTGATGCTGCCTATGACGCAGCTGCTAAAGGCACTGTCGATATCGGATCTCAACTTCAAGGTTATACCAACGGCCGCTTCCCATTAACTCAAATCACAGAGCTTCCCGGTCTCTCCAATTCAGCCACTCAAATGAACTGCATGCTCCAGACATTGTATGATGATGGGGTGATTTCGAGCGAATATGAAGATACGCATTTGCTATTTATGATGGGTACTGGTCCTGGAGGCATTCATACTATTGATAAGCCTATTCGTAAACCAGAGGATTTAAAAGGTTTACGTATTCGTCGTCCTTCAGCCATCGCGGGTGACATTATTGAAGCGGCAGGAGGAACGCCTGTCGGCTTACCAGCTCCTGATCTTTATACTTCGCTGCAACGCGGTGTACTGGACGGCTTAAGTCTGCCATGGGATGCGACTGGCTCATTTAAACTTATCGAGCTTGTAAACACCCATACCAATATGCCTTTTTATAGTTCCGCTATTATGGTTACTATGAATAAAGACAAGTATGAAAGCCTGCCTGATGATCTCAAAAAAATCATCGATGACAATTCTGGTAAGGAAATGGCTGCTATTGCCGGTGAAGTGTTTGACGGTGAGGACGCCAAATTTATGGCTGAGGCAAAAGCCAAAGGCGACATTATGATAGACATTCCTGATCCATTGAATGATCCTGCATGGAAAGCACCGTTAGAAGCAGGGACGCAAAAGTACTTAAAAGACACTGAAGCGCTGGGATTGGATGCTCAAACAGTCTATCAAAAAGCAAAAGAAGCCAGTGCGGCTTGTCAGTCTTAATTTGTACGCTAACATTGCCTCTTACAGATGATATGTTTTGTGATTTATAAATATTGTGATTTCAATTTTGAACTATGCTAATTATATAGTTAATGGTAATGATTTCTAATTTATCTACAAGGAAGAGATAAAGATGTTTATTAAAATTAAAAGAAGCGCCATCCCTTTATCTGTAGTAATGGCATTGAGTATGTCAGGTTGCTCCAATCAATCTGAGCAGGATGTCGATACTAATTCAGCCGCAAAAGATGTAACGACGCAGGAAGTTACGACACTAAGGTTCTCACACTTTTGGCCATCTACAGCAGCTTTGCATACCGATGTGTTTGAGCCTTGGGCAAAAAAGATTGAAGCCGACTCAGACGGCAGAATTAAAGTTGAGATTTACCCCTCAGCCACTCTAAGTAAACCTGATATCACTTATGATTCGACTGCTAAGGGTACTGTTGATATAGGGGCGCAAGTTCAGGGCTATATCAGTGGCCGTTTTCCATTGACTGAGATTACCCAGCTACCCGGTCTTTCAAGCTCAGGTGCTCAATTAAGCTGTATGCTACAAACCTTGTATAACGATGATGTGATAGCAAGTGAGTATGAGGATACCCATCCGCTATTTATGATGGCTTCAGGACCTGGCGTTTTTCATACTATCGATAAGCCTATTAGCAAGCCAGAAGATCTCAAAGGCATGCGTATTCGCCGCCCGTTAGAGATAGCGGCTAATATTATCGAAGCGGCAGGAGGTACCCCTGTTGGTATGCCAGCATCTGATCAATATACTTCCTTGCAACGCGGTGTAATAGATGGAGTGAGCACGCCTTGGGATGCGGCAGGCGCCTTTAAGTTAGCGGAATTGACTAATACGCATACGACCATGCCTTTATACAGCTCAGCATTATTAGTGACCATGAATAAAGATAAGTATGAGAGCTTGCCTGATGATCTCAAAAAAGTCATCGATGACAACTCAGGTATGGATATGGCAAAGATTGCTGGCGGTTTATTCGATAGTGAAGATGTTAGAGTTAAAGCTGAGTCCAAAGCTCGCGGCGATACGATGATAGAGATTCCTGACCCATTAAATGACCCTGCTTGGAGCGGTATACTTAAGACAGAAATTGAAAAATATCTTAATGATGTGGAAGCGCTTGGATTAGATGCACAAGGCGTTTATAAAAAAGCCCAAGAAGCTGGCGTTGCTTGTAAATCTTAGCTTATAGATAGATGTTGCACCAGAGTAAACTGTGCATATTAGATAATAAGTGCTAAGTAATCATACTTTTAATTTATCTACAAGGAAGAGATAAATATGTCTATCAGAGTTAAAGCGAGTGTTCTGCCATTATTAATAACAGTAGCAATGGGCATGTCAGCTTGTTCCCAGTCTGGACAAACTGAGCAACCTGAACAAGTTACGAATACGAAATCTTCAGCAGCGGATGCTACGATTTTACGATTCTCACATTTTTGGCCAGCAACTTCTGCCATGCAGACTGAAGTGTTTGAGCCATGGGCTAAAAAGCTTGAGACAGAGTCAAATGGTCTGCTAAAAGTTGAGATTTATCCTTCAGCCACCTTAAGTAAGCCCGATGTGACTTACGATTCTGCTGCTAAAGGTACTATTGATATCGGAGCACAAGCTCACGGATATACTGCTGGACGTTTTCCATTAACTCAAATCGCAGAATTACCAGGCTTATCCAATTCAGCTGTGCAAATGAGCTGTATGCTACAAACTCTGTATGATAATGGCACTATTGCTAGCGAATACGAAGATACTCATCTATTGTTTTTGATGGGTGCAGGCCCTTCGGCTCTACATACCGTTGATAAAGTTATTCGCGTGCCAGAAGATATGAAAGGGATGCGTATACGCCGTCCTTCAGCAATTGCAGGGGATATTATTGAAGCTTCCGGCGGCTCTCCAGTAGGCTTGCCTGCTCCTGATATTTATACATCGTTGCAGCGAGGAGTGATTGATGGGCTAAGCTTCCCTTGGCAGCCTACTGGTGATTTTAGAATTACAGAACTAACCAATGCCCATACTAATATCCCATTTTACAACTCAGCATTATTAGTCACGATGAATAAAGATAGGTATGAAGCTTTGTCTGATGATTTGAAGAAAGTAATCGATGACAACTCAGGTAGAGTCATGGCGGACATTGCAGGCGAGATGACCGATAGAGAAGACTCTAAATTTATGGAAGAGGCTCGTGCAAAAGGAGATGTGATGGTCGATATACCTGACCCACTTAACGATCCTGATTGGAAAGGCCCTTTGACAGAGGGTACACAGAAGTATCTTAGTGACGTTAGAGCTTTAGGTTTAGATGCTGATAGTGTCTATGAAAAGGTCAAAGTCGCCAGTGCTGCCTGTAAAGTGTAGTTTTTATAAAGAATAGGTTTTTATAAATGCATAGGTTTTACAAATGCGTAGGTCATTTAGAAAAACCTGCTCTAAAGATATATAGTCGATACTAAATAAATTGGATACGTTATTTAATAACGCGAAACTGGCATAAATTTTCCTTGCTTGCTGTGCCTACGCAGACAGAGGCTGCGCAAAATTTATCTCATTAGCGTTGTATTTGTTTATCGCGAATCAACTATGTTAATTTTAGAATTGGTAAATTTATTAAATTAACGTTTTCAGTTTTCAGTTGATGTAGTAAAACTCAATCTTAATAATTTTTAAGGGATTAAAAATGGTTAATAGCGTTCACCCCACAGGACTTTTTGATAATAGTGCAAAAGATTATCAGCATATTACTGCCCATCCTTTAGCGTCAGCTATGGGAGCAGAAATCAGAGGCGTAGATTTAAGCAATGTCAGTAATGATACTATGGCTGAAATCGAAGATGCTCTCTATCGACATAAAATGATTTTTTTTAGAGATCAGGAAATATCTTTTACTGATCATGAAAACTTAATCCTTCAGCTTGGCGAGTTCGGAACGGATGCTTATACGACTGGAGTTCCTGGTCATCCAAATATTCAACCACTCATTAAAGAAGCGAGTGTCGCCACCAAAAGCGTGTTTGGCAGTGGCTGGCACGTGGATTCAGCTTTTTTAGAATGCCCACCTTCTATTGCTATTAATTATGGTGTAGATATACCGCCATATGGTGGCGATACGATGTTCGCCAATGCTGTATTGGCTTATAACTCTTTAAGCCCAGCGATGCAGGAGATGATAGCGCCGCTAAAAGTATGGATGAGTGGTAAAAACGTCCTTGCCAATATGCAAGCAGAAAAGCAATCTCAAGAATCAGGAAAAGTAGGGACTATCGGCAATATCGAGCTTGATTTGAATACCCAGCAGATGCTAGAAGGCTTTTATCATCCAATGGTCAGAACCCATCCTGTCTCAGGTGAGAAGTCACTGTATGTCGACAAGATTTATGCTTGCGGGATAGAAGGCATGACGGACGATGAGGCGCGACCTTTGCTTGATTTTTTATCGAGCTTTGCCACTCAAGAGTCTTTTACTTGCCGATTAAGATGGGAAAACAACACGGTTATTATGTGGGATAACAGGATTTGCTTGCATCAAGCTTTTAACGACTACGATGGTTATAGACGCGAGATGTATCGTGCGATAGTCATGGGCGAGAGACCAATATAATAGAATTATAGTAATAGGATTGTATTATGGAAGATATTTTTGCATCTACAGTAACCCCGCCAGGCTATAGTGACGTTGAGTGGCAAGCTCGAGTCGACTTGGCGCTGTGTTATAGAATGGTTGATTACTACGGCTGGACGACTCAAGTCTATAATCATATCTCCTATAGGATACCCGGCACCGAGCATTTACTCATCAATGCTTTTGGACTCTTATATAGTGAAATAAAACCTTCAAATTTAGTAAAAATCGACTTTGATGGTAATAAGGTCGACGACTCGCCTTATCCTATCAATCAAGCAGGCAATGTGATTCATACTGCTCTTCATAAGGGTAGGCCAGATGTACACTGCGTCATGCATACTCATAATACTGATATCCAAGCGGTCAGCGCTTTAAAGTGCGGATTTATTCCTTTATACCAAGAAGCGTTTATGTTCTACGATCGAATTGGATATCATAATTTTGAAGGTATTGTATTAGATGAGAGCGAACAGCAACGATTGATAGCTTCACTTGGACCGACCAATCATACTTTAATGCTGAATAATCATGGGGTTATCACGACTGGCCCTGACGTATCTTGGGCTTTTATGAGGATGTATCAAATCATCCAAGGCTGTCAAGTGCAGCTCAAGGCTATGGCGTCAGGAGGAGAGTTGATTAAAGTAAGTGATGATGCGATGAGAAAAACAAGAGAGCAATTTGAAGGTGGTGATGCTCAAGCTGGTGCTGCAGTGAGACTGCCTGAATGGCCCGCTTACTATCGCTTAATGAATAGATTGGATCCAAACTGGGATAAGTAATCGCTCTTTGAAAGTATCACTCGCAGGAGAACAAGCATGGCATTTTTTGCAACCGACGTACATCTTATTGCTTATCAAGATAGTGGTGAGGCTTATCTACCAGCATTATTCATGGCGCATCCACTAGGGATGAGTCGTGACGTTTGGGATAAGATCTGTGACCAATTACATGGGTATTATCGTTGTATCCGCTGGGACTTACCGGGGCACGGTAGTAGTGGGGTCGCAGCAGATGGTGTCTCAACAGAAATGCTGGCTCACGATGTACTTGCCTTAGCCGATACTCTAGAGATTGAGAGCTTTAATTTTATCGGTACGTCGATTGGCGGCGTCATCGGTCAAAGCTTATGCCAGATAGCGCCTGAGCGCTTAGAGCAAGTGTGGCTAACCAACACCGGTGCTGTCATTGGCACCAAAGAAGCATGGGTAGAACGTGCCAAAAATGTCCGTAACTTAGGCTTGGCTGAGATGGCTGAAGGCATTGTGCAACGTTGGTTCGCTCCAAGCTATGCTAAACAGTACCCTGAGACATTACAAGGCTGGCAAGTACAATTGTCACGCAGCGATGATGAGAGCTATGCCAAGCTTTGTGAAGCTTTAGCACAAGTCGATAACCGCGACAAACTAGCAAGCTATGCTAGAAACGTTGCCTTACTTGCTGGATCGGACGATGTGTCTACACCTCCTGCTACTTTAGAAGCATTGCAGTCAGCTTTTTCTGATGCACACTTGACCGTATTTGCAGGAGTAGGTCATGTCCCATCGATTGAAACACCGAATCAGCTAGTCGATTATATTCAAACGAATGCTGCTCGTGCGACTGTCGGTCAAACAGGTATCAGCTATGAGCAAGGGCTTGTACAGCGTAAACGGATTCTTGGTGACGCGCATGTCGAAAGAGCGTCTAAAAACGCGACGACGTTAGACAGTCCGTTCCAGAAGTTTATTACTCGTAATGCTTGGGGCGAGCTATGGGGAGATCCCAGTTTGACCTTCCAGCAGCGCAGTATGATTACGACCGCTATATTGGCAGCACTTGGGCGTGATGGTGAGTTAGGATTGCATTTGCGCACTGCGCAGCGTTTGGGTATTAATGAAGCTCAACTGCGTCAAGTACTGATGCATGTGTCTATCTATGCTGGTGTGCCAGCGGCCAATCATGCATTTTCTTTAGCCAAGGAGAACGGCTGGGGTAATGCAATTTCTTAATATTAAAGTATTGAATGCTCTAAGCCTTTTATAAAAATGGAGATACTCCTAATGAATCAGAACATCAGCAAAATGAGTCAAAATTATCCTTATTTTGTCGCTCGTGATCGTGCGTGGCAACCTGCCCAATATACACCGGGTTATAAAACCTCAGTTTCTCGTTCACCGCGTCAAGCATTAGTCAGTATTCAAAATGCTAGCCCTTCAGAGCGCAGTGGCCCTGTCTTTAATAATTTAGACATGGGTCAACATGATAATGATTTATTGATGAACTTCCGCACAGAAGGCTCGCAGGTAGGTTTACCTATTGGTGAGCGCATTGTGGTGCATGGCCGTGTGATTGATCAGTTTGGCAAACCAGTCCCCAATACACTAGTTGAGATGTGGCAAGCCAATGCTGGGGGCCGTTATCGTCATAAAAAAGACAGCTATCTTGCGCCTCTAGATCCAAACTTCGGCGGGGTCGGTCGTTGTATGACGGATGCTGATGGTCGTTATCGTTTTCGCACCGTGCGCCCAGGTCCTTATCCTTGGCCAAATGGTATTAATACGTGGCGTCCTGCGCATATTCACGTCTCAGTCATGGGCCCCTCGATCTCCACACGTTTAATCACCCAAATGTACTTTGAAGGTGATCCATTGGTTCCATTGTGCCCAATCGTACAAGTATTAAAAGATCCAGAAGCGGTTGAAACAATGATTGCACGCTTAGATATGGCTATGAGTAAACCGATGGACTATTTAGCGTATCGTTTCGATGTGGTCGTTCGCGGCGCATTACAAACCTATTTTGAGGAGTAAAACATGTATAGCCAATACAAATTACAAGACGAGACGGGTCTATTACGCGAAACAGCTTCACAAACGGCAGGGCCTTTCGTCCATATCGGGTTAGCGTTAGAGATCGCAGGCTTTGAATCACGCTCAGATGAAATATGGCAGGATTTGGCAAAAGAAAATGCCGAAGGTGAGCACATTGAACTGGTCGGCTCTGTATATGATGGCAATGGCGACTTAGTACACGACGCTTTAATTGAGATTTGGCAAGCCGATAGTCACGGTAACTATATTGCTGATTTTGATAATAAAAAACCCTTTAGCGGTTTTGGTCGTAGTGCCTGCGCAATGGATGGTGACTTTTATTTTAAGACGATTAAACCTGGGCAAGTAGATTTTGATGGTAAATCAATGGCGCCTCATATCAATATTGCCATCTTTGCACGTGGTATCAATCTTCATTTGCAAACTAGAGCGTACTTTGATGATGAGCAGGACGCCAATGAAAATTGCCCAGTCTTAAATAAAGTTCCGTCACCCGTGCGCCGTAAAACATTGATAGCAGTCAAAGAAGCAGGTGCTGGAAAACCGCGATATCGGTTTGATATACGCTTACAAGGTGACGATGAAACGGTCTTTTTTGACTTTTAATTTGATTTTTAATATTGGGGTGGCATAGGACTCTAAACGGACTTTATTAAATATAGAGAGGGATTTCATGACTAAGACTCAGGCAACTTCAAATGCACAAGTAACGACCAAAACTCAAGTTGCCATCATTGGTGCAGGTCCATCGGGCTTATTACTTGGACAGTTATTGACCAAAGCTGGCATCGATAATATTATTTTAGAACGCCAGACAGGGGAGTATGTGTTAGGTCGGATTCGTGCTGGTGTGTTAGAGCAAGGCACGGCAAACTTAATTCGTGAGGCGGGTGCTGGCACGCGTATGGATGAAGAGGGCTTAATTCATACTCACACAGACTTTAGTTTTCAAGGTGAGCATTATCAGTTAGACCTCGAAAAATACAGCGGTGGCAAACATGTGATTGTGTATGGTCAAACAGAAGTTACTCGCGATTTGATGGCTGAACGTGAAAAAGCGGGCGCTATTACAGTGTATCAAGCGGATAACGTCAAGCTACACGATATTGAATCAGACAGCCCTTATGTGACTTACCAGCATAAAGATGAAATATTTCGTATAGATTGCGATTATATTGCTGGGTGTGATGGCTTTCACGGGGTTTCACGCAAATCTATTCCTGCTAATAAATTAGAGGAATACGAAAAAACTTATCCATTTGGTTGGTTGGGTTTGATGAGTGATACGCCGCCAGTCAATGACGAATTGGTTTATTGCGCCCATGAGCGCGGCTTTGCACTGTGTTCAATGCGCTCCCCAACCAGAAGTCGTTATTATATTCAAGTACCTGATACGGATAAAATAGAGAACTGGAATGAAGAAAAATTCTGGGATGAGTTAAAGCGCCGTATTCCACCAGAAATGGCTGAGCGCTTAGTTACTGGCCCAGCATTAGAGATGAGTATCGCTCCATTGCGCTCTTACGTATGTGAAACCATGCAATATGGCAAAGTGTTTCTGTTGGGAGATGCCGCGCACATCGTACCTCCGACCGGTGCGAAAGGCTTGAACCTTGCTGCCAGTGATGTAGAAACCGCGTTCCGTCTGTTTGTAAAAATCTACGAAGAGGGGCGTACTGATCTGATTCCACGCTATCAAGAGATATGCTTGGCACGGGTCTGGAAAGCAGTGCGTTTCTCATGGTGGATGACTATGTTATTGCATCGCTTTCAAAGTGCAGGCCGTTTTGATTTCCGTGTACAGCAGGCTGAGTTTGACTACTTTATTAACTCAGAAGCTGGCAAGACGACCATTGCGGAGAATTATGTGGGCTTGCCATGTGAGGCATTGGAATAGTAGATAAATACTGAATTATAATTAAAACGAAAAGGCCTTTAATGCTATGTTTATTATAGTATTAAAGGCCTTTTTGTTATTTAAAAACCCATATGTTTTCTCAAGATCTTATAACACATAACTGCTACGATTGAGTACAGCGGTTGTGCTACGGTTAAACGTAATCATTCAATATATTCAAATAAAGTAATGGTGTTCTTTTCACTCTAATGGACTAGATAATAATATGAATATTAATTTCCCTGACCTCGAAAAGCTGATAAAGATAGCTGAACGCTCTAACATAAATTCCTTAGAAGTAACGGATGGTGACGCGCGTATCTCTATAATATGCCGATCTGATGGCAATGAGGGTATCAGTGATAACAACAATAACAACAAGCGCGATCTTGCTAGCACCTCCGGCTCAAAACAGCGAGCGAATATAAGCGCTGAGAGCAATCAAAACGATGTTGATAATAACGATGCAATTCTCAATGAAAAAGAGGCAAGTGAAGATACCCAAAAACAAGTAACAGCACCCATGCTAGGCACTTTTTATCGACGCTCAGATCCTACTGCTGACGAGTTTGTTAAAGTAGGGGATAAAGTGGATAAGGGACAGACGCTATGTATTATTGAGGCTATGAAAATGATGCACGAGGTCAAAGCTGAGTTTCCATGCACTATCAAAGAGACATTAGTGGATGAAGGTGAGGTCGTAGAATATGGACAACCCTTGTTTGTCATTGAACCTGCCAGCTAAGATTAGCTTAGATTGCTCACTTATTGTAATTTTAAGAAGACCAGCTTAGGAAAACCGACATGTTCTCAAAAATCTTAATTGCTAACCGTGGCGAGATTGCCCTACGCATTGTTCGAGCTTGTAAACAGTTGGGTATACAATCAGTCATAGCCCATTCGGAGTCGGATAGAGACTCGCTACCCGTACGTTTAGCTGATGAGAGAATATGTATTGGCCCTGCTAATGCGACACACAGCTATCTTAACCAAAGAGCGATTTTTTCCGCGGCAAAAATGACCAACGCCGACGCCATCCATCCAGGCTATGGGTTTTTATCCGAAAATGCAGAATTTGCGGATTTAATTGAAAAGTCTGGTCTCGTTTTTATCGGGCCGACCGCAGATAATATCAGACAAATGGGAGACAAGGTCGCTGCCAAAAAACAGATGATTGCCGCGAGTGTGCCTTGTGTACCTGGTTCCGAAGGTGCTTTGCCCGCAGATAGCGATCAGATAATCAAGACTGCAAGTGATGTCGGCTATCCCGTCATTATTAAAGCGGCGAGCGGCGGCGGTGGCCGCGGTATGCGAGTCGTGGAAAAAGAGGCCGATTTATTATCCGCTATTTCTATGACGCAGACAGAAGCTAAAGCCAATTTTGGTAGTGCTATCGTTTATCTTGAGAAATACTTACAAGCCCCGCGCCATATCGAAATCCAAGTACTGTCTGATACCCACGGCAATGCTATTTATCTAGGTGAGCGCGATTGCTCTATGCAGCGCCGCCACCAAAAAGTAATAGAGGAAGCGCCAGCACCAGGTATTACGGATGAACAAAGACAGCGGATAGGTCAAGCTTGCGCGACTGCCTGCCAGCAAATGAAATATAGAGGGGCGGGCACGTTTGAGTTTTTATATGAAAACGGTGAGTTCTTTTTTATCGAGATGAATACTCGCATTCAGGTTGAGCATCCTATTACCGAGATGGTCACTGGGGTCGATATCGTTCAAGAACAAATACGAGTAGCCGCAGGGCTCAAGCTTGCGCATAAACAAAGTGATATTGTTATCACTGGACACGCTTTTGAGTGCCGTATTAATGCTGAAAATCCGGATACCTTTTTGCCTAACGCTGGCCGTATAGACTACTGTCATATGCCGGCAGGGCTTGGCATTCGAGTGGATAGTCACATTGAATCAAACTATACCGTTCCGCCCTCTTATGACAGTTTGATAGCGAAAATATGCGTGCATGACCATTCAAGGGAAGCGGCGATTAAGAAGATGCAAGCGGCATTATCAGAAGCGCAAATTACAGGCATTGATACCAATATCAGCCTTCACGAGCGACTGTTTAAAGATGAAGCATTTTGTCAGGGTCAAGTGAGTATTCATTATTTAACCGAATGGATAAAAGAGAATATCTAAGTTAAGTTTTAATATTTAAAAATAGATCTGAAGCCGACATGAAAGACAAAGATAACGGAGCGTGTGGTAATGGAATTACAATGGCAGCTATGCAGTGAGACCAATCTAACTTTGTTTTTCCCTAAACCTATAACGTTAGAGAAGCAGCAACAGTGCTGGGCGCTCGCCGACAGCATACAGCAAATGCCAGAAGTCTTAGAAGTCGTCATCGGCATGAACACGCTAAGTGTCTTTACCGTCTCCTTAACATGGGTCGAGCTTGAAACGCTTAAAGATAACCTATCAGCTCTGCTTGATGACATTCCTTCAAAAACCATAAACGGTAAGCATGTTGAAATCCCCGTACATTATGGCGGCAAATATGGCCCTGATTTAAAAACACTGGCCACTGAATTGGGTCTCTCTGTTGAAACGGTTGTTAATTTACACACCGAGGCGACTTATACGGTTTATTTCATTGGTTTTCAGCCCGGATTTCCTTATCTTGGCGGCTTATCTGAATCCTTATACTTTCCAAGACATGCGACCCCAAGAACGAAAGTGCCTGCAGGTTCGGTCGGCATCGGTGGTGAACAAACCGGTGTCTATCCCTTTGAATCTCCAGGTGGTTGGCAGTTGTTAGGCCAAACTGATATACCCTTATTTGATTTAACAAAAGTGTCTCCTACTTTGCTTAACGCAGGCGATACCCTGAAATTTACAGCTATTGATATTTATGAATAAAACACCTTTAAATCAGGTATCTGCTAATACCAATAAATAGGGGCTATCAATGAAGATTTTAACCACTAGTGCGCTTGCTAGCATCCAAGACTCGGGACGATTTGGCTATCGAAGCATGGGCGTGGATAGAAGCGGGGTGATGGACAGCTGGGCCTTGCAAGCGGGAAATGCGTTGTTGAAAAACGATCTTAACGAGCCTGCTATTGAAATAGCTGTCGGTAGTCTCACGATACAGTTTGAAGAGGACGTCAGTTTTTGTTTAACGGGTGCGCTATACGAGGCATATATAGATGATAAGCGCATTCCTTGCTATTGGCGTATTAATGCGCAGGCAGGGCAAACGCTTAAACTGCTGCGTCCATTACAAGGTATGTATAGCTATCTGTGTGTGCATGGCGGCTTTGATATAGAGCCGGTACTGCAATCGTCGAGCACCAATCTAAAAGCCAGTTTTGGCGGTTTTAAAGGTAGATATCTTAAAGCAGATGATGTCTTGAAGGTTAGAATAGCTTCAAGCTTACCTGTTATAGGGGTGGCACGCCTCGAGCCCACAAATATGATTAGAGTAATAAAAAACAGTGAGTACGAGTATTTTACCTCTGCTTCAAAAGCAGCGTTTGAATCACAGCAATGGCAACTGCAAAGCAGTAGCAACCGTATGGGCTATCGCTTGGATGGTACTCCACTTGAGTTTAATGAATCCACACAAATGAGCTCGCACGGTGTCGATATCGGCATGATTCAAGTACCGCCGCAAGGGCAGCCGATTGTTCTGATGGCTGATGCCCAAACGACAGGTGGCTATCCTAAGATTGCGACAGTGATTAACGCTGATATAGGGTTAATGGCGCAAATTCGGTTTGGTAAAACTTGTCAATTTATCGTCGTAGAGGTAGAGCAAGCATTGCGTGAGCAGCAAAAAAGACAACACTATATCGAGCAAATTAAGGAGTACGCCCATGAAAGTTGATTTAAATGCCGACGTTGCTGAAGGCTGCGGACAAGACGATAAACTATTGACCATAGTAAGCTCGGCTAACGTGTGCTGTGGTTTACACGCCGGTTCTTATGCCGAGATGCTAACCACCTTACAGTTGGCAAAGAAAAATAACGTCAGGGTAGGGGCTCATCCCAGTCTAGACGATAGAGAGAACTTTGGTCGTACCGATCAAGTTTTAGACGAAGAAGGCTATCGTGCCTTAATGCGGTATCAGTTGGGAGCGACCAAAGCGCTTTGTGACTTGGTTGGTGTGCCGTTAGAGTATGTAAAACCGCATGGCGCTTTATACAACCAAGCCGCTGCCAATGAATCATTAGCAGATATTCTGGTCAGTGAAATTAAGAATTTTGATTCGAATCTAAAAGTAATGGGTTTATCAGGTGGCTATCTGGTCAAGTCAGCAAAAAATCATGGTCTAGAGGCGATATCTGAAGTATTCGCTGATAGAAACTATGAGAAAGATGGTTCTCTGGTCTCGCGTAGCAAAGACAATGCCCTAATAACGGACACGGATGAAGCGACCAATCATGTCATGCAAATGATTACTGAAGGCTCTGTTACCAGCGTATGCGGTGAAAAGGTGCCGGTAGATGCCCAAAGCGTCTGCTTACATGGCGACGGCGAACATGCCATTCTTTTTGCTCGTGAAATAAAAAAACAGTTAGAACTTAAAGGTATTGAGATATCAGCTTAATATTAGATTAGTAATAGTTTGAACGACCTACTCTGTATAAAACAAGGATGTTTATGAGTACCTTAAAAAAACACAATACAGCTATTTTAGGTGCCGCTTTTTTGATGGCAACCTCAGCAGTAGGGCCCGGGTTTTTGACACAAACCGCTACTTTTACCGAAAGCCTGATGGCAAGCTTTGGTTTTGTTATTTTAATCTCTATTGTCATGGATATTGGCGTCCAGCTTAACGTTTGGCGAGTAGTAGCCGTATCCAAAAAGCGCGCGCAGGAAATTGCCAACTTGGTGTTTCCTGGAGTGGGTTATTTGCTCGCTTTCCTGATTATTGCTGGAGGCTTAGCATTTAATATCGGTAATATTGGCGGCGCTGGTCTTGGTATGCAGTCGATGTTCAATATCTCGCCCATTACTGGCGCACTGATCAGTGGGGTAATCGCTGTTGCTATATTTCTAGGCCGCGAAACCGGGCCTATCATGGATAAGTTCACTCAGCTAATGGGCTTTATTTTAATTGTGTTAATTATCTATGTAATGTTTAAGTCTGATCCACCATTAGCCGAAGCAGTTACCAAAACCATTATGCCAGATAAGATTGATGCGGTAGCTATTGTGACTTTAGTGGGCGGTACGGTTGGTGGTTATATTACTTTCTCCGGTGCTCATCGATTGTTAGAAGCAGGGGTAAGCGGGGAAGAAAACCTAGACTCTGTGACCAGAAGCTCGGTCTCTGGTATTTTGATTGCCTCTGTTATTCGCGTCTTTTTATTCCTTGCCGTCTTGGGCGTGGTCTCCAAAGGTATTGCGTTAGACCCATCAAATCCAGCAATGTCGCCTTTTCAGTATATCCTAGGCAATACTGGTAAAGTTGTTTTTGGTATGGTGATTTGGGCGGCCTCTGTCACTTCAGTGATTGGTGCCGCTTATACGTCGGTATCCTTTATGACGAATTTTCATCCCTTCATTGAGAGACACAAGCGCTATTTTATTATTGGTTTTATTGTCATCTCGACATTCGTCTTTGCCACTATCGGCAAGCCAGCTCAAGTACTCGTACTAGTCGGGACGTTAAATGGCTTAGTACTACCTATCGCTATGGTGATTATCCTTATCGCCGCCTATAGAAAAAATATCGTCGGCAATTATAAGCATCCTATTTGGATCGCTGTCTTTGGTTGGTTAATAGCCATTGCGATGAGTATTCTAAGCGTGATGACTATCGCTCAATATCTTGGTATCAGTTAAGGAGTTTATGATGGATATAGAACAAGTGGCGCGGGTGGTTAAACTCGTTGAAAGCAGCCGATTGTATAAAGTAACGATTGAAGATAATGGTCGGTCAGTTACGGTAGTTAATAACGTAAACCAGAAGGAGACTGTTAGCCCCGTAAAGACAAAGGCTGTTCAAGATAGTACGTATAAAAACAGTGCAGATCAAAATGCTGCAAACCTTGATAGTGCTCTATCACAGGTGCGCGCGACGCATGTTGGACGGGTTTATTTAAGTGAAGATGGGGCAACAGATCATTTAGTGAGCAAGGGTGACCATATTAAAAAAGGTCAAACGATTTGCTATATTGAAGAATTGACTCGATTGCTACCTGTGGTCAGTGACAAAGAAGGGGTTGTGAGCGATATATTGGTTGAGGATGGGCAAAGTGTTGAATACGGGCAGCCTATTTTTAATCTAAAAATATAAAAAAATTAAAGTGAGAGAATAGTCCTTATTAAGGCTATTTTTTATATTTGGTTTAACTCTTTTTGTTAGGCTGCTTGATAGGAAGTATTCTAAGTTATGTAGTACATTTTGAGCTAGGTGATTAAAATCTCTTAAGTTTAAATGTGTGGATTTGACAGTAAGGATCCATCACGGAGGCAGGTAGTATTATGTATAGTTGATATACATAAGTGTCATAGTTTTTACCCTGTTAGTTTTATAAGGTGGATGGCGGATTTATCAATAGTATCTAAAACAGGGATGTATGACATCATGGAAAACGAAACGATATCAGATGTAAAAGGAGTGGTAACCCAACAAGAATGGGATATGCGAGTCAACCTTGCCGCTTGCTATCGACTGATTGCCTTATATGGTTGGGATGATTTGGTCTTCACACACATCTCAGCGCGAGTGCCAGATACCGAGGATGAGTTTTTAATCAACCCTTATGGTTTATTATTTGAAGAGATTACTGCCTCAAACCTTGTCAAAGTGAATCAAGCTGGCGAAAAGATATTATCATCAGCCTACGATATCAATCCAGCAGGATTCACCATTCATAGTGCGGTACATGAAGCCCGCGCCGATGCTCACTGTGTCATTCATCTACATACCAGTGACGGGGTTGCCGTCTCTACTCAAGTGCAGGGCTTACTGCCTATTTCTCAGCAATCATTATTTCCGTTATCTAACTTGGCCTACCATGATTATGAAGGGGTAGCACTAAACCCTGCAGAAAAAGTACGACTAGTCGATGACCTTGGCAATGCCAACTTTATGATTTTGCGTAATCATGGCCTGCTAACTTGTGCGACCACCATTGCCAATGCGTTTTTATTCATGTACATCATGCAAAGAGCGTGCGAAGTACAAATCAAAGCCCAAAGCGGCGGCAGCGAGTTGACACATATACCACCGCAAATACTAGCTGGTATTCAAGCGGCATCAAAAGCAGTCACTAAAGAGGCTAATGGTGATATCGCTTGGCCCGCGTTATTAAGGAAACTACGCCGTACCGATCCATCATTTGAGGAGTAATGATGGATGATCACTCTGAATGAATGGCAGCAGCAGGGACAGCTTGAATCTATCAATGGTCAGCAAATCTTTACTCGACAGGGTGGGGATAAAAGTGCGCCGGTATTATTATTGATTCACGGCTATCCTAGTGCGAGCTGGGATTGGGAAGGGGTGTGGGAGGCTCTGACTGATTGTTATTATGTTATCACCCTCGATATGTTGGGCTTTGGTTTATCGGCTAAGCCCAAAAATGCACGCTATCTTATTACTGAGCAAGCAGATATTTTTCAGAGTTATTTAAATAAGCTAAAGGTCAGCGACTATCATATTTTGGCTCATGATTATGGTGATACAGTCGCTCAAGAGCTGCTGGCAAGACAGGTCAACAGCAATGACGGTAGTGGTAGTCACGAGCCGCGTATTGCTAGTGTCTGTTTTCTAAATGGTGGCTTATTTCCTGAAACTCATAAACCCATATTAATCCAAAAATTATTACTATCACCACTAGGGTCTTTAGTAGCCAAACTCATTAATAAGCAGAAGTTCGCGGACAATTTACAGCGAATCTTTGGGCCAGCAACCCCGCCAACTCAAGAGGTGGTTGATATGCTATGGCAGCTATTAAACCATAATAATGGTCTAGCAGTGATGCATAAATTGATAGATTATATTCCTCAGCGCAAGCAGCATCGTGAACGCTGGGTAGGAGCTATTATCAATAGTGATGTTCCGGTAAAATTAATCGACGGCGCTAAAGATCCCATCTCAGGTCAGCATATGATCGATCGTTATCGTGAATTAATTCCCAATGCCAATGTGACTGAAATGCCAGATCTAGGCCACTATCCACAGATTGAGGATGCTAATGCTATTACTGCTGCGTATCTACAATTTAGAGAGCATATTAGCTAAAGAGTTATATAAAAAAAGGGTGCAGAATATAATGAGATGGTATGTAAGACTAGGTTTTGAAGAGAGGTATAATGGCGTCAAATCATAAAGATAATATTGGATATTTTTTATAGTATATTTTCTAGAATTTAAGCAATAAAAACAATAATAGTCTTCAATAGATTGGCTCAGATTAGGCTTGTTATGCATGTTGATTTGGCGCAATATACAATTTGACTTGTATCATTATTCATTATTCATTATTCATTATTCATTGCTCAGTAAGGTATGGGCTATAGACCCCACCTCTGTTTTTAATGTCAATCAGGGCGACAAGGCATTATTTATATTTTTCAGCTATCACTCGATTTATCACTCTAATCAAACTATAAACATAGTTACTTCTAATGGGTTATCTTATAAATTATTATGATATCGAATCCATTTACTCGCCTTATCAATGTTTGGATTGCTATTTTTGTTATAGTATTACATGGTGTCACTGTATGGGCTATGGTATCTATGGATAGTCCTGAACGTCCTATGATAAATGCTCCCGAGCCTAAGACAATTCAATTAGAGTTAATAACATTATCAGCACTATCCAACGAAAAACCTGACGTAAGACCAAAACTCAAGTCCGTTTCTCAACCTCAAAAATCATTGCCACCAGTACAAGAAGTAACTGAGCAAACTGAAAACATCAAACTTACCAAATCTGCCAAGCTAGCACCAATATTAGAATCTGAACCAAAAGCAAAACCTATAGAACCTAAACCAAAAGCAGAACTATCAAATTCAGTAGAAGACTCTGTAATAGCTACAGAAGAACCTCAGTTAAATCAAGAGACCAAGGATTCTTCATCAGAGCAAAAACTAGTAATAACAGAATCAAGAAAAATATCGAATGCCACAGATGAGATAGAGTCAGATCTATCCGCGATGATTCTGGCCGTGACAAAACAGTTCAATCGCGAACAAGCTATGCAGCAGCAAGCCGTTCAGAGTCAGTCTAATAGGAAACGTATCGAACAAGATAAATTACAGCTGCAAGCTGTTAATGATGCCGTCGCCAAAGTGTTAGCAGCAGACCAAGCGAACGAAAAAAAACCTGAACAACCAGCTCTAGAGGATAAGATTGATGAGAGTAGTGAAGTAGTACCGTTTTTGGAAGAGCAAGCCAATTGGCTTGACGAATACCAAACTAATACAAGCCTTCCGCTGCTAGTATGGCGCAATACTACTGCCCGATCGGGTGATATCTTTAATGTATTATTGGAGCTATATGTCGATAAAAATGGTCACATTACTGAGGTGCAACTGCTCCAGTCATCCGGTAATGTAATCATCGATGCGGTAGCAATGATCCAAATAAGAGAAGGACAGTTCAATCCATTTCAAAAAAACGGTGTGCCAGTAAATGCTACTGTACCTATGCAATTAAGTTATGAGATGCCTTAATATAGACAATGATATCTAAATGTCTGCATATGAGTAAAAAACATGGATAAAGAATTACTTTGCAGTAAATATGAATATATTAATAAGAAGTATGATGTGGGTTAGTAGAATTTAACCATTTTAAGACCATAAATTGAATTAATGCATTAATTGATGACGCGCCCTAGTAATAAAGAATATTCTGCTTCTGCCATTTCCATAAATGAATTTTTTAATTTCGTAGTCATAGTTGAGTTAATGGAATTCTAAAACTTAAGCTCTACATGGATGAGTTTGTAGGCTTAATAATTAGTAGAGCCTATAAGTTTTAGAACAAGATTAAAATGCCCTCTGAAAGAACCACCATAATGCAATCAAGATACTGACCACTGAACCTGCATAAAATATGATCGTTTTATAAAAACGCGTATGCCGTAGTAATAGCGCTATCGGAAATACTAAAGCGATAAATACGAGTTGCCCTAGCTCTATTCCTATATTGAAACTCAGCAATGCTAGTACGCGCTCGCTAGTGGCTAGTGGCAAATCTACAAGTACATTAGCAAAGCCAAAACCGTGAATCAGTCCAAAAACGAATGCCAGATAGACGGCGCGTACGCGTAGCAGGGGCACTAAATTGTTTAATGCTGCGAACGCTATGGATAGAGCGATTAAGGATTCAATAAAGCGGGCAGGTATACTGACGATATGAAGCGCCGCTAAACTTAAGGTAATTGAATGCGCTAACGTGAATGAGGTTGCAATCCAAAAGACTTCAAGTAATGCCGCTTGCGGTTTAGTGACGGCAATCAAGGCTTTTTGCTTACGTAAGTATACTGCAGGGATCAGCAGTACAAATAAGAATAATAGATGATCCCAACCAATCAACAAGTGATGTATGCCACTTTTCAAAAAATTCGTTGCCGTGAATAGCCAGCCAGATTCAGTCCCCGAACCTAAAGGGGTTTCTCCTACAGCCAGCACTTGAAGAGGTGTTTCATCACTAGCCCCCGTTAGGATCAAGCGATGATTGGCATCGATACCTGCTAAGATCTGATAGTTAAGATTATCGATTGGGGTCGCACAGTTTATCTCAAAGTTTGTGTATAGGTAGTTAAACCCGCCGCGTGTATTAATCGCCAATGGTGCAAAGCTTGTTATATCACAGGTTTGAGTACCAGCTTCTAACTTTACTTGGGATTCGATTAGCTGCTTTATGAGTGGCGTTTGCGATTTTACCTCTAGCCAACTTACTTTATGATCTTGGTTTGAATCTATATCTATTAGCAAAGCAAGGTCGCGTAGTGACAACTCATATTTAGCATTATAATTAATATTTGCTGCGGCTTTGGAATTGCTCGTTTGAAGGTTCAAGTAAGCTGTACTAGATTCGTGCGCCTGTAGTGCCGTGCAAGTCATCGCTAGTAAAAGCAGCGTCAAGTAACGATAGCTATGACTCCAAATGCGTCTGCTAAGTGCGCTCATAAAGGCTTATCCTTGCTTGAAGTTTGCATGCCTGAGGGTGGGCAGTTCAAACAGTCACTAATTTTACCCAAACGTAGATCGCGCTCAAGTGCTAGATATTCAAACTGAGTGTCTTTTATGAATTGGCGTATAACTTCAATGTCTTTTTGGCTGCCAGCTTGGATAGCTGCTTTTGTATAAATCTCAATATCAGCTGTTTCGCGTTGCTGTTGCCAGTTGTTTCGAGCCAACTGTAGTGCCGAGTCGACTTGATTAGCAAGCATGGCATAAGTAGCTTGTTCACGCATATGTGCATTTTCTTTGCGTATTTGCCATACCTCAATACGTTCTTCCATGAGCGCTAAGTTTTGTTTAGATTTAGGGTCACGCAGTTTGATTTGAGCCGTGATGAGTCGCAACAACAACGCATCTTTATCAGTATGAGTTTTAAGCAGTTGAATTACTTCTTGATACTCTCCGTTACTCAATAACCAGTCAGCGCGAGCCATGAGTGCAGGTACAGTTTGAGCATCCATAACGCTAAAAACTTCATCAGCAAGAGAGGTATCTTGGCTTCTTAATGCCGCGTCCGCTTGAATGAGATATATCCAGCGTGCTGTAGATGCATCAAGTTGAGGTGCAATAGAAGCTAGATTATTTAGAGTTTGTTTTGCCTGTGTGATCTGACCAGTCATGCTCTGTATTTGAGCCTCGCATGCTGCACGGTAGACACTGAGTGATGAATCATTAAGCTTTTTGCAGTAACCCATGGCTTCCTCAAACTGACCTTGAACAACTAACAGAGAGGAGAGAGTCAAAAGGGCATCTGGATTAGCAGTATCTTTACTTAGTATCTGTTTTAACAATTCTTTTGCTTCAGAGAACTTATGATCTGATTGTAAAGCCCGCGCTCGTAGCATGAGTGTCTCTATGCTTTGATCTGTTGTTTGATCAAGTTGCGCTCTTGCTTGGCCTAGTGCACGTGGGTCGCCTTGCAAGTAAGCACGTTCTAATAGCTGGCTAGTCTGTTCAGGATCATTTGTATTTTTGCTAGACGAAAAATCGTCTGAGCTGAGATAGCGTGCAGGCGGTGAATCTGAAGGTAAGGTTTCAAGAATCTGTTGGTCATCTTTAGGAATAAAAGGGGTGGCATAAAGTAATTGGCTGCTTATGATTAATAAACATAGTAATCCGATAAGTTGCTTAATCCATTGCATAAATTCTGTCCGTTCAAAACATAAAGAAACACCTGAACAGTAGCCTGATCAGGTGCTCGATTTACCTCATATCAGACTACAATGAGGCGTTGGCGCCCGTCACAGCGACAGGTTCTGCCAAGTTGGCTTCGGGAAGTATAATCCGATCGATGTCTTGCGGCTCATCGGTGTTTACATCTCTACTGACGTCAATTACGGTAGATGTCCTGCTAACCGCCAATTTTGCCTTAGCTTGATCTATCGCTACTTTGCTATCAGTCCGATCCTGTGAGTTAGAGTTGTTATTATCGTTAAAGCAACCAGAAAGAGCGGCCGATCCGGTGACTAATACTGCTAAAAGTACATAGCGCATCGTATTTCTCCTTGAGTTAGATTCAACTTATCGGCTACCTGGATTAGGGGTGGTTAGATAAGGAAAGACTGAGTCAAACTCGGTAGCGGGTTTAAGTGCACCATCAGTAAATAGAGCTTTTCCGGCCTTGGCATCAGCAGGGACACAGGTAACATCTGCTGGTAAGCCCGCGTGACATAATGCACCCATAGATACTCTTAAGGCAATATCGGTTACATCATCTCCAGGTCTTCTGCCATTCGGAAACCCTGCAACATCTTTGCTATTGGCACTAGGTCGACCATCGTTTTGACCAGGAATGATACTAATGACACCTAAGTCGTTTTGATTAGCAGCTGCTACTGCAGGTGTGCTGGTATTCAAACGCAACATATCCGCTGGTACAACTTTGGCAGGTTTATTGATAGTCGGAACACCTGTCAAAAAGGCAGTGACTAAATCTTGACGTGGAAAATTAGTTGGCGCTGGTGCTTGTGGGTACAAAGTCTGAATCAACGCAGGAAGCGTAGGATAAAAGACATAAGGCGCAAATTTAGCCACATCATCTTTTGGTTCTGAGGCATTAAATTTGTCTTTGTCCTTAAGACCGATTACAACTTCGTTGACCAGTGGCATACCGAGTCTTGAAACCTGAGTCCATGCACCGCCTTTTTTTGCTGTGGTACTAATACCAGATTCAGGAGAAGGATTTACTAAAGTCGCCTGACGGACACTAGCGGTCGTCCAAGCTCCAATTACTGGATCGTTACCAGCTGAGTTGACTAAGCACGCTTTAGGAACTTCCAACGCAATTGAGGTAATGTTTTTACCTGCCAACACGTTCGTACCGGCATTACGTGCACCCAATGGGTTTAGGTTAATCAGATCAAACACCTTACCTAAATCGATAGCAAAGCTTTCAGCACGTTGACCGACGAACACTTTACCTTGCCCACAGCTACCCATGTTCAAAGTTTTGATAAAGCCTTTTGCATACGTTGGGTAGTCTGCAAAAGATTTAGTACCGATATAGTCAAACGGCTTGTTAAAATTCCCCAGCGAAGTACGCGAGCCGCTGCGGCGATCGCCTTTAACCATCGTCACTTCGTAACTCTCGCTAGTTTGTACATTAGCGGGGTTTGAAGCATCACCAGCATTAGACAAAGGAATCGCAACGTTTGGCGTTGATGGGTTACCGTCTGAGTCAATTTCAATGCTATTTAACTTTTGGTTAAAGTCAAACTGGAATGTGAGATCTTCGACCGCATCGCCATTGTTGTCGATATGAATCTCATACAGTGCATCGGCGTCTAGGGCGAAGTAATTGGGTCCGCCGTAAGCGTCTTGAAGTGGTAAGTAGTTAGCAATAATCGTGACATAATCTGCACGATTATTCTCATAACTATTAAACATATAAAAGTCAGTGGCATCGACTTTAGGAGTTTTAGTGATAGAAGGGGCTTCACGGTGGCTAGATGCCACAGCGCTTGCGCTAATGCACAATGCCATCGCTGCTATTAGAGCCTTAGTAGTATGTTTCATACGAAATCCTTGTAGAGAAACTTGAGGGGTACTGGATGCTAAAATAACTTAGTATTACGTATAATTTATAAGTAACTTAAACTAAACTATTCTTACGACAAATTAAACTAAACTATACGTATAAGCAAGATTTTAGTTAGGAGGGTGTGTACAAGATAATTAAGAATAACAGCCGAAAAAACACTCGTTACATTGTAATTTGTTCATCATAATCCAAAAATATATGCTCTTTACGATCTATAGATTTCTCAGAAGTTAATAATAAAAAATTTTCTGATCCTATAAAAATTAGGGGATGGTAGATTTTTACAGATAGTAGAGTTTAATCAATACTTTAATTTTAATAATAAGTCCAATATAAATAATTCGTTATTAATGAAACGTTTAGCATCTTCTATATTGTTGTTTAAAGTGAATTTTATTCAATTATTATTATATAACATGAAAAATTAAACCGATGATAAGCGCAAATTTATCATCAATTTGTTCTCAGTTTTGATTGAAAGCGGTAAGGATGTACACAGGTACTATCATTAACCGTTTAGTAGATTAATAACAGTATGGAATAATAGGTATTGTTCTTTTATTAGATCTTAACAAGTTGATAAGTAGAAATTACTGAAGGATTGATCTTTCAAAAATATCACATGTAAATTGATGAGCTATGCTGTCAAATCCGTAAATATTAACTTAGGAGATTTTGATTAAGCAGCCTGACGATAAGAGTCAAACCACATTTGTCTTGGCACTTTATAGCTTAGAACCTTTTGGACCCTAGTACCACTGCGAGCATAGCCCTCATTTTGCGTTGGGGCAAAGCAATGCCTCGCTTTATCCCTCCTCATTTAATATCTCTCGTTCCTCTTCAGCTATTTTTAATTGCGGTTTAAGTTACTTGATTCCTTCAAGAGCTGCCATAACTTCAGTATAATGTGGTTCTATACTATATCTCTGGATTTTCTTAGTCATGGTAAACTACTCGTCGAGTGGTCAGTTTACCAGGTTCATCTTTACGATTTTTTCAGCATGGCTCAATCTCTAAGTGACTAAAAATTACTTATTTAATTAAGCAAACACAATAAAGCAGCCATTTCATTAACTTTGTACTACCATACGCCTTTAATAAGAAGAGTTTATTATGCCAAACCAACGTCCGTTGTATATTCCCTTTGCAGGTCCTGCACTGTTAGAAACCCCTTTACTAAATAAGGGTAGCGCTTTTTCATCAGAAGAACGTGACAGCTTTAATTTAACAGGTTTATTACCTCACAACATTGAGACGATTGAAGAACAATCATTACGTGCTTATCATCAACTTCGCTCATTTACTAGTGATATGGATAAGCATATTTACTTGCGTAATATACAAGATACCAATGAAACCTTATTTCATCATTTGATTGAGCAGCATATTGAGGAAGTTATGCCGCTCATATATACACCAACGGTTGGGCAAGCTTGCGAAAAATTCTCACAAATTTATCGCCGTAAACGTGGTTTGTTTATCTCTTATCCTGAGCGCCATAAAATCGATGACATGCTGCAAAATGCCACCAAACAAAAAGTAAAAGTGATTGTTGTCACTGATGGTGAACGTATCTTGGGCTTAGGAGATCAAGGCATTGGAGGAATGGGCATTCCAATTGGCAAACTGTCATTATATACGGCCTGTGGTGGTATTAGCCCGGCATATTGTCTACCAATTTTGTTAGACGTAGGTACTAATAATCAACAGTTACTTGACGACCCTATGTACATGGGTTGGAGAAATCCACGCATCTCTGGTGATGAATATAATGAATTTGTAGACTTATTTATTCAAGCGGTTAAACGTCGTTGGCCAGAGGTATTATTACAATTTGAAGATTTTGCTCAGGAAAATGCGACACCATTATTGAATAAATATCGTGATCAGCTATGTTGCTTCAATGATGATATTCAAGGGACCGCTGCTGTTTCAGTCGGTACATTGATTGCAGCGTGCTTGAATAAAGGTCAGAAACTTAGTCAACAAAAAATAGCATTCTTAGGTGCAGGATCGGCAGGTTGCGGTATCGCCGAACACATTATTCGCCAAATGCAGCGTGAAGGATTAACGGAAGAACAAGCCCGCAGCCAAGTATTTATGGTTGACCGTTATGGCCTGCTCACTGATAGCATGACAGAGCTACAAAAATTCCAAGAACCGTTGGTACAAAAAGAATCAGATATTGAAAGTTGGGATAAAAGTAAGAAACTCGGTTTAGCGCAAGTGGTTAAACAAGCAAAAATAACGGTATTATTCGGCGTAAGTGGACAAAAAGGTTTGTTTACCCAAGAGGTGATCGAAACGTTATGTGCTAATACTGAACATCCAATTGTATTACCGCTTTCAAACCCAACGTCTCGTGTTGAAGCAACACCGCAAGAAGTCACTAATTGGAGCAAAGGTAAGGCAATTGTTGCAACCGGTAGTCCTTTTCCTCATACAACTTTTGAAGGTCAGACTTTCGAGGTCTCACAGTGTAATAACAGCTATATTTTCCCCGGTATTGGCCTAGGTGTTTTGGCATCGCGTGCGACGGGCATCAGCGATAATATGTTAATGGCTGCAAGCCAAGCACTTGCAGATATATCGATGGAATATGAAAAAGCACCAGGTGCAGTATTACCTCCAATTAAAGTCATTAGAGAGATCAGTGAAAAAATAGCCTATGCAGTCGCACGACAAGCGATTGAAGATAAGTTAGCATTACCTGTCACGGCAGAAAACCTAGAGCGTCGATTAAAAGCTAATTTTTGGTTACCTAAATACCGTAACTATCGTCGTACCTCTTTCTAGCGGTTAAAAAGTAACTGCTAGAAAGCACATAAAAGAAGTACCTATAAAAAAGCCGAATGTTATTGAAAATAGCATTCGGTTTTTTAGTACTTATATTAGTATTAATCTTTAGATAATAAAAAACCCTTACAAGCCAATGACTGTAAGGGTTTGAATTTGGTGGGCCCAGTAGGACTTGAACCTACGACCAAAGGATTATGAGTCCTCTGCTCTAACCAACTGAGCTATGGGCCCTAACGTTAGACGCACAATGATACCTGATTTTTTTAATTTTTCAAGTAAAAGATAACAACTAAACGATATTATTCAGCTATTGTCACTTGCTTACTAAATATTACCACCAGCTAGGGTCAAACTACGACCACCATCTACGCTAATAATCTCTCCTGTGACATAGCTGGCCTTTGCTAAATACAATACGCTATGGGCAATGTCATCTGGCGTACCAATTCGCTGCATAGGAATAGAGTCGATGATACTGTGCTGCTGTGTGTCATCAAGTGCTTGGTCGCTATCGGCATCAGGCAATACGTTTACCCCAGGTGCAACGCCATTAACGCGAACATAAGGCGCCATATCTAGCGCAAGAGACTGTACCATCATCCGGTGTGCTGCCTTTGCCATATTATAGACAGTGTAGTGCTTAAACGGCTTATTATGAGCGTGAATATCAAGTAGGCTAATGATGCATCCATGCTGCTTTTGTAAGTAAGGTAAAAACGCTTGGCTAAGTAATAAGGGTGCTTTGGCATTGCTCAAAAATAGCTCATCCCATTGGTCATTGTTAATATCACTGAGCGGAGTAGGATAAAACCTTGATGCGTTATGTACTAGCACATCAAGCTGTCCAAAATTATCTATAACGGATTGGACGAACTGAGTCAGTAAATGGCTATCGTTGACAACTGCTAAATCTGCAACGATAACCGTAGCGCTATTATTACGGATTTCATTAAGCTGAGCTGCTAGGGTCTTTGCTTCTTGTTTACTACGATGACAATGGATAATGACACGATAGCCTTGATGATGCGCTGCCCGAATAATAGCTGCGCCAATACGCTTGGCGCTACCAGTAACGAGCATTACAGGGCTACCATTATTAGGTCTTACTGTAAATTCAACTGTCATAAAATAAGGTTTCCATCATCTAATCGTATTTCGTTTAATCAAAACGGTTGTGAGCTATGATTATTAGATTGCTCCATAGTAACCAAATGCGCAACACGTGCCTCATTTAACGCTCTGCCAATTGCAGCGCCTTTAATATCTGGAGCAATGGCTTCCATACCGATGGCATGAAAGCTGTTTAATGCGAGCATCATTTGGCGGTGCTGACAGGCTAACTGCAATACGTGACTGGTTACCAATAGCTGTGAGAGCTTATTAGGTTCTTTGTGGGCGCTACAGGCTTGGATAAGGTCGATTTTCTCAGCTGCAGTCAAGCCATCTATGGTGTTCAGTTTGCTGGCTTGTTGAATGAATAGGGTTGCAAACTGAGTGGGTGCTTTAGGTACTTTGGCGCTGTTACCTATAGAAGTCATGGCTGTTAGAGCAGCTTTTTTCTCATCATCCGTAACACTAATATTTAGATGAGATGATGGAGTTTTAGGGTCAGGTTTGGAATCGAATAACGATAGATTAAGGCTAGCCATCAATAGCGCCCAACGCTGGGATAAGTTCAATTGCATTTGACCAGCAAAGTACAGCGCCGTCTGCACTGTTTCTCGTATATGTACATTGCTCCAAGCATGATGTAATGGCGCAAAGTACTCAGCTAAAGCACCGATTGCATACAGCTGCTCCCAATAAACCTGAGGAGAGCTCTGCATCGTTGCACGGCTTGATTCTTGCCAAATGCGTTCAGCACTTAAATGCGCAAGCTCACCTGAATCGACCAATTGGCGCATGAGTGTGATGGTTTCCTCAGCAACCTGAAAACCTAAGCTGTAATAACGTCCATAAAAGCGCGCGACTCGCAGCACCCGTAGTGGATCTTCGCTAAAAGCCTCCGATATATGTCGTAAGGTCTTGCTTTGGATATCATCGAGTCCTCCGTGATAATCGATCACTGCACCTGTGAGAGGCGTGTCGTCGGTTAAACTGGTGACTTCAATTGCCATCGCATTGATAGTTAAGTCGCGGCGCTGCAAGTCTTCCTCTAAGCTGACATCAGGGCTGGCATGCACACTAAAACCTTGATAGCCATGACCAAGTTTGCGCTCAGTACGTGCTAGTGCATACTCTTCCTGAGTAGTTGGATGCAGAAATACCGGAAAGTCTGCACCTACTTGCTGAAAGCCCGCTGTTAGCATCTCGTTGACAGTTGTACCAACCACCACAAAGTCTTTATCTATAATAGGACGACCTAACAGCTGATCACGAACTGCACCACCGACGAGATAGACTTGCATTGGAGCCTCTTTTATTTGCTAGATAAATTTTAATAACATAAATTTTGACAATGTTTTTATTGGATCAAAAAAAACCAGTCAATACCATTTATTACAACGGCATTGACTGGTTTTAGTATAGCAGACTGCTACTAATGATGATTAATAGTAGTAAGCCGGCTTTAGCGATATCATTACAGTTATCGACCGTTTTCTAAGTCTTGAGCTTCGGTTACAGCAAGGGCTGTCATATTTACCACACGGCGAGCAGTCACTGATGGAGTCAGGATATGTACAGGCTTGTTAGCACCTAACAAGATAGGACCAATAGAAGCACTGCTTGTTGCTGTTTTGAGCAAGTTAAAGGCAATATTTGCTGCATCAAGCGTTGGCAAGATGAGCAAGTTGGCAGCGCCTTTTAGAGGGCTTGATGGCATATCTTCTAAGCGGATATGCTCGTTAAGAGCGGCATCACCTTGCATTTCACCATCAAAGTCAAAGTCTACATTCATCTCACTCAGTAGCTCATAAACTTTGCGCATTTTAACAGCACTGGCACGATTAGAGGTACCGAAGTTTGAATGTGAAACTAAAGCAACACGAGGTGTAATACCGAAACGGCGTAATTGATCAGCAGCCAACACTGTCATTTCAGCTAATTGATCGGCAGTAGGATCTTCATGGATATAAGTATCAGCAATAAAGATATTGCGGTCTTGCATTAAGACAGCATTCATCGCATAAAAGTCTTTAACGCCTTCTTTTTTACCGATAACGTTTTGAACATACTCTAAATGCAGTTGATAGTGGCTAAACGTACCACAAATCATACCTTCAGCATCACCATTTTCAACTAACAATGAGCCAATTAAAGTGGTTTTGCGACGGACATCGCGACGTGCAAGCTCGATACTAACACCGCGGCGTTTGTTTTTCTCGTAATAGCCCTGCCAGTAGTCTTTATAGCGCGGATCATCATCTTGGTTAATAATAGTCATGTTTACGCCATCTTGTAGACGTAAGCCAAGCCTTTTGATATTGGCTTCGATCACTGAAGGACGTCCGACCAAGATAGGTTTTGCCAGCTTCTCATCGACGACGACCTGTACGGCAAGAAGGACATTATTGTCTTCACCTTCACAGTAAACGATACGTTTTGGATCTGATTTGGCGCGAGAGAAGATAGGCTTCATCACAAACGCTGAGTTATAAACAAACTCAGATAAGCGCTGACGGTAAGCATCAAGATCATCAATCGGTAGAGTCGCAACACCTGAGTCCATAGCAGCTTTGGCTACTGCAGAGGCAATCTCAATGATTAAGTTTGGCTCTAGCGGTCCTGGAATGAGGTATTCACGACCGAAGCTTCTCATGCTTTCGATGTCTCTGACGTTTTTAGTTGGTGTCGCTTCGACATGTGCCATCGCTGCAATCGCACGTACGCAAGCGATTTTCATCTCTTCGTTGACGGTCGTTGCACCTACATCTAGTGCACCGCGGAAGATATAAGGAAAGCATAATGCGTTGTTAACTTGGTTTGGGTAGTCTGAGCGTCCGGTTGCCATGATGACATCTGGACGTACTGAATGCGCCAATTCTGGCATAATTTCAGGTGTTGGGTTGGCTAGGGCAAAGATGATAGGGTCTTTTGCCATACGGCGAACCATATCGGTGCTCAAGATGCCAGGCATTGACAAGCCTATGAACATGTCCACATTGTCCATCACATCATCAATGCTACTGGCATCAGTGTCACGAGCATAACGTTGTTTTGACTCGTCAAGGTTTTCGCGACTAGTAGTGATAATTCCACGTGAGTCAGAGACAAAGATATTATTCTGATCCACACCAAGTGCACAGATAATGTCTAAGCAAGAGATGGCAGCAGCACCAGCGCCTGAACAGACAATTTTAATCTCTTCAATCTTTTTGCCAGTTAGAATCAATGCGTTAAGCATGGCAGCAGCAACAATGATTGAAGTGCCATGTTGGTCATCATGAAAGACTGGAATGTTCATACGTTTACGCAATTCGCGCTCGATTTTGAAACATTCAGGCGCTTTAATGTCTTCTAAGTTGATACCACCAAACGTTGGCTCAAGAGAGGCAACTGCTTCGATAAATTTGTCAGGATCATTTTGATCAATCTCAAGATCGAAAACATCAATACCAGCGAATTTTTTGAATAATACCCCTTTACCTTCCATCACTGGTTTTGAAGCCAATGGACCGATATTACCCAAACCCAGTACGGCAGTACCGTTGGTAATAACACCAACTAAGTTACTACGTGCAGTATATCTAGCGGCTGCTGTTGGGTCTTTTTGAATTTCAAGGCAAGGAACTGCTACGCCTGGCGAATAGGCCAAAGCTAAGTCGCGCTGATTAGCGAGCTGCTTGATAGGAGTTACCGAAATTTTACCAGGTCTTGGAAATTCATGATAATGCAAAGCAGCTTGTTCGAACTGCTCTTGATCTGTATTGGGATTATCCATATTCAAATTGGTATCGTCATTCATAATAATGGCCATTGTTGGAATAAATTGAAATAAAACAAAGTGTGATAAACAAAATAAGTTAACGCTTGACCCTAAAAAAATCGTTGAATATGAGCTCCAGCAATTACTAGATTGAGGAACTACTAACAAATTATTAAAAGGCGATGCACAGTCGAAAGAGCGTTAATCTGTGATTAGATGGCATCGTAAAATAGAAAGCTAGTAAACATAGCTATTCTAGCATTATTGACAATTAGCTGCCTAGGGCGTGCCCTCAATCTGAACGAACGAACTTTTAATGGGCCAAAAATGGCTATATTTTCGTCAATCTTTGAAAGTTTCTAGACAATATGTTCATATTCTCTGCAAAACTTCCTTTGATTGACAAAAATCTATCTCATTTTTATCACCATTATCAAAATGAGGACACGCCCTAGTCAACCATAGCGAAATGCATAACTTATATAATAAATTGATAACGAACATTTAGCCAGTTGATAGTGATAAATAAAGTAAAATTTACAATATATATGCAAGATTGTGACTATTGTTTTTCAAAACCAGTTTGGTTGTTGATTATTAACCAAACTGGCTATGATTATTGGCTTTAAATTTATCAAAAAAATATGATTATTTATGACGAACAGCTAATTGGCATTTGCGGCGCATGAGGCGCAGGGGGACTGCTATCAAGTGCTGTCGCGATATCCTGTACAGTATAAGGGCTGGCGAGCAGGTCATATAACCGCGCTACCTCCTCAAACTGGCCTTGTTCAGCAGCAGTAATAGCCCGCTGAGCCATACTATTACGTAATACATAAACTGGATTAGTCGTTTGCATCTCGTTGATAACTTGCGCAATAGGTAGCGCTTGCACATGCTCTAAGTAGCGCGCTGACCAGTCTTGCCAAACTTTTAATGCCTCACCTTGCAATTCATGAGTCAAGGTAGCTAATAATTGCTTTTCATAAGGGCAATCTTCTGGAGATACTAAACCTAAGAGCGCACGGAAGCTGTTGGTATAATCAAGTAAGTTGTCCTCTAACAAGGTTAGCCATTCGAAAGCCAAAGTTAAGCTTTCTTTTTGATGCGCTAAGCCTAACTTGCGGCATAATCCTTGTTGATAGTGCTGCATAAAGGTGGCTTCATAAGGTGCTAAGCAATCTGATAAGGCCTCACGCGTCACTCCTTCTAATCGCATAAAGTGTGGCAACCAGATGTTGAGGTTCCAATGTCCAATAGCGGGCTGGTTTTGATAGGCGTAGCGTCCGGTATGGTCAGAGTGATTGTTAATCCAAGCAGGATCAAAACGTTCCATAAAGCCAAATGGACCAAAGTCTAAGGTACTACCAGTGATGGATAAGTTATCAGTATTCATCACCCCGTGAGCAAAACCAATCAGCTGCCAGTCAGCTATCATACGTGCGGTATGCTCAACGACGGCTTGCAAAAATGCTAGCACTGGCGTTTCGCTATCACGGCATTTTGGATAATAAGTATCAATCATATAATCGGTAAATTCACCGAGCAAATCAGGGGCAAAGCTTGCAATCCATTCTATGTGACCTAAGCGAATATGACTATCCGCTACCCGCATCAAGGCAGCACCTGCTTCCATACGTTCGCGGCGTACAGGCGTATCGGATACGACAAAGCCCAGCGCATTAGAGGAGGGGATACTGAGCTGGTTGAGGGCATGACCACATAAATACTCACGAATAGTACTGCGTAAGACTGCACGTCCATCACCCATCCGCGAATAAGGTGTCAGACCAGAGCCTTTAAGGTGCAAGTCTTGCAATTGGTTATCATTGTCTAGTACTTGTGCCACGAGCAAGCCGCGTCCATCACCCAATTGACCTGCCCATTGTCCAAACTGATGACCTGCGTAGGCCATTGCCAAAGGCTGAAACTGAGCAGGTACATACCGACCCCCGAGAATCTCAACCCAGCGTGCCATTAGATCTTTGTCATCTATCCAACCAAGCTGCTCTGCCACTTGGGTATTAAAATGCCCAGCACGCGGATTTTCTAGCGCTGTTGGTGGCTGCTTATGATATAAACGTGGGTCTAAATTGACATAGGTATTTTGATAGCGCATACGTGCTTTTCCTATTGATACTGACTAAATATGAATAATAACGACGATATAAAAAACAATAAATCTACTATAACATAGCCCTAGTGCTACACCTGTGCACTCTGTCCATGTCTTGTAATTTATCTTGAATTAATCACTGTTATAGAATGGCAAATTACTTTGATGATTTGCAATTGTAGCTTTTGCTTAAAATCCAATTTCCAATACAATATTTGACTCGCTGTACTCATATTGAATAAGTCTATATTGGCTGAGCTTATATCAAATATTGATAAAAATTCACAAAAAAATCCCCCTATCTTTTGCAGAGAGGGGGATGAGGTAGCATTATCATGAATACGCTAATTAATAATTAGCTAGCCCGTTTTAGGCGGCTTTTTTATTATATCCAATCGAGCGAAAGGCAATCTTCAAGTTGTCATTATGCTCATGGATTTTCTGTTCAATCTTAGCATACTCAAGTTTGAGCTTGTCATCGACTTCATGCAAGCGATCTGCAAATTCAGTCTTTTTCATCTCAACGGCTTTGGCCTTTAGTGCCTGCCATTCTTCTACAGTTTGCGTAAAGGCATCGTATTCAAACTTGATGCGATCTTGGAAGCTTTGCATGACATGCGGAATATCAATGCCGCTTGCACTTACTGTATCGATCTGCTGTTGAGCTTGTTTAAACTGCATTTGAACTTCAGCGTGCTTAATCGTCGTATCATCAACTGTACGAAGCTCAGTCGTCAGACCAAATTTAGATAAGCCAGCAATCAACCATTTAGTAGGGTCATACTGCCACCATTTCACACCGTTACGATAATCGTATTGGAAGAAGTGATGATAGTTATGATAACCCTCACCCCACGTAAAGATAGCTAAAATGAAGTTATCACGAGCAGTGTTGGTATCAGTATAAGGACGCGAACCAAACATATGGCATAACGAGTTGATAAAGAAAGTAAAGTGATGAGTCAATACTAAGCGTAGCAAACCTGCTAGTACTAAAGTCCCCCAAACATCACCCAATAACCAACCAACAGCTGCTACTAAACCGACGTTCGTCGCTAGCACCCAAAGACCATAATATTTATGCTGAATTTGAAGTACTTTATCTTTGGTCAAATCTGGAATGTTTTTGTAGTCAAACTTACCACTTGGATAGTTACGTAGCATCCAACCGATATGACTAAACCAAAAACCACGCTTTGGTGAGTACGGATCTTCCATACGATCATCAACATGGCGATGATGGCTACGGTGACCAGAAACCCAATCAAATGCAGAACCCTGTACTGCTAATGTTGAACCAAGCAATAAGAAGTTTTTGACTACTGGATGTGCTTTATAGGCACGATGCGAGAGTAGACGATGGTAGCCTGCGGTGATGCTGATACCTGTCCATACCATAAAGGCACCAAACACACCCCAAACAGGTGCACTGACTTGATGAGTGAACAAGTACCATGGAGTAATGATAGCAGCAGCAATAGGCGTTGCTACTAGTATGGTCGCCGGTATCCAGTTGATTGGCGCCTTTTTAAACTCAAGTTCACGTAAATCGATGGTTTGGTCATTCATGGAGACATCGCTTTGCTCAGCAACGTTTGAATAGTTGCGTTTAGCGGTAGGCTGCTCATCGAGCGCAGCTTTTGCTTTAGCATTATCAAACCAAGTCTTAAAACGCGTCACCTGTGTGGTTGCGTTATCCAAAATGCTGTCACCAGATTTGATAGCGAAACGTAAGCCTTTAAGCGGTAAGCCCATTGCTTTTTTTGCAATCATATAATATTCCTAGCGGTATTAGTTTCAGCCCCTATATTAACCTAAAAAGAGACGAAAGTGAACGGTTATGCACTAGAAAAATCTTAATAAATAACAATAACTTGTATGAGTTATTAGATATTATATTGTAAATACCCTGCTAACTATCAGGAATTAGGTGAAAGTGTAAGTTCTGCTAAGATTATGTTAAGTCGCTATATGACCTAGAGTTATATCAGTAAGTGTGAAGAGTGGTTTTTGATAGCTTTATATCAATTATGTTGGCATGTCATAGCAACTGTTCATAGCAATTGTGTTGGAATATCTGTGATAATCACATCAACCTGCCATTTTACAAGTTGCTTCGCTACTTCAATGTCATTTACTGTCCATGCACTCACTGGTAAACCGTGCCGATGAGAGTTTTGGATAACCGACTGCGTGATGAGCGGATAATATATACCAAGCTGGGTACAGCCTAATTGCAAGGCAGTATTAGGTGCTGATGCAAGTAATTGTGGCATACGTATTAATAAGCCCCGCGGGATATGTGCGAGTGATTTATTACGTTGAAGCTGAGCGAGAAGTTGGACATCAAAGGTGGTTAGAACGATAGGTAAACTGGCAAGTGGCGTATCTACTAGATAACGTGTCAGTGCCTGTATTAATTTGGAATAATTTGTACGGTCATGGGTTTTAATCTCTAGCTCAATATGAGTAAATTGAGTCAAAGTAGAGATGAGGATTTTGGGCTTTTGAGTAACAGGTATTAAATACTTAGATAAACTTGATTGAAAAAGAACAGCTTTAGAGGGATAAATCATTGATTGAGCTAACATATCTAAAGTAATGATTTTATGCCCTGATTGTAGTTGGCGTTGAATCTCAACCAAACTGAGCTGATCTACTCGTGACTGCAAGCCACATAATCGTTGTAACGTTTCATCATGAAATATTATCAAATGACCATCTGCAGTCAGCTGTACGTCAAACTCTACCCCTGCCAAGCCACGTGGCTGTAAACCATACGCATGCTCAAAACCATATAGTGTATTTTCTAATGCTTCACTACGTGCGCCTCGATGACCTAAAAGCAGCGTATTATCAAGTTTTATCATAAATGCCTGTTATCAATTATTTCTTAGATCAATAATATGATGCCTCGTAAAATTTTGCCAAAAAATATAAAAACTGTGTGGTACGAATTTAAACAGTTTCATTTTAGAAGGCTTAGCAAAAATAGCAATTATCATCAACTCAGTTAAAATAATAAGCCAGTTAAGCTATGAATATCTTAATGAATGTTTGTTGCGTTTTTGCAACTAAAAACGGCTTTTATGGTCCTTGATAGATTTTATTTGTATATCAATGGTCTACATTACTGACCAACCGCTGTAAACCTCGTATAATGGCCTGATTTTAATATTGGTCTTACATAGCTATCATGGCTGTATGACAATCTAGATAGCAATACTGTCCATCGTTGACGGTGCAAATGAGTAAATCGGGAGCAAAATAGATATGAGCGTAGCGAATAAAAAATGGATGAAATGGCAGAAAGCTGCTGGTATTAGTGTGATATGTGGTTTAGCTATTGCTGGGTGTGATCGTTCGGATAAAGAAGACGATACTGCCGAGACAGCAGAGGTGACAACTGAGCAACCGGCAGCCAATGATGGCACAGTTGTTCCTGCTATTAGCTGTGATAACCCAATGGTACAAGATCGTTTGAAAATCTCCCTAAAAAATATGCTCAATCAGCAGGCACAGACATTGGCTGCTAATTATGCAAACGATGCAGAAGTAAGTGTAAACACTGGTGCTATCAGTGATAAGGTTAACAGTATTTTAATTGATGTACAAAATGCTGCAATTTTACAAGAAGCCAATGCTAATGGTATGACGACCTGTCAAGCAAGTGTCAGCATGACGTTGCCAAGTGAGGATTTATATCAAGCTAGCCAAATGCGTGCTGCTAATAACCAGCCAAGTTTGCAGACTAGTCTCGCGCAAGACAATATTCGCATTAATAATAATATGCTAGTCGATGATACGTTTACTTATGTCGTTGGTGCTCAAAGTGGTCAGATACAAGTACGTATCGCCGGACAGCCAGCCTTAATTACCGTAGTATCTGATGTGATGGCAGGCTCTGTCTTAAAATCAGTTGTGGATGAGCAAATAGCTAAGCGTCAAGCACAAGAAGCTGCTCGTCGCCGTGAAGCTGCGCGCAAAAACAGTGAAAACCAAGTAAATCGCCAGCCTAAAGCTGTAACCCCAGTTGAGCCAGTGCGTCCAGCTAAACCTGCTACGCCACCTAAACCTGCTACGCCGCCTACTATTAATCAAGGTAATAGCCAAAGTAGTGCTCAAGCAGTAGAGCTACCTAGTGTTGACGCTAAAGCACCAGTAACGCCAGAAGTACCAAAGATCGTTCCTAAAGATGAAAGCATTGATATGGTTATCGTTGAAGATGAAAACGCTACTTATTAACAGTTAGCACTACTTTTGAGCTAGATGATAATTATTTCAAAGTTAGTTATTTAAAAGCTTAGATAAGAAAACGCCCGCAACCATGATAAGTTGCGGGCGTTTTACGTATTGAAGAGTAGTGATGAAACGAAATGAAGTTAGATGATTAAACAAATTATATGCTAGCCATCATTATTCTAGCTGTTTTGTTTCTAGTTATCGTTCTATCCATTAGTTTACTTATTGTTAGTTGTAAAAGCCTCTAGTACCTTACTATTCCATAGTACCTCAGAGACTTGTTCGGGGTCAGTGCAGAAGCGTGCGGCGACAAACAGCCAATCAGATAAGCGATTGATAAAGCTCACCGCAGTACCACGAATTGCTTGTGAACGCTCTTGCTGTAATAGCACTGCTTGACGCTCAGCACGGCGACAAACCGTACGCGCTACATGCAGTTGGCTGACCAAAACCGAACCTGTCGGTAAAATAAAATCTTTTAACGGTGGCAGGGTGGTATTCATCGCATCAATCTGTTGTTCTAACCATTCAATATGGGTTGCACTCACACCTTCATATTCTGGCATGGCAAGCTCGCCACCGATATTGAATAATAAATGTTGAATAATGATTAAGGCTTGTACAAAGCCCAACTCTTTTTGTTGCAAACGCTCAGGTAACTGTTGTTTATTTGGCGTCTCGTTATCAGTTATCGCTTGTGTGAGATGTGCCCGTACTAGGCCGATATGTGAGTTAAGCTCATCGATATCGCCCATTACGCTAAATAGGTTATCAGCTTTACTAGCGCGACTACCATCTGCCATGCCAGTACTGCCGTCATCTCCAGTACGTGTATATATTTTGCTTAAGCGATTACCCATGTTTAAATCCTTAGATGTTTTTATCGTTGAATACGGTTAGTTATGCGCTCATTGTAGTATTTTACAGTCGTTTTCGCTAAGATAATGGGTTAAGTTTTATATTGTAGTAATTTTTGGAATGATAAGCGGAATTTCAGGCTTGCTAATAAGCTTAATACTGCCAATATGTTCCTTTTATCTCAATTTATCTATCTTGTTTTAATTAAAAGGCTTTTATACCATGAACACACCACTTGCCGACGCTATGTCTCAGCTTGCCATTTATGATTCACTGACTGGCGGTAAACGTCAGTTTGAACCGCTTAAAGCCGGGCAGGTAGGCATGTATGTGTGCGGTATGACTGTCTATGATTATTGTCATATTGGTCACGCCCGCGTGATGGTTGGGTTTGATATGGCGGTACGCTGGCTTAAGCAATTGGGTTATGACGTTAATTATGTACGCAATATTACCGATATTGATGACAAAATCATCACTCGAGCTAACGAGAACGGTGAAGATATTAGTGTACTGACTCAGCGCTTTATCGAAGCGATGCACGAAGACGCGACTGCTCTTGGCTGTGAGATGCCAGATGCTGAGCCGCGTGCCACTGACCATATCGATGAGATGCAGCAAATGATTGAGACGCTGGTCACGGGCGACTATGCGTATGCAGGCGACAATGGTGACGTTTATTATGCAGTAGATAGCTTCGCAGATTATGGCAAATTATCGAAGCGTAATCTTGATGATATGCAGGCAGGCTCGCGAGTCGATGTCGAAAATGATAAGCGTAATCCGTTTGACTTTGTACTCTGGAAATCGGCAAAACCTGATGAGCCGCAGTGGGCATCACCATGGGGCCAAGGGCGTCCAGGTTGGCACATTGAGTGCTCGGCGATGTCGACCAAATGCCTAGGCAATACCTTTGATATTCATGGCGGTGGTCATGACTTACAGTTTCCGCATCACGAAAACGAGATAGCCCAATCTGAAGCAGCGACTGGCTGTGAGTACGCGCGTAACTGGATGCACGTTGGTTTTATCAATGTCGATGGCGAAAAAATGTCTAAGTCATTAGGCAACTTCTTTACCATTCGCGATGTAACTGCGAAATATTTGCCTGAAACGGTGCGCTTCTTTTTATTATCGAGCCATTATCGTAGCCAAGTGAACTTCTCTGATAGTGCCTTAGATGAGTCGCACAATAGCCTAAGCAGATTATACAATGCGTTAAAGCTAGCCGAGCAGCAAAAAGGGCAGGCTTTGACAGTCACTGACGAATTGATAAATGATGCTTACAGGAGCACTGCTGGGCAAGATTTCATTAAAGCGATGAATGATGACTTTAATAGCTCAACGGCGATTAGTGTATTATTTGGGCTGGCACGTGATATTAATAAAGCTGTCAAGGCTGAAGAGGTAGATACTGCATGGCAGTTGGCGCAGCAGCTAAAAGCGTTGGCACAGGTGCTGAACATTCTACAGCAGCCAGTCCAACAGTTTCTGCAAGCAGTGATTGGTGATCAAGCAGATGACGGATTGACCGATACTGCTATTGATGGCTTAATCATTGAGCGTGCAGATGCCAAAACCAATAAAAACTTTGCACGTGCTGATAAGATACGTGAACAACTAAAAGAGGCAGGTATTGAGCTTGAAGATAGCCGTGCTGGTACGACATGGCGTCGTGCTTAACGTAAAATCTAGCTTTCGTATATACGTATACTAACAAATTAAGTCAGCTTTACGCTGGCTTTTTTTTGCTGACTGCATTAGCTTATTATCAATCTAAAGCCAAGATTGTTTTGTATGCAAACTCCTTATAACCAACGATTTTTTAAAAATATGAATACTCTTAGAAGTGATGATGTTAAAGGTAATAAAACTGCAAATCGTCTTAAGGGCTCTCACTCTTATGAAGCTACGCGGTGCACTGTGCTTCAATCGATATTTGGTTTTCTAGTCATTGCACTGAGTACTATTTACACTCCTGTTTATGCTGCAACCAGTGATAATGAAGCTAGCACTAGTGAACAGAACGCTGGTATTCAAGATAATTCAAAATCACAGGTGGCGACCAAAGCAGAGAACTTGGTCGATTATGCTGCCCAAAAGATTGAAACAATCAAGAAGGAAGGTGTCAGCGTCTCCGGTGTAGCAGAAGAGATTTTTGATCCTACTGAACGCAATGCAGTACAACAAGCTGGAAACTTACAAGGCGATACGGGACTTAAGGGAGAGTATAACGAAGGCTACTATCTTTTAGACAAAATCAATACTGGTCTACCCCCATTGTCTGAGCCACCAAACCTATCAACACCGTTGGCTACTTTAGAGTTTTTCCAATCAGCAGTGATGAAGCAGCAATTTGACTTGGCAGCCTATGCGCTTAATATGAACCTGATTGATAGTGAGGTTCAGCGTAGTCGTTCACTTGAATTGGCCAAGCGTCTTGATTTTTTGTTATCTGAAAGAGAGCTCTACTTATTTGATGACCTGCCAGATCGTCCTGATGGTTTAATCGAGCCTCCACTTGGTAATACCAGTAGTATAATGGGTATTCCGCGACGCTCTATTCAACTCGGTTACATCGAGTACCGTGAACGCCGTGTACCTGTCTATCTGGAGCGAGTACAAGTTGATGACAAGGCCCCAATTTGGGTGTTCTCAGCGCAAACGGTTGGCAATATTGACAATCTTTATGAGCAATATCATCCAGCAGAGTTTGAACGCTATCTACCTACATGGATGAAAATACAGTTTTTTAACATTGCCTTATGGGAGTTTTTAGCATTATTTTCATTTTTCTTAGTGACTATGGGAGTAGGTTGGCTACTTAGTAAGGGTACTGAAAAAATTATCAGCCATTATATTGATGATGATCAGAAATACAGCTCTTACGTCGGCAGTACTAACGGTATGGCAGACTTGGTTAGCAAGCTAACCGTACCGCTAACCTTTAGCATTAGCTTTTTATTAGTCTTTACTTTAGTGTCAGGTGGTTTTCCTTATTTGGATGCAGTAGCATCATCGACTCGTCCAATCATTTGGATTGGGTTAGTGTTTAGTACCATGTGGTTGGGTATACGCGTTATTAACTTTTTTGCCAATCGCTATCAAGACATGCAAATTGAGAATTTGGCTGAAGAGCACTTTGATAAGGAGCGTCGCCGCCGCACTTATGTGTCGGTATTTCGTCGCGTTTTTATCTTTGCCATGATTCTCGGCAGTATTTGGATTGGTCTTAGTGAATTCACCAATATGGAAGGCCTTGGCACAACGTTATTAACATCGGCTGGTATTGCTGGCGTGGTCATTGGTATTGCTGCACAGCCTATACTAGGTAATATTATTGCTGGTGTACAGGTGGCCGTGACTCAGCCAGTACGTATCGGCGATACGGTGATGATGGAAGGTGATTGGACAACGATTGAGGATTTACGTTATACCTATGCAGTGCTAAAAACATGGGATGAACGCCGATTGATTGTACCGATGCGTAGACTGATTACTGAAATTGTAGAAAACTGGTCACATACGGAAGTTCATCAAACTTGTGTGGTTTACCTATATGTTGACTACGGCGCAGATATTAAAGCTATTAGAGAGAAATTTGTGGAACTAGTGAAAGCGAATGAGTTGTGGGACGGCGAAACTGAACCTGAGCTGCTCACTGTATCACTAAGCGAAAACACGATTAAATTACGTGGAAGTTTGGCTTCTGACGGTCCTATGAGTGCTTTCGACTTGGAATGTCAGGTACGTGAACAGATGCTCAATTATCTGTACCATGAACAAAAAGAACATCTACCAGCTGAACGCTTGATATTCAAGGATAGAGATGAATAAGTAGTCATAGGTTAAGTTTTTTACCCATAAAAAAGTGATGAACATAATTAGACAGATATCAGTAAAATAATCTGATAAATATAGCATGCGATTTGCACGCTTATTTGTTATAATATGGCGTTATTTTTAAGGGATAACTGAGCTATTAAGAGTAAGACTGCGCTATATTTGCGCTAACTTACAACTGATAAATCAATTGCAATTTTCGAGTGTCTCCATTTGTTTAATGACAAATAACTACTGGTTTATTGCTAATTATCTAAAGCTCTATGATTGTAAGTCTTTGCCACATAAGACTTAAATATCGTAAGGTCATACCGGTATCTTGGTTCATTGTCTTAATATGAAAATCCCACCCATCAAAATAACCACCACTAGGGGTCTGTATGTTACGAATTGTCGATGAAGCCTTAACCTTTGATGACGTCTTGTTGTTACCAGCCTATTCTGAAGTCCTGCCAAAAACTGCCAATCTGTCTACTCGTTTGACCAAAAATATCACTCTGAATCTGCCGCTAATTTCTGCTGCTATGGATACTGTGACTGAGTCAGAGATGGCTATTACTATGGCACAGCTGGGCGGCATGGGTATTTTGCATAAGAGTATGGATATCGTTAAACAAGCCATGCAAGTACGCCGCGTCAAAAAGTTCGAAGCAGGTACGGTCGTTGATCCTATTACGGTACATCCAGAGATGACGATCGGTAACTTATTACAGCTAACTCAAGATAATAATATTTCAGGTGTGCCTGTAGTAGAGAAGGGTACAGATAAAGTCGTTGGTATCGTTACCCATCGTGATTGGCGCTTTGAGACCAATTTATCGTTACCAGTTAGCCATATCATGACGCCAAAAGAGCAGTTAGTCACCGTTCATGAAGGCGAAAGTAACGAAAATATCAAAAAATTGCTGCATGAGCACCGTATTGAAAAAGTCATCGTCATTGATGATGATTTCCGTCTGCGCGGCCTGATTACAGTTAATGACTTTGCCAAAGCTGAAAACAACCCTAATGCTTGTAAAGATGAGCATGGTCGTCTGCGTGTTGGCGCTGCTGTTGGTACGGGTGCAGATACACAAGCGCGCGTTGAGGCTTTGATTGAGGCTGACGTGGATATTATTGTAGTCGATACAGCTCATGGTCACTCAAAGGGTGTCATTGATAAAGTCTCTTGGATTAAGAAAAACTACCCAAATGTGCAAGTTATCGGTGGTAATATTGCGACAGGCGACGCTGCTAAAGCCTTACGCGATGCGGGTGCTGATGCGGTAAAAGTCGGTATTGGTCCTGGGTCTATTTGTACCACGCGTATTGTCGCTGGTATTGGTGTACCCCAAATCTCCGCTATCGATAATGTTGCCAGTGCATTGCAAGACAGCATTCCATTGATTGCAGATGGCGGTATTCGCTATTCAGGCGATATAGCAAAAGCAATCGCTGCTGGTGCGTCGTGCATCATGGTAGGTTCGCTCATGGCTGGTACTGAAGAAGCACCGGGCGAAGTTGAGTTGTTCCAAGGTCGTTACTATAAAGCCTACCGCGGTATGGGTAGCTTAGGCGCGATGTCAGGTTCGAACGGTTCATCAGACCGCTACTTCCAAGATGCCAAAGATGGTGTAGAAAAACTCGTACCAGAAGGTATCGAAGGTCGCGTTCCTTATAAAGGACCAGTTGCTGGTATTGTTAACCAATTGGTTGGCGGTTTGCGCTCATCAATGGGCTATACCGGTTGTGCTACTATCGAAGATATGCGTAGCAAACCACAGTTTATCAAAGTCACATCAGCAGGCATGAAAGAATCTCATGTCCATGATGTGCAAATTACCAAAGAAGCACCGAACTATCGTGTGGACTAAACGAAAGCGTTAACTAAATTATCGCTTTAAATATTCATTCTTTGATATATAATGTCTTTAAGATACAAACAGTCAACAATGCTCGTGTGTTGTTGGCTTTTTTTATAAACGATGCAGTAGATAGACTGTGATGTCTGATGGCATTATCTAGTCTTTTACTTTTAGCACCTAGCATAAGGATATAATCATAATGAGCTATTTTGGCACCGATGGTATACGTGGAAAATTTGGTCAACTACCTATTACCCCCGATTTTATTTTAAAACTAGGTTATGTAACGGGGCGAGTGCTCATAGAAAATAATGATAATCCTAATCGCAAACCGAGTGTCGTAATTGGTAAAGATACACGCCTATCAGGCTATGTAATTGAAGGAGCGTTGCAGGCAGGTTTTAATGCCGCAGGGGTAGATGTTCATATGCTTGGCCCATTACCGACACCAGCTATTGCACATATTACTCGTAGTTTCCATGCAGATGCTGGCGTTGTTATTTCAGCTTCGCATAACCCTTATTATGATAACGGTATCAAATTATTCTCAGGTAATGGCAAAAAGCTGACCGATGAGATGCAAAATGCCATTAATGATAAGTTACAAGCAATGATGAATGCATCTCATAGTGATAATGATTTACTCATGCCTATTGTAGATCCAGCGCAGTTGGGTAAGCATACTAGAATTGATGATGCTATAGGTCGCTACATTGAATTCTGTAAAGGTAGCTTTCCTTATCAGTATGATTTAGGCCATCTGACGGTAGTAGTAGATTGCGCGAATGGTGCAGGCTATAGTGTAGCGCCAAGAGTCATGCGTGAGCTTGGTGCTACGGTAATTGCTATCAATAATAAACCTGATGGTATTAATATTAATGCTAACTGTGGTTCGACGCATCCCGAAGGTCTGCAAAAGGCTGTATTAGAGCACAATGCAGATGTTGGTATTGCTTTAGATGGTGATGGCGACCGTATCGTGATGGTTGATGAGAAAGGCGAGCTGGTCGATGGTGATGGCATCTTATATGTACTTGCTACCCAAGGTCAGACGCGTGCTGAAGGGGTGGTTGGTACGCTCATGAGTAATATGGGTTTAGAGCTGGCACTACAAAACGAAGGCATTGAATTTACCCGTGCAAAAGTTGGCGATCGTTATGTGATGCAAGAGCTTGAAGCCAATGACTGGATACTAGGCGGAGAGCCATCGGGACATATTTTATGTTTAGATAAGAGCCGTACTGGGGATGCTATCATTGCAAGCTTGCAAGTACTTGCAGTTATGCAATCACAAGGTAAAGCGTTAAGTGAGTTGACGGAAGGCTTTGAGATCTTACCGCAAAAGCTTGTCAATGTCCGTTTGAATCAAATGCAGGACCCTTACGAGTATGAGGAATTGGTGACAGCTTTTGATAAAGCACAGACTACTTTAGAAGGTCGTGGTCGTTTGCTTATCCGTCAATCAGGCACAGAACCGATGATTCGAGTTATGGTCGAATCAGATGACGAAATTGAATGTGATGTAATGGCCAATGATTTAGCCAACCACATTAAAACCGTATTGGGCTAATGGTGTTTGATATGATAATAATATTAAAATAAGGAAGCACAATGAGCATGGACTTTACTGATCAGCGTTTATCATATGAAAAAGGTAGTCTTGATCAGCAGTCGGTACCAGCATCACCGTTTGAGCTGTTAAAAGGCTGGATGAGTGAGGCGATAGAGCAGCAAGTGCAAGAGCCGTATGCTATGAGCTTAGCGACTTGCGGCGCGGACAATAAGCCTAGTGTCCGTATCGTTCTTATGCGCGAAATCACTGAGAATGGCGTAGTATTTTATACTAACTACGAAAGCGCTAAAGGTCAGGATATCGCAGAAAATCCAAATGCTGAGGTACTGTTCTTTTGGCATGAGCTTGAGCGTCAAATTCGCATTAGTGGCAGCATTGCTAAAATAAATGCTGATAAATCTGCAGCTTATTTTCAAAAGCGTCCACATGATAGTCAAGTAGGCGCGTGGGTCAGTCAACCACAAAGCGGTGAAGTGGCTAATCGCGAAGTAATGGAGCAAACCTTTACCGAGCTGCAAGCGGATTACCCAGAGAATTCACAAGTACCAACGCCGGAGTTTTGGGGTGGTTATGAGATTACCATTAATGAGATTGAGTTTTGGCAAGGGCGCGCTAGTCGCATGCATGATCGTATTGTCTATACTCGTGATAGCAGTAATGTGAATAAAGATGATGCTAGCTGGTCTACCAAGCGCTTATTGCCATAAGCTTCTCATTCTTTATTGCAAATAAAAAGGAGCCCAATTTAATTGGACTCCTTTTTTTAGTTATCATTATTTATAGTGGCTAAAATGACAAACAAGACATTTATGTTTGTCTAGATTCATCATACTCGGCTTCAAGGCGCATAGCGTTTTGATAGCTCTCAATGCCAGCAAGCTGCAATGCATATTGCTTAATGTTAGGATAATCTTCAAGCTTTTGACGCTTAGCAAGAATAATTAAATCAAACGATAGCATAAAGTCGGCACCACTCAGTTTATCACCTACAATAAACGACTTATTTTCGACTGATTTATCCAGATATTTGAACAATCTGGTTTTTTCTGTCTCGATATAACCGTTTAAAAACGCATTGTCATCAATGCCTGCTTTACTAGTAAACAGTTCAAGCATTAATGGCAACATGAGTGAGCTTTCTGCAAAATCAATCCATTGCAGATAATAGCCATAATCTGAGCTATCTGTTGCAGGACGCAGACGATCTGGCGCAAATCGTTCAATCAACAACTCAGTAATAGCACCTGACTCAGCATAGATTTGTCCATCCATCTCGATAACCGGAGACTTACCGAGTGGATGTACCGCCTTTAGTGAATCTGGTGCTAAATGAGTCTTGGCATCGCGTTGATGACTGACAACTTCATAAGGCACACCCAGCTCTTCTAATAGCCAAAGCGTACGTAGCGAGCGCGATTGATTAAGATGATGTAAGCGAATCATAGTATTGGCCTTTTTTGATTAGTCTGTTGTGTTAGTCATCGATCGAATGCTATTAGCCTTTAAGCTTAGCAATCAAACGTTTAGCAGCTTCTTCTGATGAGGCTGGATTCTGACCAGTAATCAACAAACCGTCTTCGACCACAAACGACTCCCAATCAGCGGCTTTTTCATAGTTACCGCCATTAGCTATCAGCGCATCTTCTACCAAGAATGGCACCACATCGGTAAGGCCAACTGCTTCTTCTTCTGTGTTAGTAAAGCCAGTAACGGTCTTACCTTTTACTAAGTATTTACCGTCAATCTTAACGTTTTTGAGTGCTGCAGGAGAATGACAAACAAAGGCAACAGGCTTGTCTTGCTTCACAAAAGTCTCAATCAAATTGATAGAGTTTTCATCGACTGCCAAATCCCATAATGGACCATGACCACCAGGATAGAATACTGAATCAAAATCTTCCGCTTTCATATCAGCAAGTTTCTTGGTGTTGGCAAGATGCTTTTGCGCATCGCTGTCTTCTTTAAAACGCTTGGTGTCTTTCGTTTGTGCATCTTCAGTATCGCTACTAGGATCAAGTGGTGGCTGACCACCAGCAGGAGAGGCGAGGGTCACATTGACGCCAGCATCAAGAAAAGCATAGTAAGGGGCTGCAAATTCTTCTAGCCAAAAGCCAGTTTTTTTACCAGTATCGCCTAATTTGTCGTGTGAAGTTAGTACCATTAAAATATTCATATTTGTCCTTTTTTATTAAAGTGATTTTTAAATTATTGATTGTTAGCAGTCATGCTTAATTCATAATACCTAGTAAATATTGGCATTAACGATGACTGCTAGCCGTATTCATGTAACAGTATTCATGGTAAAGATGTCATTTTCAGTAGTTGTCTTAACAAATTATGTTGTTAAGTCGTTATTTAACTGTCCAGTGAGCATCGGTTATTTAACAAGAATTATTTAACGTCAGCTACTTTAACGACTGTTTTACCGAAGTTATCGCCATTTAGCATACGAACAAAGGCATTTGGTGCATCGTCTAAACCTTCAGCGATGGATTCTTTAGTTTTCACATCACCTGACTCTACCCATTTGCTCATGGTTTTTAGGAATTCTGGGAAATGATCGCCATACTCTTCAAAGATGATGAAGCCTTTAATAGTGAGACGACGGCTTAGAATATTGCCCATTAATACACCCAAACGATCCTTACCATCAGGTAGTTCAGTCGCGTTGTATTGAGAGACCAGACCACATACTGGGATACGTGCATGAGCATTTAATAATGGCATGACCGCGTCAAACACTTTACCGCCGACGTTTTCATAATAGATATCAATACCATCTGGGCAAGCAGCTTGTAACTGCTCAGCGAAGTCGTCCGCTTTATGGTCAATACAAACATCAAAGCCTAGCTCATTAACAGCGAAGTCGCATTTTTCTTTACCGCCTGCAATACCAACGGTGCGTACGCCATATTGATTGCCAACTTGACCAACCGTTGCGCCAACGGGACCTGTTGCGGCAGCGACGACCAGCGTCTCACCTTTTTGTGGTTTACCGATATCAGTCAAACCCATGTAACCGGTAAAGCCGGGCATACCCAATACGCCTAAACCATAAGAAGGATTTGGCATATCTTTATCAAGTTTCAGTACGCCTTCGCCATCACTGACGCTATAATCCTGCCAGCCTGAATTTGAAACAACCAAATCGCCGACGGCAAATTTATCAAGGTTAGATTCAACGACTTGAGCAACCGTTGCGCCCATCATTACATCGCCAACTTCTAGTGGATCAGCATAGCTTTTAGCATCGCTCATACGTCCGCGCATATACGGGTCTAATGATAAATAGACGGTACGTAGCAGCATCTCATTTTCATTTGGCGTTGGGATATCGCTGGTTGTCATGTCAAAGTTTTCAGCTTTTGGCGCGCCATGAGGGCGACTGGCCAATTTAATTTGACGGTTTATTTTTTGATTTTGTTGTTTATCAAAGCTCATTTTAATAATCCTTATTTTATTTATTGGTTTATAGTTTTAAAGTATGGTGTTAGGTTTTAAAGTTAGCAGCCACTCAACAGTGAATGGCTACTAATAATAAAAACAATACGCAAAGCTGCTGTTTTATATAAAGTTATTATTTTTATTGGCTTATATTCTCAGATTACAGCTTCTAAAAGACTCTACTACTATTAAGCCACACTGGTTAACGAACGTTCTAAGATACGACGTGATACTTCTAAGTCATTGTTACCGTGTTCGCCCAGTTTTACCATGTTATGCGCTTCAAGCTGCTTGATAATCGGGTCAATCGCTGACTCATCTAATTCAGCATCTGCTAAGCTAACTGGTAGGCCAAGGCTACGGAAGAAGTTCTCGGTATATACGATAGCAGTCTCGATGATGCTGTCGTCGTCTTGTTTTGTATCAGTATTGCTATCGATAGCCCAAACGTTACGGGCATATTGAAGTAACTTGTCTTTTTTACTTTCTTTTAGCTCACGCATTACCGATGGCAACAAGATGGTAAGAGTACGAGCATGGTCAATGCTATGTAATGATGTTAATTCATGACCAACCATGTGTGTCGTCCAATCTTGTGGTACACCAGTGCCAATCAAGCCGTTAAGCGCCATAGTTGCCGTCCACATAATATTCTTACGTGTCTCTAAGTTTTCTGGATCTGCTTTAACCGCTGCGCCTTCTTCAATCAAAATCTTAAGTAAGCTCTCAGCAAAGGCATCTTGCACTTTCGCATTGACTGGATAAGTCAGGTATTGTTCCATCACATGGACAAAGGCATCAGCAACACCGTTCATTACTTGACGTTCAGGTAATGTTAGCGTCTTGGTTGGGTCTAGAATTGAGAATTTAGGGAAGACAAGTGGACTACGGAAAGGTAGTTTTGCTTGACGTTCACTATGGTTAACCACACCGCCGTTATTCATCTCAGAACCAGTCGCTGGAATAGTCAATACTGCACCCAAATCGATAGCAGTATCTATGTTTGCACAACCATTAAGAAGTGCATCCCATGCTTTTTCACGTGAGACAGTGCTGTCATCTTCGTTAAGTGAAGACACGAGCGCGACAAACTTACTACCATCAATGACTGAACCACCGCCAACTGCTAATAGAAAGTCAATGTTATGTTCATTAACCGTATCAGCTGCTTTAAGCAGAGTATTGAATTCTGGGTTTGGCTCGATGCCGCCAAACTCAAAGACTTCGCGATTTCCGCTCGCTGATAGTGCTTTTCTGACTTCGTCTAGAGTACCTGTGCGTTCAGCCGAGCCGCCACCATAAGTGATAAGTACTTTCGCATCATTAGGCACTAGATCTGATAGTTGTTCGATTTGGCCTTCGCCGAAGACGATACGTACTGGGTTGTAATATTGAAAGTTATTCATAAGATTCCTGAAATTCATTGGGTATGGATTGTTCGTATAGTTTGCAAAAGCGAATTGGAAAATTATCCAGTTCGTTTTTGCGTATGTGGGCATTGTACAGTAATTAGACCGGTCGTCTAGAGATAATTATTAATAGTTACAAAACTCTCGTATATCTATAGTTTATGCGAAACCGAGTATAAAAACGAGAAGGCGAAAATCTTCGTGCAGAACTTAGGGTGAAAGTCTAATAGCACATATGCTGTTAAGCGCTACTTAGATTATTTTGAGAGTGGTTTAGTTAGAACTAGAGTTAGGTGACCGGAGACAAATAAAGAAACCTATAAAAAGATAGTAAATCTTAAAAATACTTTTTCAAAATTGAGGTTAAGTATAGAAAAGAGCTAGGTATAGAGCAAAGAGCCGCTATTAGCGGCCCATCTCTGTAGTGGTCATCTGCCATACTTCGGCAAGTGGCGTATTGGTTTGACTAATTTTAGCAATCAAGCTAGCACCAAGCCATGCAAAGTACCAACGCTTCGCCACACTTTCTGCAGCGATATTATCGAGTTGTGGTACAGAGTTATCTGCCCAGCCGGCTTTGATTTGTTCGGCAAGCCAACTGATGGTTTGCTGGTAACCGGCGTAAAGTACTTTACGCATGGGCTCTGACATATCGGCAACCTCGGCGCTAAGCTTAACGACCAAGCATTTTTCGTGATCACAGCCGTTTTGCTGAGTGTCATACCAGCTTTGAAAATAGTCATAAAGCTTTTGCTGCGCGCTAATATCTTGGGCGCCAATAGTCTCAAGGCGATTCTTATACTTGGTAAAGTAATGATTGATAATAGCTTCACCAAACGCTTCTTTCGAAGCAAAGTAATGATAGAAAGAACCTTTAGGGACGCCTGCCGTGTCTAGTATCTGCTTGATACCGACAGCAGTGAAGCCCTTCTGCGCAATCAGTTGGTAACCTATCGCTAGTAGGTGGGCCCTTGTATCTGATGGGGTGATATTCGATGGAGCAATATCTGAAGGTGCAATATTTGATGTTGTAGCAGTTTTAATAATAGACATAAGAGCTCTGTTCTCCTTAGAACAATGTTTTTTAGTTTTATAATTATATTAGTGTAAGAGTTTCAAACTAAGGCATCAGGTTATAACGCTTAAAAACATTGCGTAGTGCTGTGTAGTGCTATATTACATAAGTATAATTTTATAGAAGTTACGTTTTATCAACAATGTTTAAAGCCGAAGCAGTCTTGTTTTATCTACCGTCTATGTTACCATTAGACCAGTCGTCTAGCAAGCTTGGTTTCTGACTTAATAGCTTTATCGTCTATATAAGATATATAGTCTACAATCTTGCTAGCGCTTTTTTATGATTTTCGCAGAATATTTTATAAAGAATAATTTTAATTAACCTCACACTAATAATTATCACAACTAATTAAGGATAGTAGTTATGACAACCAATAATACTGATAGCAATAACAACGCCTATAGCGACTTTCATTTGCAGTATATTGCAGGTGAGTGGCAGAGCGGACAAGATGACAGCATTAATACTAATGTCAATCCATATAATGGCGACACGCTGGTCGAGATTAAACAGGCTACCAGTAAGCAGCTTGATGAAGCCTATCAAGCGGCAAATGCGGCACAAAAAGAATGGGCGCAAAAGACGCCAGCTGAACGTGCCAGTTTAATGTATAACGTCGTCAATGTCTTAGATCAGCGTCAAGACGAAATTGTCGATTGGCTCATTAAGGAATCGGGCAGTACGCGTATCAAAGCAATGGTAGAGTTCGGTAGTGCGCGTGCGATTACACTTGAGGCCGCAAGCTTTCCTAACCGTGTCCATGGTGAGATTCGTGCATCAAACACACCTGGTAAAGAAAACTTTGTTTACCGTGAGCCAATCGGTGTGGTAGCCGTTATTAGCCCATGGAACTTTCCGCTACATCTTACCCAGCGTTCTATCGCGCCTGCATTAGCACTTGGTAACGCGGTCGTACTCAAGCCTGCAAGTGACACACCTATTACGGGTGGTTTACTGTTAGCAAAAGTATTCGAAGAAGCGGGTCTGCCAAAAGGATTACTCAACGTCGTCGTCGGTGCTGGTAGTGAGATTGGTGATGCCATCGTCACTCATGATATTCCAAGCTTTGTATCATTTACTGGTTCAACCTCAGTGGGTAAACATATTGGCGAATTGGCCAATGGTGGCGACTACATCAAGCAAGTTGCGCTTGAGCTCGGCGGTAATAGCCCATTTGTGGTATTAAAAGACGCGGATATTGAGCAAGCGGTAAAAGCCGCAGCCTTTGGTAAGTTCCTGCATCAAGGTCAAATCTGTCTCGCTATCAACCGTATTATCGTTGAAGACGAGATTTATGATGACTTTGTAGAGCGATTCTTAGCGCACGTTAAGACTTTAAATGTCGGTGATCCGAACAAGCAAGATACGGCAGTCGGTCCAATCATTAATGAAAAACAAGTCAAATCGCTGAAAGAAAAAATCGCTAAAGCACAGGAAGAAGGTGCCAAAATGATTTTGAGTGGTGAGATAAAAGGTCAGGTAGTACCACCGCATATCTTTACTGAAGTCACTCGTGAGATGGATTTGTCACGTAATGAGGTGTTCGGACCATTGGTCGGTATCATCCGTGCCAAAGATGAGGATGATGCGTTATCGATAGCCAATGACTCAATGTATGGTCTATCTAGTGCGGTATTTACAGCAGATATGCAAAAAGGTCTGCGCTTTGCTCGCGGTATCAGAGCTGGCATGACCCATATTAATGATATCTCAGTCAACGATGAGAGCAATATGCCATTTGGCGGCGAGAAAAACTCAGGTATTGGTCGCTTTAATGGTGAGTGGATACTGGAAGAGTTTACCAGAACGCATTGGATATCAATGCAAAACGAACCGCGTCAATATCCGTTCTAATTTAGCCGTTTTAATAATACTAAACTTAATTAACACATATGAAAAAGACCGCTTTTATAGCGGTCTTTTTTTGTGTGAGTATTGGTCGTTCTATCTAAGAATTTTCTATCTAAGGTTGTGCTATCGAGAATGAAAACCTAGCAAGGCTTCAATTTCTTCAATAGTCATATTTCTAACAAGCGCTTGCTCTTCTACTGACAAACGATTGGTATGTTCTTTTATCATCGTATGGATGCTACGAGAGATCTCAGATGTCGTTGCATAATACATTTGTGGCTGTTCTTTGGTAAGCGTCATCAAAAATTTATTGACGATTTTGCGTTTTTCTTCCGGTGCATTTTCTTCAGTCATAGTATTCTCCTAGAAGTGAACCATTTAAGCAGCGAAGGTCTTAACAGTCAATGAGGCGAGTGTAATGTAAAAGATGAAGGAGCGATAATGTTTACGGTTATCCATTGTATAGCTTATAACATTCATTTAAAATGAATTTTAATATCTATTTTCTAAAATTACCCTAAGAAGACGGTCATGCAATCTATCAACTTACCTAGCAAGCCACCAAGCTCTCCGCATCCTATTCTTAATTTGAGCTTTCGCATATTTTTTAGTGCAGCGGCAGTATTTGCGGTGGTGATGATGGTGCTGTGGTCATTTGTATTTACTGAACATACTGATATCGATGCACAGGTTTTAAATCCGTTGTACTGGCACGGCCATGAGATGATTTATGGGTATGCCTTGGCAGTGGTCGCAGGATTCTTGCTGACAGCGGTAAAAACCTGGACAGGAGTAATGATGCCGCATGGCTATAAGTTGCTGGGTATCTTTAGCTGCTGGTTGCTGGCACGTATTAGCTGGTTCGCTTTTGGGCTTGGCATGACGATTGCGGGTAGTAGTATATCGTTGTTATATGCTGCCGCAGTATTTGATTTATTGTTCATCGGCTTAATGGCTTTTGTAATATTTCGAGCAGTATTGCAAGTAAAGCAGTATAAGCAGATGGGTATTTTAGCGAAGCTGGCGCTATTAACGTTGGGCAACGGATTGTGTTACTGGGGGATTATCAACGCAGACATGAGTACGACCAGAGTAGGTATCTACTTGGGTTTTTACTTAATTATCGGCTTGGTATTGACCATTGGCAGGCGCGTGGTGCCATTCTTTATTGAACGGGGTCTTAGCGTGACCAATGCTGAAGGCGTCAAAGAAACCGTCACCTTACGTAATAGCAAAGTACAAGATATCGCCAGCCTAGTGTTCTTTTTAGCATTTTTTATCGTGGATTTGTTTTACCCTAATAAGTACTTACTTACCGTTACCGCGCTTGGCGTGGCAGTGGTCAATATCGTGCGCCTAAAAGGTTGGTATCACCGCGGTATTTGGCAAAAACCATTGTTATGGTCACTATATATCGCGTTTTTAGGTATGTGTTTGAGCTTCTTGTTGTATGCGCTACAGCCATGGTTAGGGTACGCGCATAGTATTGCTATGCATGGGTTAGCGATTGCAGGTGTTGGGATGATGACGGTGGCGATGATGACGCGTGTATCACTTGGGCATACGGGACGCAGTATTCATCAGCCACCCAAGAGCGTGAATGTAATGTATATTTTGATGGTGCTGGTATTTGTTAGTCGGGTATTATTACCACTCGTTGATATGAGTCATTATCTATTATGGATTATGATTGCTCAAAGCGCATGGATTGCCTGCTTTGTGCTATTTTGCATGAGTTATCTGCCGATGCTCGCACGTCCTAGACCCGATGGTTTATTTGGGTAATGACTTATAGTTTATAGTTTATAGATTTTTGGTAATTAGGTTTGAATGGATAAATTTTTAAGTAATTTGAATTAAATAGGAGCGCAAATTTATGCGACTGACCAATTATAGTGATTATGCACTGCGCTCATTAATTTATCTAGCAGTGAAGCCAGAGCCAGAAACACTTGCCAATATAAGTGATATTGCAGACAGCTACAATATATCTAAAAGCCATTTGACCAAGATTATTCATCAATTAGGTCAGCTTGGTTATATAGAAAGTGTGCGCGGTAAGAATGGTGGTATTCGGCTAGCTTATGCGCCTAAAGACATTAATTTGGGTGTATTGATTAAACAGATAGAGCCTGATTTTGACTTGGTCGAGTGCTTTGCCACGCCAGTCAGCAGTGATGATAGAAAGCCACGCTCGACAGGTTTGCCAATCACGCTTATCAATGAAGAAGTTGATAAAACTGTAGGCTGTGTAATTACGCCAGTATGTCAACTTAAAGGCGTGTTTTTTGAAGCGTTAACGGCGTTTATTACCGTCCTTGAAAAATATACCTTGGCAGATATTATTAAAAATGAAGACGAGTTGAGTCAGTTTTTGTTCTCCCAAAAGATGTAAAAAGGCTCAACATCAGCGATATAGTAAATCCACTATATTGCTGGTGTTGAGCCTAGATTTTTATCATTCAAGTTTAGTAGTACTCAAACAATAGACTTTCTGAATACTACTAATACTTGTTATTGGCTATTAGTTGCTAAGCTGCTCTACCTTACGCGAGCCTTGTGGCTGAATAGGGCGGTTATTACCTTCGTACAGATCAGACATAATCACAAACTGATCGCTAGCAAGGGTCAGAGGTTGCTTACTGACATACCATTGGACTTGTTCTGAACAAGGTGGTGTCGTTAGCGAGCCACTATAATGATAGAAAGTAGGCATTACAGGTGCTAAAGCAGACAAATCAACTTTATTGGCTGTGAATTCATCATCGTTTAAGGTAGTGATTTTAGTGCCGTTTAGCAATACGCGTAGCACATCATTGGCTTCACCAATTTGCAGCATAATACCCATTACAGCAAGATTGCCTTCACTATTGGCATGAACAAAATGAATTTCGCCTGGATAGTTCTGACTACCGAATTGATGCTCGCTTGGGGTATGGTAATGGAATTGCTTGAGCACATAGCGCTCATTGTCTAACTGAATTGTATTGTCTTCGGTCGTTGGTGTGTAGACGACAGTATGACCATTATCATGAATGCGGACATCGGTAGATTGGTTATAGTTAATGACAGGAGCGGCTGCACTACTGGCGGTAACGTTTGTAATATTGATAGGCGATTGCTGTTTGCCAATTTTGCAAGCGTTAGCACCTTCGACGTCACCCCAATATTCGGGGCCTGTATTGCCTACATATGACCATTTAGGATGATGGACGCTATTATTATCTTGCGCTGCCACTACGGTCGCATTGGCATCAGTAGGCTGATCTTTCAAAGCTTGCTGATTAGAGGTACAGGCAGAAAAACCTAGTGTGCTTACTGCCAAGATAGCAGTCGCTAAATAATGACGATTCATATTACAGTCCTTAATATGGTTAAAACGATAGTGTTATAGTTCGTTCAAAATAAAATCGATACGGCTTCTGTCAGCCTCGCGCGCAGATAAAACACATCACACTTTTATTTGATATGGGCTATAGCTTGCACTTAGTTTATTTATATCAATATTATTATCAATTGGCTATAAAACAGATTTATTAAAATATGGTTAAATGAATAATTAATAAATTTAACACTATTCGTTAATAAGAATATATTTGTAAGAAGGGTTTATAACAGAACGGTATTTATTTAGCAAATTACGATTACAGAAAAATATTAATGTGTAATAAACAGTTTTTGGAAAATTTTAAGAGATTTTCTCTTTAAAAGATGAACTTACGCAGTTATTTCTCAGAGTAGTAAAATCAAAGAAGCCACCAAGATGGCAGCTTCTTTTCTAGCTTTATCTTTTAACTTTTAAAGAATTATGCTTTTTCAAGCTTAGGGCGCGCTTTTTCAATAGCTTTTAATAGTGCTTTTTTAAATCCACCAATTTCAAACTTAATCAAGCTTGAATGGGCAGCACAGAAGTTATGAGTTTCGCGCCATTGATGCGCAAGCTCGGTTGCCCAGTTGCAATACTGTTTACCTGCATCTGGCTCATCTTTAAGCGCTTGCTTGGTAGTAGGATGTAATAGTAGCTCAGGTAAGACTGCTTCAAGAAGCTTTGCCGGTGGACTCATAAAAGTATCGTCAACATGCAAGCTTCTACTAGCAGGATGATAAGCCAATAGCGAACCTGCATGAATTTTTTCATTAGGCGAGATATAGTAGACCCCCTGAGATAAGGAGAATTCAAGCTCCGGATAACGCTTGGCGACTGCATCGCTTTCGACCAAATCATCTGCCCATGGTATCTCAGGTATTTGTTCATGATGACGGCTACTGCCGTAAAATTCGGCTTGCGGAAAGTCTTTTGCCATTTGGACGCAATGCACCGTATGGAAAGGATGAAGATTTAACACTGCCTCTACATCTTGACCGTCATTGGTCAATGCCATGACTTTATCTCGGACATCATCCGTCAGCTTATAGCTATCTAAAAAAATAAACTTGCCTGACTCTAATTGCACGAGCGAGCATTGAGTGCCTATATCAAGCACCCCTCCCAATCGGAATGACCCGCGTATATTCCAAAATCCTGCCCCTAAATCATAAATTTTATCTGCCATTAGCAATATTCCTTAATAATGGATAATTTGTAAAAATAGTAAATTGAAAGGTTGAGGAGTTAAAGCATACTATGCTTCAAGCTCAGGACGCGCTTTATCGATGGCAGAGAGTAGAGCTGCCTCAAATCTGTCTTCTTCAAACTCGACCAAACCTGAAGGCGCGCCACAAAAATTGCGTACCTCACGCCACTTATGCGCCAGCTGAGTTGCCCAATCGCAATACTCTTTACCCGCATTAGGCTCATCTTTAAGTGCTTTTAAAGTTGTTGGGTGTAAGCCTAAGTCAGCTTGTACAGTATTAATTAACTTTGAAGGTGGAATCTCAAAAGTATCATCAACATAGATACTCAGACTGGCTGGATGGAATACCAGAAGTGAGCTGGCATGAACACTCTCATCAGGTGCGATGTAATAAATACCTTTGGGTAAAGAAAGTTCAAGCTCGGGAGAACGTTCAGCGACAGCGTCACTTTCAACCAAATCGTTATTCCATTGCACGTTAGGAGCCTGCTTGGGATGGCGACGGCTACCGTAAAAGGTCGCTTGCGGAAAGTCTTTTGCCATCTGCTCACAATGAACAGTATGAAAGGGATGAACGTTCAACACCGCTTCGACATCTTGACCGTCATTGGTTAGTGCCATTACTTGCTCGCGCACGTCATCCGTCAGAGTGTAGCTGTCTAAGAAAATAAAACGACCAGATGACAGTTTTACCAAGGCACATTGAACACCTATGTCTAGTATGCCATTTTTAATAAATGAGCCTCTGATACTCCAAAATCCTGACCCTAAGTCATAAATCTTATCTTCCATAGTTGTTATTTCCTGTTGATTAATACTTGATCAAATAGTTGTTTAAAACTGGAGACTATAGCTGCTGTCACAGTTGTTTTTGAAAATTATGAACTGCGAATTTATTAAAGTCTGTTATAAAAGCGATGTGGAATGTATAGATAATTTAGACTGATGCTGATTGGGCAACTAAAACAGAACATAATACGGTTCTAACAATGGATAAGTGATTTCAATGAAAGGGCAATAATGTATCAAAACATTTAATAGGCAATGCTTGACAGTATGCATCTGTAATTGTTATAAAGCATCTACCTAAACGAATATAGTTAAACAAATGCCTATATCATCAGATTCAAATCTTAGAAAGATATATATTAGAGATTATAAGTCACCTCAAGCTGCTGTAGACTATGCTAAGTCTATCGGCGGCGCTCGGATTATATTCCCAAATGGAGATTATCCATGTAGTTTGGTGATTAATAGTCCCAATATCGAGCTGTTTAGTGACGGTAATACCATACTACGTGCCGCAGGCTCCTCTACTGTCGTTGATGTAAAGGCAGGTGGAATCAACTTTGTGTTGGACGGATTTGACGTACGTGGTCAAACATCACGTAATGAATCTAAATCTAACGTTAATGGTAACAAAAGCAATACTGATGCCTTGCACTGCATTCGTATTCAAGAACGTGGTGCTCGTCTACGCAATTTTAAAACAAGAGGGGCACGTTACGATGGAATCTATCTTAAATATAATGGACAGATAGATTTTGAGGCAGAGGACTTCTTATGCGATTCTACTGCCCGTAATCCGGTATCTATTATTGCAGGACAAGGTTTTAAATTTACACGTGGTAGAGTACGTTTAGATAATAACTTTACTGCGGGACAAGGTAAATTAAGAAGCGGTATATATTTATTTGATTGTGAGCCAAATAATATCAACGATAAATATCGCGACATTAAGTTTAAAGATGTGGTTTTTGAAAATGCTGGTAAACGTTACGGCAATAATCAAGTTATATTTCAAGATACCAACATAGGTAATTCAAATGATTTAGGCGTTTACTTTGAAGACTGTGAATTTATTAAGTCCGGTACAGCTACTGGATCTGCCTATGTACGCCTAAAAGCTAATACAAAATTAAAAGAGTTCAGTAATATTCACTTTAAGAGAACTCGTCATCAATTTAGAGCAATGGCAATTGCTAGCGGTCGCGAGATATTACTCAAAAACTCCACTTTTAACGACGTCGTTATCGATGAGCAAAGCTTAACCTTTGCTATTAGGTTATCGACTGGGACTGTTGTATCGAATGTGAGAACAACCGCAGATAAAACGGCGGCTAAATCTAAAGCCACGAGTTTCCGCACCTCATTGAATAAGCCCGTAAATTTGCTTTTAGATAAGAAAAGTAATGTAAAAGTTATCGATGTTCCTGGGTACTAAAATTATAGTTCTAATCAATATAAGCCGCCTTAAGCGGCTTTTTTTGTGTCTCAAGATTATAAATCGTGTTGGTCAAAAAGTTGCAGCTTTGATTAAAAGTATTATGATTACTCTATGATTCAGCTCTCATAATTATTCTTAACGTTTAAGCTTGATAACCAATACCAAACTTACATAACATTTTGCATCTTAAGCCCAACTTTTAGTGTGCTACCATGATGCGCTTGTCATTATGACTATAAATTTAGGCCTTTATATTTATATATTTACAGCCTGTTCCTACCACCCACGCCGATATCAATCGCGTATAACATAGTCAGTAACTTTGTGAATCACACACCAGATAACGCCTCAATTAATAACACACCGCAAGATAGCGCGAATTCAACTGTCTCTGCAAAATCATTGACTACCTATGCTCCTCAATCTAATTCACCTTCATGGGTTTTAAAACTAACCATTGGCTTGATTGGCATGTTTGCTTTTTTGCAGGTGTATTCAATCCAAGCAGTGTTACCTGTACTGATGGTAGACTTTGCTGCGACTGAGGTCCAAGCAGGCATGGTCGTTGGCGCGACAGTGATGGCGATTGCTATCATGTCACCATTTTTAGGAATGTTGTCCGATGCAGTAGGGCGCAAATCATTTATCGTCGGAGCGTTATTATTTTTAGCGATACCGACAGCGCTCATTGCGCAAAGTCCGAGTATTGGCTGGATGGGTCTGTGGCGCTTTATGCAGGGCTTGTCCGTGCCCGGTATTACCGTAGTGACGATTGCTTATATTGGTGAAGAGTTTGAGGGACGGGCAGTTACTGAACTGATGTCATTTTACGTTTCAGGTTCAGTACTTGGTGGCTTTTTAGGACGCTTTCTGCTTGGGCATTTGCATGAGCTTATCGGCTGGCGTTATGGTTATTATGTGATGGCTGCGATGACGCTGATAGGTGCAGTATGGGTAGGTAAAATGCTACCAACCTCACGTTGTTTTGAAGCCAATCCAAACTTTCGATCCGCTATGCAGACGTTGGGCGAACATCTGACGAACCGTTATGTGGTTACGGCTTGCTTGCTCGGTGCTTGCGTACTGTTTTCTTTGGTGGGCTGCTTTACCTTTATCAATTTACATCTGGCCAAGACTCCATATGAGCTAGGTACTGGACAACTTGCCAATATCTTTGCTGTGTATTTAATAGGCGTAGTCATTACCCCATTATCGACGACACTATTGCGCCGATTTGGCGCAGCGCGTACGGTACGAGTGGCAGTAATGGTATCGATGGTAGGGGTGCTATTGACCTTAGTGACGCCGTTATGGGGTGTGATTGTTGGGCTAGCGATCATGTCATCTGGCGTCTTTATCACCCAAGCTGCGACCATTAGTTATATTGCAGTCAACGTCAAAAAGGGGCGCTCATTGGCCTCTGGTTTATACTATATGGGCTATTACGCAGGCGGGACAATGGGTGCATGGCTATGCGGAATTGCCTATGCACGTGGGGCGTGGACGCTGACAGTATGGCTGTTGTTAATTGTGCAGGTTTTAGCGTTATTGGTAGCAAGTTTTGGCATGATTAAAACCAAAGCTCGTACTGCTTAAGTTAAGTCTCGTACTATTCAAGATAAATATCAGCTAACACAATGTGGTAAGTAGTGGAATCATTATCCTCGAATGCTGAGTGTTGTCACGCTTACGTGCGCGCGCTTTACATAGGACTGGTTTTTTCTTACTATCAATAAGCACCCTGTTAAAAGGCAACTTATAGTCAATCTACTATAAAAGAGTTGCGGCGTTAACCTCGCTTATTAAAATAATGGCCTGCTTCTAAGTAAAAACAAAATTATTAAAAATTTAATTGCCTATGCCTTATTTATATTTATTCATAATTTACAAAAATGAGAATTCACAAAAACGACAAACAAGGAAGTCCGATACATGTCAAATATTTATAACAGCGCCCCGTCAGCCTACGAGTTTCCACTACTGATCAAACAACTATTAAACCGCGCCAAAACAGTATCATTAGATCAAGAAATTATTTATGCGGACAAAAAACGCTTAACTTATAAAGATTTATTTACCCGCATTAACCGTTTAGCCAATGTCTTAGCGGGCTTAAATCTCGATGCTGGGGATGTGGTAGCAGTGATGGATTGGGATAGTCATCGTTACCTTGAATCGTACTTTGCTGTGCCTATGTCGCAGTATATTTTGCAGACGGTCAATATTCGCCTGTCGCCTGAAAAGGTGCTTTACACTATTAATCATGCTAAGCCAAAAGTATTAATGCTGAACTCTGAGTTCGCAGCTTTGGTTAAAGATTATCAGTTTGAGAACTCAAGTATTGAGCATATTATTTGGCTTGATGATAATGGCATGACGGTTGAAGGCGTTTTTGGTGGTAACCAAGGTCGCGTTATCGGTGAGTATGAAGCGTTATTAGAAGCAGCTAACACGAACTTTGATTTTCCGGATTTTGATGAAAACACTATTGCCACAACCTTCTATACCTCAGGAACGACAGGTGATCCAAAAGGCGTGTTCTTTAGCCATCGCCAATTGGTGTTACATAGCTTAGCAGAAGCAGCGTCACTAGGTATGCTACCTAACAAACAAGGCGTCAGCTACGGTGATGTCTATATGCCGATGACCCCGATGTTTCATGTTCATGCATGGGGCTTTCCGTTTACGGCTACTATGATTGGCTTAAAACAAGTCTACCCAGGTCGCTACGCCCCTGATACTTTGCTGGATTTAATTATTAATGAAAAGGTAAGTATCACCCACTGCGTGCCAACGATATTGCAAATGGTACTTAAAGAAGCACAAGATCGTGATGTCAGCTTTAATGGTTTAAAAATGATCATTGGTGGTTCAAGATTGACGGAAGGCTTGGCTAAATCGGCATTGGCACAAGATATTGAGGTGTATACAGGTTACGGAATGTCGGAAACCGCGCCATTGATTAGCTTAACTGACTTTAGTGTCGATGAGCCTGAGATGACTGAAGATGAAGATATTAGCCGTCGCTGTATGACAGGTAAGCCAGTATTGATGGTCGATGCGCAAGTCTGGAGCACAGATAATGAGTCGGTAGGCGTCGGTAAAGAGAACACTGGTGAGTTGGTACTGCGTGCCCCATGGTTGACCCAAAGCTATCTAAAAAATGATGATGCGGGTAAAGAGCTATGGGAAAACGGCTATATGCATACTCAAGATATTGCCTATATTAGACCTGACGGTTATATCAAAATTACCGATCGTCTCAAAGACGTTATCAAGTCTGGCGGCGAATGGATCTCATCATTAGAGATTGAGACTATTTTATCGTTGCATCCAGCGGTAGCGGACGTGTCAGTAATTGGTGTCCATGATAAACAGTGGGGTGAGCGCCCATTAGCACTAGTGGTACTAAAGCCAAATAAACAAGACACCAGCGCTGAAGATATTATTGCCATTGCAGAGCAGGCAGTCAGTAAAGGTATTATCCCCAAATATGGTGTACCAAGTGATTTTAAGTTTGTTGATGAGCTGCCTAAAACCTCTGTTGGTAAGCATGATAAAAAGGTAATGCGAGAGATGTATGCCAATCAGACTCAAGTGTAATTGATATTAACTGTAATCACATCGCAGTTTATGTGCTAAACAGTTGACCTTTATTACTAGCTCTGCTACATTTTAAACCGATACCTATCAAACCGATACACTATGTATTGTTTTTATAAGTATCGGTTTTTTGGTTCTAGCAGGGAAAGCCAGAGCAACAATACTTAAGCTATTATATAAATTTGCTATATTGTACTTATAATATATAAAGCGACTATTCAAACTTCATTTGCTATTCCATATAGTATATATAGTCGTATTGCATCACATTTCGTTTACGCTAAGGATAGCCATTATGAGCGAGCAAGCCAACAATTTAGCTTCTAACCAAGCCTCCAAAGACACCGTCACCTCTACGCAGAATGCCACCTTTGCTGATATCTATAACGCTTCAATCAATGATCGGGAGCAGTTTTGGGCAGAGCAAGCAAAGCGTATCTACTGGCATAAAGAGCCTGAGCAAATCCTTGACGATAGTAATCTGCCTTTTGCTAGATGGTTCGTTGGTGGTGAAACTAACCTTTGTTATAACTGTGTAGATCGTCATCTTCCCGAACGTGCTGAGCAAGATGCTTTTATTTGGCTCTCATCAGAGATCAATCAAGAGTTAACAGAGACTTATCCAGCAGTGATTGACTCGTTTAAAGACTTGGGTAATAACGTTGAGTTTTATACTGACTATACCAAACGTCGCCTAACCTATAACGACTTATATAAAGAAGTTAATTACTTTGCAGATGTGCTGCAGCGTCATGGTATCGAGAAGGGCGATCGCGTTATCATTTATATGCCGATGATTTTAGAGGCCGCTTATGCCATGCTGGCCTGCGCTCGTATCGGTGCGGTACATTCGGTCGTATTTGGTGGTTTTGCCGCGCACAACTTAGCTATTCGCATGGATGATGCCGAGGCAAAAATGATCATCACAGTCGATGCTGGCCTGCGCGGTGGCAAGGTGGTTAATTATAAAAACCTTGTGAATCAAGGGGTCGAGCAGGCGAGCGTAAAACCTGAACATGTGCTAGTAGTCAATCGCGGCGTGTTGCCGTTTGAGCCGCAAGCTATTGATGTGGATTATGCGACTCAGCGCCGCATCAGCTGCGAGGCCAATGCTGTGGTAGAGCCAGTTTGGCTTGAGTCAAACACGCCATCGTATCTGCTCTATACTTCTGGTACTACGGGTACGCCAAAAGGCGTGCAACGTGATACGGGCGGTCATGCAGTAGCACTCACTACCTCGATGGATTATATCTACGATGGCAAGGCAGGCGAGACCTTTTGGGCGATATCGGATATTGGCTGGGCGGTCGGACACTCTTATACTATTTATGCGCCATTACTGGCTGGCATGACGAGCGTGATGTATGAAGGCTTACCACATCGACCAAACCCAGGTATCTGGTGGCGTATCGTAGAAGCCAACAAAGTTAATATTTTATTTACTGCGCCGACCGGTGTGCGTATGCTCAAAAAGCAAGATGAGACTTGGATGACCCGCTACGATGTATCAAGCGTGAAGTCGTTCTTTTTAGCAGGCGAACCACTTGATGAATCAACGGCCAACTGGCTTACTCAGCATTTAGGTGTGCCAATTTTAGATCATTATTGGCAAACAGAATCCGGCTGGCCCATCCTAAGCAATACGCCAAAGTTTGATCATAAACCACATAAGCAAGGCTCGCCCGGTTATCCAATGTATGGCTATGATGCACGCGTCATCAATGAAGAAACAGGAGAGCCTTGCGCTGCTGGTGAAAAAGGGCTATTAGCCATTAGTGCGCCATTACCACCGGGTTGTCTCACGACGGTATGGCGTAATGATGAGCGCTTTATTAGCAGCTATTTTGGGCTGTTTGATGGTAAGCAATATTCAACTTCAGACTATGCTGTGACCGATGAAGATGGGTATTTCTATATTCTTGGTCGTACCGATGATGTGATTAACGTGGCTGGGCACAGACTTGGTACTCAAGAGATCGAAGAAGCTATTAGCACCCATCCAGAGATGGCAGAGTGTGCAGTCGTAGGTATTCAGGATGAGTTAAAAGGCGAATTGCCCATCGCTTTTTGTGTGCTAAAAGATCATGAGCAAGTAGCGACGACCGAAAACCGCTTCCGTCTTGAGCAGCAAGTAATAGGTGCCGTTGTGAAGTCCCTTGGTGGTATCGCCAGACCAGCAGCGATTTATTTTCCGCAAGCACTACCAAAGACTCGCTCTGGCAAAATTCTACGCCGTGCTATTCGCGCATTAGCAGAGAACAAGCCTACCGGTGATATGTCAACGCTTGACAATCCAACTGCGATTGATGCCATTAAGCAGTCTATGAAAGATTATTGATTAATATGAAAGGTTAATCCGTACTCGCTAGTTGTGAATAGCTATCTTAATATTGCACAAACTTAATATTGTACAAAAGCTCATGAATCGTCATGGGCTTTTTTATTTACTCAACTGGTCTATATATCAACGCTGTTAGTTAACGTTACCAAAATTTCAACAAAGCACTTGACCCTAAAATTGATTTATTGTTATAGTCAATAACGATACGAAATAAATCATTTTAAAATAAAGTTTCATTAATATTAAAACATCGATTTTGACACTCTTAATAAATACAGACGCTGCTTAACGGCAGTCTCGCAAACAAGATAAGGATATCTTATGCACCACGTCCAGCAGCTCATCAATGGTCAATTTACCAAATCAACGACTAGCGAATGGCTCGATATCACTGATCCAGCCACGCAAGAAGTCATCGCTAAAGTCCCGCAAACCACTGACGATGAGATCAATCAAGCCGTCGCTGCCGCCCAGACGGCTTTTCAAACATGGCGCAAGACCCCAATTACCACGCGTGCGCGAATCTTTTTAAGATATCAAGCGCTCATACGTGAGCATATGGATGAGCTAGCAGGAATCTTAACTGCTGAACAAGGCAAAACCATTGCTGATGCTCGCGGGGATGTATTCCGTGGTTTAGAAGTGGTCGAGCATGCAGCGGGTATCGCTAACTTACAGATTGGTGATTTCGTTGAAAACGTCGCCTCAGGCGTTGATACTTACAGTATCTGGCAGCCACTAGGTGTGTGCGCAGGTATTACCCCGTTTAACTTCCCAGCGATGATTCCGCTATGGATGTTCCCAATGGCGATTGCTACGGGTAACACTTTTATCTTAAAGCCTTCTGAACAAGACCCAATGGTTACCATGCGTTTGGTTGAGTTGGCAGTCGAAGCTGGCGTGCCTGAAGGTGTACTCAACGTGGTTCATGGCGGCAAGGCGACGGTTGATGCCATTTGTGATCACCCAGATATCAAAGCGGTTTCATTTGTCGGCTCTACCGCCGTTGGTAAGCATGTCTACGAGCGCGCTAGTAAATCTGGCAAACGTGCCCAGTGCATGATGGGTGCAAAAAACCATGGCGTTATCTTGCCTGATGCCAACAAAGAACAAACGCTCAATCAGCTAGCAGGTGCTGCATTTGGTGCTGCCGGTCAACGTTGTATGGCGCTGTCAGTCGTGGTGCTAGTCGGTGCAGCAGGGGAATGGATTGATGATATTAAAGCTAAAGCAACAGGATTAGTCGTATCAGCAGGTAAGCATGATAAAGACTTAGGCCCACTGATTTCTCCGGCTGCAAAAGCCCGTGTTGAGCATTTGATTGATACTGGTGTAGAAGAAGGCGCTAGCTTGATTCTTGATGGTCGCGGTATCACTGTCGAAGGCTATGAGAAAGGCAACTTCGTAGGACCGACTATCTTTGATAATGTCACAAGTGATATGCAAATTTATCAGCAAGAAATCTTTGGCCCAGTACTTTGTATTATGCGTGCAGCCAGCCTTGATGAGGCAATTGAGATGCTTAATGCCAATCCACATGGTAATGGCACGGCTATTTTTACTCAGTCGGGAGCGGCCGCGCATAAATTCCAACAAGATATTCAGGTCGGTCAAATCGGTATTAACTTGCCAATTCCTGTGCCACTACCGATGTTCTCATTCTCAGGTTCACGTGCTAGTAAGCTTGGCGATCTCGGTCCTTATGGTAAGCAGGCAGTACAGTTCTATACTCAGACTAAAACGGTGACTGCACGCTGGTTTGATGATGAAGCAAGTCGCGGAGTCAACACCACTATTTCAATTTAATCGTTCATTCACTATGTTTGCGATATAGCGTCAATCTTACTTAATATGTGCTTTACTAGTAGAGCATAATTTTGTGAATGTCGTTATGTCGCTGCTATACTGTATAAACGATGTTGGATTGATGGCTTACCAAACTTTCTTCACCATATTTGCTTTGCAAGCACAAGGATGATCTTATGGATTTCTCATTAACGGAAGACCAAATTGCTTTTCGCCAAACCGCTCGGCAATTTGCCCAAAAAGAGCTAAAGCCGAACGCGGCTGAGTGGGATCGTACCTCACATTTCCCAATCGATGTCATCAAAAAATCAGGCGAGCTTGGGTTTTTAGGGTTATATACCAATCCAGAATATGATGGTTTAGGACTGCCACGTTTAGACTCTGCGATGGTGTTTGAAGAGCTGGCATGGGGTGATACGGCAGTCGCTGCTTATATGAGTATCCATAATATGGCGAGCTGGATGATTGGTGAGTATGGTAGTGATGCCTTATGTAAAAAGTATTTGCCAAATATGGTCAGCGGTGAATGGCTTGGCAGCTACTGCTTAACTGAGCCGAATGCTGGTTCTGATGCGGCTTCATTACGTACCAAAGCCGACAAACAAGGCGACTATTATGTGCTCAATGGAGAGAAAACCTTTATCTCAGGCGCAGGCTCGACCGATGTCTTAGTGGTTATGGCGCGTACAGGCGGTGCAGGCCCAAAAGGGGTTTCAGCATTTGTAGTAGACGCTGACAGCGATGGTATTGAGTATGGTAAAAACGAGCATAAAATGGGTTGGAAAGCGCAACCAACGCGTGCTATTAGCTTTAAAGACGTTAAAGTGCCAACAGAAAATTTAATCGGCGAGGAAGGCCAAGGCTTTCGTATTGCGATGAAAGGCTTAGATGGCGGTCGTATCAATATCGGTATCTGTGCGGTAGGTACGGCGCAGTCAGCGCTAGAGACAGCGACTAATTACGTCCAAGAGCGCAGTCAATTTGGTAGCCCGATTGCCAGCTTACAGTCAGTACAGTTTAAACTTGCGGATATGCTCACTCAAACAGTTACCGCGCGGCAAATGCTGTATCTAGCGGCTAATAAAGTCGATAACAATGATGGGCAAGCTTCTACCTACTGTGCGATGGCGAAGCGTCTTTCCACTGATCTTTGTTTCGATGTTGCCAATGAGGCCTTACAGCTACATGGTGGCTATGGTTATCTAAATGAGTATCCGCTAGAGCGACATGTACGAGACTTGCGTGTCCATCAGATTTTGGAAGGCACCAACGAGATCATGCGAGTGATTGTCTCGCGTCAGCTCATGCAGGATAATGCATTGAGTCAATTGCGTTAATCGAAGTACGCAACTATTTTATGGCAATATTTTAAGTTCGCTATGGTTTTCTATGGCTATTTTACCTAGCGTCTCACCAATAAATCGTACCAAATTCCGATAAAATAAAGGATTATTTATGACGGATTATACCAATCTCAAGTTATCAATTGACGGTCATATTGCTACCGTAACACTGAATAACCCACCAGCTCACACGTGGACGATGGACAGTCTGCCTGCGCTCAAACAGCTGGTCACTGACCTGAATGCGAATGATGATGTTTATGCCTTAATTATCCATGGCGATGGCGAGAAGTTCTTTTCAGCAGGTGCGGATTTAAATAATTTCTCTGATGGTGACAAAGGCCAAGCAATCAGCATGGCTATTGCTTTTGGTGAAGCGTTTGAAGCGCTATCAGCGTATCGCGGTGTCAGTATCGCTGTCATCAACGGCTATGCGATGGGCGGTGGACTTGAGTGTGCGCTGGCCTGTGATATCCGTATCGCAGAAGCGCATGCACAGATGGCTTTACCAGAGACCGGCGTGGGCTTGTTGCCGTGTGCAGGCGGTACGCAGAATCTACCTTTACTGGTTGGTGAAGGCTGGGCGAAACGTATGATATTGTGCGGTGAGCGCGTCGATGCCGAGACAGCATTACGCATTGGCTTAGTCGAAGAAGTCACGGCAAAAGGTGGAGGTTTATTAGCAGCGCAAGCATTAGCGCAAAAAGTCGCTAAGCAATCTCCTGTTGCCGTCACTTATTCTAAACAGCTTATCCAAGCCGCAAGAAATACCCCGCCTGCACAAAACCTTATCCATGAGCGCGAAGCTTTTGTTAAGTTGTTCGATACCAAAGATCAGCGCGAAGGCGTACAAGCATTCTTAGAAAAGCGTAAACCCAATTGGCAAAATAAATAGGCCAAATTAAATCAGACTTAGCGCTAATATTTTTCCTTTTAATTTTTAGGTTACTTTTATGACAGCAGCTACGACAGCGACGGACGATACTAATAATCAAAATTCCGTAGAAAATATCACACAAGAAGCGCCAGTATTGTTCGATACCGAGCCGACAGAGTGTGGCCATCTTATCGGAATAATGACGTTAAATACGCCCAAATCTCTCAATGCACTCAGTGTTGAGATGTGTCAGTTATTAGCTCAGCAGCTAGAGCAGTGGCAAAATGACGATCAGATAGTGGCATTGGTGTTAAAAGGGGCAGGTGATAAGGCGTTTTGTGCCGGCGGCGATATTCGTAAGCTGTATGACAGTATGTCTACCAGTGCGCCGCTACCGAACCCTTATGCGACAGAGTTTTTCGGTCATGAGTATCGTCTTTATCGGCAGATGCATTTTTATCCAAAGCCGTTAATCCTCTGGGGCGATGGCATTATTATGGGTGGCGGCATGGGTTTGATGGTTGGCTGTAGTCATCGTTTGGTCACTGAGCGCACCCGCTTTGCCATGCCAGAAGTGACTATTGGACTGTTCCCTGATGCCTCTGGCAGTTGGTTCTTGCAGCGCATGCCAGCTAAAACAGGTTTATTTTTAGGGCTAACAGGTGCGATGTGTAACGGCAATGACGCTTTATTATCTAATCTTGCAGAGTATGCCGTTGCCAGTAGTGATTACGAGGCCATCATACAAAGTTTAAAACAGAGCGATTGGCAAGTGGCAGCAAGTAGCACCGATAAATGTCACAACAATAGCGCCCATAGTATCGTTAGCCGCGCACTGGCAGCACAACCAGTAGCCGAATTGCCTGCTAGCAAGTTAGCGACATATTGGAAACCTATCCAACAGTTGATGAACAGCGGCGGACTGGGAGATATTGATGCACTTTTACAAAGTGACGAAGCGCTGGCAAAGCTAGATACAGAATTTGCTAAAGATAGCTGGACGCAGCGGGTAGTAGACACTTATCGTCAAGGTTGCCCAGTTACTGTCGCTCTGACCTACGCGCTTTATCATAAAGTCACGGACTTATCGCTAGAGCAGGTTCTGTATTTAGAGGCCAACGTAGCGGTGCATTGTGCGGCCAATCCTGACTTTAAAGAAGGCGTACGTGCGCTACTGATTGACAAAGATCGCAACCCACAATGGTCACGTTCATTAGCAGAGTGTCTCAGCACCGAAGGGCAGGAATATATACATCAGCACTTTGTAAACCCTTATGCTAAAGGCGAGCATCCCTTAGGCGATTGGTTGGGTGATGAAGCGTTAGGCAGCCAGCTTGTGCGCTAAGTATCTTTAACTATATATAAAGCACTATAAACAATCTAAATTAAATAATGCAATACCATATGTAGCACTGTCTGCATAAGCAATCATCAAGGAGCGATGAGATGGGAACAAAGGATTCAGGTTTAAGCAATACAGCTACGACCGATAATAATACTGCTAAGCCAAATATAGCCTTCATTGGGCTTGGCAATATGGGCGCACCGATGGCAGAGAACTTATTAAAGGCAGGTTATACGCTCTCTGTCTATGACTTGTCTGAGGAGGCGACCCAGCGCTTGCAGCAAGCAGGTGCTAGTGTAGCTAATAGCCCTAAAGATGCTGCGAGCAATGCACAAGTCATTATTAGCATGTTGCCTGCGGGCAAGCACGTTCATTCTGTCTATCTAGGTGAAAATGAGGCTGATGGCTTACTAGCAGAATTACCCAAAGGTACATTGGTCATTGATAGCAGTACCATCGCGGCAGCTGATGCTAGGACGGTGGCAGAGGCTGCAAGTAAGCTTGGTATAGACTTCTTAGATGCGCCAGTCTCTGGCGGTACGGGCGGTGCTATCGCTGGTAGTTTAACCTTTATCGTCGGTGGCAGCGCTGATGCGTTCGCTAAAGCCGAGCCAATACTAGCCGTTATGGGCAAAAACATCTTTCATGCAGGCGACCATGGTGCCGGACAAGTCGCGAAAATCTGTAATAACATGCTGTTAGGTATTCTAATGGCGGGAACGGCAGAGGCGATTAACTTGGGTGTCAAAAATGGTCTCGACCCTAAAGTGCTATCAGATATTATGCTACAAAGCTCAGGTCGTAATTGGACATTAGAAGTCTATAACCCTTATCCGCAAGTGATGGAGAACGTCCCATCTAGTAATGGCTATAAAGGCGGCTTTATGAGTAAGCTGATGCAAAAAGATTTAAATCTTGCGATGCAAACCGCTAAAGATACGGATGTTGAAACTCCAATGGGAGCCAAAGCGACAGAGCTTTATGAAGCACATACAGTAGAAAATGGCGATAAAGACTTTTCTAGTATTATGGCGCGTCATGATAGTTCGGTATTGTCTTAAGGCTCCAAGTGCTTAAAATTCATGATGCTCAAAGTTCTTAACACTTAAGGTTCTTAATCAGTTTTAAATAGAGTACTTTTGCTAGTTGTCATAGCACTAGCAAAAATAAAGTATAAAAAAGGTCTGCGCTATAAAAATAACGCAGACCTTTTTTGTGTTCGGTCATATTTTTTCTTAATGATACAGACTCTAGTTTTGTAGCTCATACACCAACGCTTGAATGTCTTGCGCTGCTGCTTGCAATCTTGGTACATGTGTCAGTAGATCATCTAAAGATACGCGTATGGTAGGTGCATGCAAATACAAAGATGCTAGATAGCGCGATTTCTTGTCCAATATTGGCACCGATACCGCGACCATTTCAGAGATGAATTCTTCATTATCTACGCCAACCCCTGTCTTAGCAATATGATCAAGTTCAGCATTTAGGGCATCAATGTCTACAATGGTGTTTTTAGTAAATTTATTTAAAGGCAAGTTACTTAGCATCTTACGGCGACTTGCGGGTGAGAGCTGACTTAGATACAGTTTGCCAGTTGCCGTACACCACATAGGAGATTTAGCCCCAACAGGTAAGTATATCTGTAGTGGCAATGATGTTGTGACGCGATTGGTATAGATCATATCCATATGATAAGGAATACCAATACCGCAAGTTTCTTGAATATCATCTACTAGCTTTTGCAAAATAACTTGGCGTTCATTAAAGAACTGCCGCTGTTGCCATAAAGCCACACTTAGATTGCGTACGCGCTTACCAGGGATAATACCACCACCAATATCAATCGCTACAAACCCTTCATCGACTAAATTTTGAATCAAACGATGAATGGTTGGTTTTGGGATATCAAGCTCTTGTGAAAGCTCAAGCGGAGAGATAGGTTTAGGCGCATAGGATATCGTTTCGATAATCTCTAATACACGGGTAATCGAAGAAACTTTCGGCATATAGATAGCTCAGTAATGATGAATGATAAGTAACGTCGGGCGTTATAGTATTAGTCACATCGACAAATTAAAGAGACTAAAGTTAAAGAGACTATAGCCAGATAAACACTATATATAGATTATAAAATAAAATAAGACTGAAAGGTGAGCAGTATCATAAACTTTTTTTGAGAGCAACTATTGATACATCATCTGACAAATCACAACAAACAGTAGTAATAAACTATATAACCCTTATTGAGTTATTTTAGAGGATACGACATCATAGTTACATACTTTGCAGTACTGTTGCGCAAGCTTTTACTATTTAAGGTATATATATTTATACTGATTAGTTACTTTGAGAGTATCGTGTAACGGCAGGGCGATTTTTTACAGGTTCGTGTAGTAATTATTACAATTTCTATGCAATCTTTACATAATGGCAAATAAAAAGCTCCTTTGTAGGGGTGACTTTTGAAGCCAAAATTGTTTTAATCTGCTCAACAAAACGATTGTTTAAAATAGAACAGAAATAATCGTTTTTTTGGGCTAGTTATTTCATACTTTAGGAGAACAACCATGAAACTTATTAAATTAACTGCAATCTCTGCTGCTGTTTTAGCATCAACTGCTGCTTTAGCAGCTGAGCCTGTAATCGTTGTTGATAACAATGATGCAGTAGTATACGAAGCTGAGCCTGTAGCTGTTGCGTATGAAGCTGAGCCTGTAGCCGTTGCATATGAAGCTGAAGTAGCTCCTGCTGCTTATAATAATGATGCAGGTGTTATTCGTAACACTACTGGTGCTATTTTCGGTGGTACTAAGACTTTATTTAACACAGCTATTAACCCAGCATCTGTTAGTGCTGAAGTTGGTACTTTAGGTTATGGTGCTAACATCGGTTGGTCACTAAATGAGAAAACTGAATTACAAGCCGGTTGGGCTGGTGGTGATGTAGCTGACCTTTTTGGCGGTGACTTTGATGCAAACGATGTTAACTACGAAGTCGATGCTGATTTTAGCAACCCGTACCTAGGTGTGCAATTACGTCCTATGTCTAACTGGTTCACTGTTGGTGCTGGTATCATTGTACCTGACAACGATTTTGACGTAACTGCTAATTCTGAAGGCGGTTATTTTGAAATCAATGACACGAAATATGATGCAGATTCTGTAGGTACTCTACAAGGTACTATGGAACATCGTAACAAGTTAGCGCCTTATGGTACTATCGGTTTCCGTCCAAACATCGGTAACAACTGGGGTGTGTTCGGTGAAATTGGTGCAGCATACATGGGTAAAACTGATGCAACTGTCACTGCAAGTAACGTAAGTGGCGACCCAGTTTTCATACAAAACGCAAGTGGTGATAATGTTATATCACCAAACGAAACTGCTCAAACTGTTGCTCAAGACGCAGAACGTGAGCTAGAAGATAAAGATTGGTTAGAGTGGATGCCAATTGTTAAAGTTGGTGCAACTTACCGCTTCTAATCTAATCACAGTTTAAGTACTGTCATTAGAAGAAGAGTAAAAGCATAAAAAACGACCCTAAAAAGGGTCGTTTTTTTATGTCTGCTCCAAAGTACTAAATAGTCGTAAAGAGATAAGTTGACAAAATTATGCTAAAAAATAACTACTGTCTGGTGAGAAAGTAACAATGTAATCTGATAGCCTGACTCAGTATCTTCAATAATAGTCAGGAGCGAGTCATTTTGTTCAAAGTTGACAACAATATTCGGAATGAGATGTTCATAGTTCATTCCTAATCCTTGCGCCAACTTATAATGGTGAATCTTAATAAAGCTCTCTTTTATCTGCCAAAGTAACTTAGCAGTGGTTTCACGTTGAGTAGTGGGCAATGTTTGTAGCAGAGCAATCTCGTTAGAGTGATAAAAACGCTGTGCCACATGCCAATCAACTTTATTGGTTTCTATATCAATACCCACAGTGCGCTGACGACTGATAATTACAGCAACCTTATTATTTGCATAACTATCACTTGAATGACTAAAGCACACGTAGTATTTGCTATTAATGAGTCGATAAGGGTATTGAGTTTCGTCTAACGTATCCTCTATTTCTAACTTGGTCAGTAACTCTTGTAGCAATAACCGAACGCCTAGACGTTGTTGTTGACGTTGATTCAGAGCGTTTTTGCGTGCTGATAAATATATTTGAGCAGTATAGTATTGCCAGTTAAAATCAGAAAAATTAATAGGATAGGCGCGTAAAGTATTAGACACTAATGATAGAGGTGGCTTATTCCATAATCTTAGATGTAAAGGTGCGCCCACATCGGCAACTGCGCACCATGTCATAGGATCAAGTTGAGTATATTCGATGTTAAAAAGATGTGGGATTGGCATAATTTGTTTATATCAAAAGTTAAAAACGATTATAAAGAAATATAAAAAGTTAATTAATAAATAGCAACTATATATAAACCTTGAGAAGGTAACCACTATTTTAATCCAACATCATCTTGGCTGAACTAAAAAGCCCAGCAATATTAATATTGCTGGGCTTTTTTTGATGCTAAATAAAATCTCTCAACTATATACAATAGCTCTTAGTAAGAAAGCTCGGCACGACGGTTCTGTGCATAAGCTTCTTCAGTAGTACCAGCCGCAGCAGGACGCTCTTCGCCATAACTGATGACTCGGATGTTATTTACAGAAACACCTTGAGCAGCAAGATAATCACGTGCTGCCTGTGCACGGCGCTCGCCTAGAGCAACGTTGTATTCACGGCTACCGCGTTCATCAGTGTGACCTGCAATCACGACACCAGCTGCTGGATTTGAGCTTAATAGGTTAGCATGTTGGTTCAAGATGCTAGCAGATTGTGAAGTAATTTCACTACTGTCAAAGGCGAAATATACAACGGCTTGAAGATTTTCAGCACCAGTAAGAATAGCATTTGAATTGTCTACAACCACAGCACCAGTGTAACCGACTTGACCACCTGGGATACCTAGAGGAGCAACGACGACTTCAGAAGTAGCGCGCTTAGTAGCACAACCAGTTGTGATTGCGACAGCACCTGATAATAGGGCAAGCGCAGCGATTTTAGCAAAACGGCTATTGGATATAGGGTTAGACAACGTAGAGTTAATTGACATGATGAGCTCCTAAATTTTTAATAAAATTTGTTTTTTTTGAACTGCTTATAGTAAAACCTAGGCAATTACTGCCCATAGTAGAATCAATGTTACGTTATGTAAATAACATTACTGTAAATCATGTCAAAATTTGTCAGCTATTACAATATACATTTGGCAACTTTTAGTGAGAATCAGTGGTCTGATAAGTCATAAAGCTATTACCAGCGATGTTTGTTCCAGTTTTCAGGGTTGGCCCAATAATCAGCATTTAGCCAATTTGGTAGCTTTTTATAATCATACAAATTAAATTGCCATAACGTTAATGATGCTGACAAGTTTGATGATGATTGAGGCAATGGAGTTTTACCTAAAAGATCAAGAGGTGTAAAGCCATAAGCTCGCAGATCTAAAGTACTATCAAGAGCAATAACTAAGTGTGCAGCATAGAGGTCACGGTAGCGCATTAGCAATGGAATGTAGGGTTGCAGCATGTCTGATGATAAGTTAGGCAGCCAAAAGCATGCAAGTTGGTAGCGCTGCGGTATGGATTGCGTCGTAAGCTCTGATAATGTGGAGAAGTCTGCTATTTTTTTCGTAGCGGCATTTATACTAGCAGGAGTGTTGACAGTTTTTTCATCATTAGCCCCTTCGTTTTTGAGACCCAACTGCGATCTTAACTCGGCAAGCATTTTTTGATTTTCAACTATCCATAACAGCTGAGGGAGCTGATTCGATTTTATATTATTCGAGGTTTTATTGACGGTATTTTTATTATCTGAAATCGCTGCATTATTCTCAACATTAGATAGCGATATTGAATCGTCAAGGGTGGGTAGTAGTGCCTCTATATAATCATCCAATATATTTAGGGTAATCGTACTATTCGTTGCGCTTACTGATGGGTCAGTCATAGAGTATTGCCAGCTGATTAATAAATGAGTCGTATTTTATTATAGAGGATAAATAAGAAGTTTGGTGGCTGAGCACAAAACTTGCTCGCCCTTGAAATTTAGCAAATTGAGCCAATGTAGCAATAGAATTGAGTATCATATAGCCTATCGCTTATATGCAAAAATACTGTAGAAAAATATATAGCTCTGTTTTACCTCACAACTATGCTCATTTGCTCATTATAATGATAATTATTGGCTCAAGCATATTCATCTTAAATAATAGGAATTTCTATGTCTATCTCTGAAACTGATGCTCAAATCATTAACCCTGATATGCCTGACGTGCCACCACATGCACCTAGAAAAATTCATCTGACCGATTATCAGCTGCCAAGTTTTGATGTGGATACCGTAGATTTAGATATCAAGATTTTCGATGATTATGCAACGGTTGATAGCAAGCTAGTCATGAACCGCCAAGCGGTAGGTGATTTGGTGCTATACGGTGAAGATGTTGAGCTAGTTACTATTAAAATTGATGGTGAGCCTCTCAGCTCTGAGCAGTATAGCCAAGCAGATGGCAAACTCACGATTGCTGATGCTCCTGATAATTTAACGTTAGAGTTGCAGGTTCGCATTCATCCGCAGACCAACACTGCGCTAGAAGGTTTGTATATGGCAGGCACTGGTAGCGATACCATGTTTGTCACCCAGTGTGAGCCAGAAGGCTTTCGCAAGATTACTTTTTATCCAGACCGTCCCGATGTACTGGCGATATTTACCACGCGCGTTGAAGCAGATAAGCGTTATCCGACACTGCTCGCCAATGGTAATTTGGTGGAGCAAGGTGAAGTTGCAGATGTGCCAGACCGTCATTATGCTATTTGGCATGATCCGACCAATAAGCCAAGTTATCTGTTTGCCTGTGTTGCTGCTGATTTAGATGTGCTTACCGATCATTATACAACCAGTGAAGGTCGCGAAGTCACGCTTGAAGTGTATGCTAAATCTACGGATATTGATAAATGCCATGTCGGTATGCAAGCATTGAAAGACGCGATGGAGTGGGATGAAGTTAATTACGGCCGTGCGTATGATTTGGATCGCTACATGATAGTCGCGGTCAGTCAATTTAATATGGGCGCAATGGAAAATAAAGGCCTAAACATCTTTAATACCGCCTGCGTATTGTCTAGTCCTGAGACCACGACCGATGCGCGTAGCTTTAATGTCAAAGCAGTCATCGCTCATGAATACTTCCATAACTGGACGGGTAACCGTATTACCTGCCGTGACTGGTTCCAATTGTGCCTAAAAGAAGGGTTGACGGTTTATCGTGATCAATCCTTTTCAGCGGATCAGCAGTCGAGTGCGGTGCAGCGTATCGATGATGTAGCGACATTACGTGCGCATCAGTTTGCGGAAGATGCAGGACCACTTGCGCATCCAGTACGTCCTGAAAGCTTCGTTGAGATCAATAATTTTTATACCACCACTATTTATGAAAAAGGCGCTGAAATCGTGCGCATGCTGGCCAATACATTGGGGCCGGATAATTTCCGTAAAGGCACTGACGAATATTTTCGTCGTTACGATGGTCAAGCAGTCACAGTTGAGGACTTTTTATCAGCACTAAGCATTACTGACGATAAAATCGAGGACTTCATCGATTGGTACCGTCAACCAGGTACGCCAATACTATCTGGTCATCAAGACTATGATAGCGAGACGCAAACGTTGACCATTACTTTAAGTCAGCAAACGCGCCACGTAAGCGGATTTGAAGCGCCTAAGCCTTTACCAATTCCAGTAGCAACAGCGCTATTCGATAAAGCGTCTGGTGATATAGTCGGCGAGCGTATGTTGTTGTTAGATCAGGCTGAGCAAACCTTTAGCTTTAATAATATTGACAGTGAGCCTGTGGTTTCATTACTCCGTGATTTCAGTGCGCCAGTACAGCTCAACTATGACTATCAAGATGAAGACTTGGCATTTTTACTCAAACATGAGACCAATGGTTTTAACCGCTGGCAAGTGACGCAGATGCTAGTAAATCGTATTTTACTGCAAGGTCAGGGCTCTAAAAGCAGTCCTGAGGTATATCTGCAAGCATTGGCACAGACCTTACCAACCTTGGCTACTGACGATGCTATGTTGGCTGCACGCTTGCTTGATATTCCATCAGCGCAAGAGTTGGCCTCTGCCATTCACAAAAACTACGATCCGATATTGATTAAAGAGCAGCGTGAAGGCTTGTATCGTCAAGTGGCAGAGTCACTATCGGGGCAGTGGACAACGCTCTATGAACAACTGCCGTTACAGGCTTATGAGGATAGCTCTGAGGCTCGCGGGAAGCGTGCCTTGCGTAACGTAGTATTGGATATGGCATTGACTGCCAAAGTTGCAGGCACGGCTGAATTGGCACAGCAGCAGTACGATAATGCTAGCTGTATGACCGAACGCTTTGGTGCATTAAAGGCGATGGTCAACCATCAGGTCGCAAATGCTGATGAGTATTTGGCAGATTTTTATAATCGCTTTCAAGCCGATGACTTAGTAATTGACTTATGGTTTAGTGTGCAAGCCGCTGCTGACAATGTGAGTACTAATAAAATTAAAGATCTGCTGAATCATGCAGATTTCGATTGGAACACGCCCAATCGTGTACGCTCAGTAATCAGCGCTTTTACCTCGCAGCCGACTATACTTTGGACGACAGAAGGATTGGACATCTATACCGATGTGATTCAAAGGTTGGATGATGCCAATCCTGTCTTGGCCTCGCGCTTACTGCAAGTGCTGGCACGCTGGTACACATTGGTTGAACCACGTCGTCAAATGGCGCATGAGCAGCTTATCAGTTTGCAGGAAAAAGCATCTTCTAAGCATGTACTTGAGAGCTTAGATAGTGTGCTAGGCGCGGCAGCGGATTAATAATTTGCTTTAACAAGTAAAATAAAAGGCTAAACTAAAATATCAGTTTAGCCTTTTGACGTTATGAGTTAGGCTATTTGAAGATCTAAATTCTCGGCTTGGGCGCAGGTTCTCTATCTGAATCACCAGAATTTGGCTCGCCTTTTGGTTCGATTAGTAAAACCTTCACTTCATGCTCTGCGCGTGGTCGATGGCTCACACCTTTGGGTACGATAAACAATTCCCCAGCTTTGACAAGACGAGAATGTTCACCTTCTATATCCATAAACATCTCGCCCTCTAACACATAGAAAAAGTCGTCCGTTTCTTCATGTTTATGAAAGGGGTACTCTCCTTGAAATTTTACTACCATCACTTCGTTTTGATTATAATCAGCAACGACATGTGGATCCCAGTAGCTTGAAAACATGCTTAGTTTATCCGAGAGTTTAATGGTATTCATGGTTTTACCTTTTCATATAAAGATCATTCATCCCATAATAAACTAAAAGCTTATTGTTTTAATTTGATTAGGCAATAAAAAGCCCACCTACGCATAGATGGGCTTTTTCTCAATTAATATTTAGGTAGTTAGCTATTAGCTATTAGCGATTAGGTAAAATGTCTTTCACCGTATCACGTAGATTATGTATAGCAGTCACGGTACTATCCCAATCGAGACAACCATCGGTGATAGATTTACCATACTCGAGCTGGCTCAAATCTTCAGTAAGCTTTTGGCTGCCACCTTTTAAATGGCTTTCAATCATCATGCCGATAATTGATTTATTACCGTTTTGAATCTGCTCAGCGACGTTTTGGATGACCATCGGTTGTAAGTAAGGATCTTTACCTGAGTTTGCATGACTTGAGTCAATCATAATCTTACTACTGGTTTTTCCTTTAGCCAGCTCGTTTTCAACTTGGGCGACAGCGGTTTCGTCATAGTTAGGTTTGCCATTACCACCGCGCAGTACGACGTGTGCGTAAGGGTTGCCTTTAGACTTGATGATAGATACTTTGCCATCTTCTGATAGACCTAAGAAGCTATGACCAGCTTTTACTGCTTGCATAGCGTTGACTGCGACAGTCATGCCACCGTCAGTACCATTTTTGAAGCCTACTGGGCACGATAAGCCTGAACTCATCTCACGGTGTGTTTGGCTCTCAGTGGTACGTGCGCCAATCGCTGACCAGCTGATCAAGTCCTGCATGTACTGCGGGGTATTTGGATCTAAAGCTTCAGTCGCACAAGGCAAACCCTTCTCATTTAAATCAAGCAGTAGCTTACGAGCGGTACGTAGACCTTTTTCGATATCGAAGCTGTCATTCATATCAGGGTCGTTAATCATGCCCTTCCAACCAACAGTAGTACGTGGCTTTTCAAAATAGACACGCATAACGACAAAGATAGTGTCTTCGACTTCTTTTGCCAATACGGCTAAGCGGTCAGCATATTCGTGCGCCGCCTTGATATCATGGATAGAGCAAGGACCGATGACTATAAACAGGCGCTTATCTTTACCATCCAAAATATCTTGAATAGTATGGCGACCTTTTAGAACGGTTTTATAAGCTTCGTTCGAAAGGGGCAGCTCAGCTTTTAGCTCAGCGGGAGTGATCAAAGGAATGAATTTTTCAATGTTCACGTCATCAATATCTGCATTATGGGTAGCTGGTGTTGTCATGATTACACTTCGTCTAGCTAATTTATAGGGATATTCATTATGCGGTCAAAATTGCATGTTGACAAGGGCAGTCGTTCAGTTAATTGACTGATAACTGGAATGTTAAAACCAAAATTTTGTTATACTTGCCCATTATCGGGATGCGCAGGGTGCATTTTTACTATATGTAGCTCATTTATGGTCTACAGTTTTACGCATTAATGTACTTAATATGTTTAATAAAAAATCAAAATCATAGGTTAAGGCACATAGTTTCATACTTTACTACATAGACAAGCCCTGATTATTTTGTTTGTACTAATTGTTTTAGACGTCTGATTTTAGGCGCTTCCCCATCTGATTCTTATGGCATACGCTTTGCTGTATTTTTTAATTGTTCATTATTGCATTGTTAATGTTGAGACCTGTCATGACTGATTCTGCCACGCCCTTTCAAACTACTGAAGAATCTGCCGATTCATTTGGTATGACGAATGATAATCACCAGTTGCCAAACAAACCGCTGGTGATTGGTATTGTTGCAGGTGAAGTATCTGGTGATAGTTTGGGTGCAGATTTTATGCAGCAAATGAATAACCTGCGTGATGATATCATTTGGGTAGGGGTTGGCGGGTCAAAAATGCAGGCGCAAGGGTTACACAGTATTTTCCCATTAGCACGCCTAGCAGTGATGGGTTTGGTGGAAGTGTTATCGCAGTTGCCTGATTTGCTCAAAGCACGACGTGAGCTATTAGCAGCTTTTCAGGTTGCTCATATAGACTGGTTTGTCGGTATTGATGCGCCTGATTTTAATCTACGGGTTGCAAAGAAGCTCAAACCAAAAGGGGTGTTTTGTGTGCAGTATGTTAGCCCGTCAATTTGGGCTTGGCGTGAATCGCGTATTCACGGCATCAAGGCAGCGACCGATTTAGTACTATGCTTATTTCCATTTGAGCTGCCAGTATATGAGCGTCATAACCATCCTGCGATATGTGTCGGCCACCCGCTACTACGAACCCTAAATCAAGACTTGGTAGATACCCCGACCAATCAGCTACGTAGTGAGCTGGTCTGGCATAATGACGGCTTGCAACAGTTTTTTATTGAGCGTTTCGATGATGTTAGTCAGTTGATTTGTGTAATGCCGGGATCAAGGCGTGGTGAGATAACCGCTATCTTGCCACTCATGCTAGACGGTATTCAGAAGCTATTATTAGTAGATCCTAAACTGTGCTTTATCATCCCAACTGTTGATCAAAACCATCAATACATCGTACAAGATGTGATTGATCAACGCTCAGAGCAATTGCGTGCTGCTATTGTTGTAGTCTATGACGAAAGCCAACCAGCCTTTAGCCAACAGGCCATGGCAGCCTCTGATATTATTATGCTGGCATCGGGTACGGCAACGCTTGAAGCCATGCTCCTTGAACGCCCGATGGTCGTTATTTATCAATTAAATCAGCTTACTTATCAGATTGCCAAGCGTCTGGTAAAAGTACCCTATGTCGCATTACCTAATATATTAGCAGGAAGAACTATCGTAACTGAGCTTATACAAGAGCAGGCGAGTGGGGAAAATATCTGCCGAACGGTCACAAAATTATTGCAGCCTCGTGCCTATGCTGAACAGTTACAGGCCTTGCTCGAGACCAAACAGACATTACAGCAGCAAAGCAATCATGAGCCCGCTAATAGTGTGATTGCACAGTGGTTTGCTCAAGGTAATCGTTAAATTATTAATTGATTGGTTTAATTGTTATTGATCGAAGCATTATTGATTGAAATATTATTAATTAAAACATTGTTAAAAAATAAATAAAAAGTCTGATAATTATGGATATTGAAACCTGTTTAGATAGTCGTATTATTCATATTAAAAGCGATATTGAGCTCATAGATGTTAAAGGACATTTTATTAGTTTAGCTGCTCCGATTCGCTTAACTGGTCAATTACGGCTTACTGACGATTTACGTCAGATACTTGCGTGTATAGACAATGAAGTAGAAAAATTAACGCTACAGATTGGGGTTGATGAAGCAGGGCGCGGCCCCTTGCTAGGCAGTGTGAACGTGGCTGCCGCAATACTACCAAGCGCGTGGTCAGGTTTGATTGAGATGCAGACATTAGTGAATACGCCGTTATTTATACTGACGGACTCCAAGCAATTAAGCGAAAAAAAACGCGATAAGCTTTATCCATTGGTGCAACAAAACGCTTTAGGTTATGTGGTTGCAGAGATTCCAGCAGCGGTCATTGATCAGATAAATATTCTGCAAGCAACGATGCTTGGTATGCGCTTATGTACAGAGGCGCTATTAGTTGCGGTAGCAGAGCAAATTGCAAATTATACAAGTAGCACGTCATACAATCTGCAGGCTCAGGTATTGTTCGATGGAAATCGCTGTCCAGAGTTAGATTATCTGAAACTCTCATCTTTTGGTATATCTGAGTCAAGCATTGATTGCCAAGCTTGGGTAAAGGGTGATGCACGTCACACTAGTATTGCAGCTGCTAGTATCTTAGCAAAAGTCAGCCGCGACCAGACTATGTATCATTTAGATTCGTTGCATCCACAGTATAGTATCGCTAAGCACAAAGGTTATCCCACTCGTGTTCATATGGAAGCCATTGAGATGTATGGCGTATTGCCTGAACATCGTCGTAGTTTTGCGCCAGTAAGGCGAGTACTTGAGAATAAATGACGAATTAAATCTAGAAGAACTACTTATTCTACAAGGTGATTGAAGACTAAATAGCCTAAGCAAATAATCTTACAGCTTTCACATTAATCCTAAATTTATTATTCAAACTCCTCTCCAAATTACCTTTCAAATCAACTCCTAAAATTCACGTTATATCAAACCGTCTCCTACAGACGGTTTTTTTATTGTCATAGACGGTTCTATTTACTATGAATTGGCATGCTTATTGCTCATTTTGACTATGGTCACTCAATATGCTCACTTCATGCTTTTATAGGATAAACGATGAATTTTATTACCTCAGAAAAAAGTCTCGTCATTGCTCTTTCTTCAGCTCTGCTTTTAACTGCTTGTGGCGGTGGTGGCAGTGAGAGTTCCGATAATAGTACTAGTACTAATTCAAGCAACTCGAACTCACCTGAAGCGATTAGTCCGTCAAGCCCTATTGATACTTCTAAGCCATCAGAGCCTAACACTTCTCCTGAACCGTTAAAACCGACTACTTCTCCTGAAACATCAGCGCCTGAGGCTACATCACCAGTATTAAAAGTTGAAGTCGATATGAAAGATGTGGAGAGTAAGAGCTATGATGGGGCTGCGCAGGTTGGCTCAAAGCTATTAAACTCACAAAGACAAGCCTGTGCGCTTGGTGGGTTAGCACAGAATAACGAGCTAACCAAAATAGCAACCCAGCACGCGCAGTACATCCAGCATGTTTTCGCAAATAGTAGCCCAACGATGTTTAATGCGCACGATGAAAGAGAGATCGAAGATATAAAGACATGGACAGGAAAGAACAATCCATTCTTTACAGGTATTAGCTTCAAAGATCGTCTACTTAAAGCTGGATATTCAAACTTGGCTCATGGTGTTGTAGAAAACATATCGAGAATAACGTATTACAGCTCAGCTGGTAGAGTCGCGTCACCAGAGTATGCTGCGCATTCAATGACTAAGTCTCTACTAGCTGCACCTTATCATATGCGTCTATTAGTAACTCCTAACCTTAGTCAAACAGGCTCAGGTATGATAGCTTACAAGCCTTATGGTAAGGCTACTGATAAAAGTCAGGGCTATGTTTTTGTCAACGCATCATCAGCTGATCGAAATACAGAAAATCGTTCGGTTGAGGGACTGTTTACTTATCCTTGTACTGATGTAGCAGATACAAATACTGCGCTTTACAATGAGTTTCCAAGCCCAGTGGCAGGGACAGGACGTGACCTAGGTACTGATCCTATCGGCCAGCCTATCTATATCAACATGCCATCGGCTAAAAACATTAAAATTAGTAATATTAAGTTTCGTGATATCCAGCGTAATATAGACGTGCCTGTAGACCTGCTAGATTATAGCAATGACCCTCATAAGAGAACCGCCTACGAATTACCGCAAAACGAAGCTTTTATTCTGCCGATTACTGATAGTTTGCAAAGCTGTGAAACTGGTCGTAGAGTAGGTAAAAACTGTGGTCTTTATGGCAATAGTAAATACCAAGTCAGCTTTGATGTTCTAGTAGATAATAAGACGCTAGAAACTAAGCAGTTTACCTTTACAACAGGTGAAGTTAACTATTAAACCAGTGTGCACGTTAGCGTATAAGTCTTGCGCTAACGTGCACACAGTTAATCAAAACGACGAGTCCGGCTGCTTTAGAAATGTTTTTTCTTCAGCAGTCGACTCTCTATCTAAAACCTCATTACGATGCGGATAACGGCCAAACTGACCAATGATGTCTTTGTGGCGATGTTCAAAGTCCAAGGTGTTCGCATGATCTAATTGCTCAAACAGTGGTAAATAGCGCTCATGGATCATCGCTGACTCAGAGTGCATAAATGGCATGATAATAAATTTGCGCCATTCCATCGGCAAACTATTAAAATGTGGCTGCCCAATAGCTTCTTGAGCCAATACCAGTGCCATGCCATCCTGCGCAAAAGCACAAGCCTGTCCGCGACATAGATTGCGTGAAAACTGATCTAAAACAATAATTTCTGCTAAGCGTCCCGCCAAAGCCGTGGTTGAGCTGTTACTATCTGTTGATGTTTCTGCGGTTCGCCAAATCACGCATTCACCTTGTTTTGCGGCTTGCCAAATTTTGCCAAACTTATCATTTATTTGCTTATCAAAACCATCGTTTTGGTCAAACCAGTATTGCTCATTATCTTTGTCGAACCAAAAATCTAACACTGCACGCGCATCAGGATTAAGATGGGTCATATCGATATTCTTTGGATCGAGTTGAGATAAGTTAGCTTGGCTGGTAGAAGTGGAATAATCGGTCGAAAGCGACATAAGATATTCTAATTATGATGAATTTAGTCTACTATAGCGCAAATATTTATATCTGTCATAACCCTATCAAAAGCCATTAGGTTATCTCTTATGAACTCGATAAAAACTTTAAAACCAGTTGCCGTACCAACACCTTATTATTTGCTTGATGAAGCTGCAATAGTCGCTAATATGCAGATTATTGCACGTCTGTGCGAGCTGTCTGGTGCTAAGGCATTACTGGCACTCAAATGCTTTGCCACATGGGGTGTCTTTGACGTCATGCAGCCTTATTTACATGGCACAACCTCGTCTTCACTAAATGAAGTGCGTTTAGGCTATGAAACCTTCGGCAATAATAGCAATGGCAATAGCGAAGATAAAAAAGAGACTCATGCCTATAGCGTGGCCTATAGTAGCGATGAGATATCTGAAGTGCTTAGCTATGCGGATAAGATTATCTTTAACTCTATCTCGCAATTGAATGCTTTTAAAGACCAAGCCCGTGCACAAAATATTCCAGTAGGGCTGCGCTTGAATCCAAAGACCAGCAATTCATCATTTATCATTGCAGATCCCGCACGGCCTTTTAGTCGTCTTGGTGAGCATGATAAAGATAAGATTGCAGCGGTACTCAGTGATATAACTGGGGTGATGATTCATAACAACTGTGAGAACGACAGCTTTGAAGCCTTTAGTGCTAGCTTGGCTGATATCGAAGATAGGTTTGGTGACGTTTTAGCACAGCTCGAATGGGTCAGCTTGGGCGGTGGCATTCATTTTATCGCCCCTGATTATCCACTAGAAAAACTCGCTGAAAGGTTAAAAGGCTTTAGCGAAAAGTATGACGTACAAGTCTATCTAGAACCTGGCGAGGCAAGTATCCATGGCGCAGGGTCATTGGTTACGACGGTATTAGATACCATGCATAATGAAAAAAACTTAGCCGTCGTCGATGCTTCTATCGAAGCACACATGCTTGATTTGCTGATCTATCAGGAGTCAGCGTCTATTGCCTCTATTAATGATGAGTCGGTTGATGTTGTGCCCGCTAGCACTGATCAAAAATATGACGCGCCTGACAATACGATTATCTATGGTCGTTCTTGCTTAGCAGGCGATATCTTTGGCGAGTATGCATTACCTAACCATTTAAAAGTAGGTGATAAGATTGCATTTGGTAATGCCGCAGGTTATACCATGGTGAAGAAAAACTGGTTTAATGGGGTCAACATGCCAGCGATTGTTATTCGTCGTTTGGATGGCAGTATTGACGTACAGCGTGAATTTGACTATCAGGACTATAAAGCGAGTTTGTCCTAACTTCATTGAGCTAATGATTGGCATAACCTTTAAACAATGGTTCAAGAATCATTATGCATCCTGAAGTTTTTAAGTTATGTTGTAATTTTTGCCGAAAAGCGAATAAAAATTGTTATAATTGCCGCTGGCAAAGGCAGCAATATTTGTCTAACGGGTGCGTGGGTTTTCCTCGGTCTTCCTTTTTAATTCACGCATATCATTCACTCGTTTCTGTTTTGCATAGCCAATATCAATGGTATCGACAGGGACACAAAGGAGGATTGTTCATTGAACACAAATCAACAAGCTAAGTCCAACAAAAAAGATGTACTCATCATCGGAGCAGGCGGCGTCGCTCAAGTAGTTGCTCATAAATGTGCAATGCATAATGACGTACTCGGCGACATTCACATTGCCTCGCGTACTCAGGATAAATGTGATGCGATTGCTCAGAGTGTGAAAGATAAAGGTAGCTTTAAGCAAGCTGCCGTTTTACATACCCATCAAATCGATGCGATGGATGGTCAAGTGCTTGTAAAGCTGATACATGATACGGGCATCCAGATCGTCATTAATGTCGGGTCGCCTTTTCTTAATATGAGCGTGCTTGAAGCCTGTATCGAGACAGGTGTCGCTTACATTGATACTGCTATTCACGAAGATCCACGCAAGATTTGTGAGACGCCACCATGGTATGAAAACTATGAATGGAAACGTCGTCAGCGTTGTGAAGACAATAACATCACTGCTATTTTAGGTGCAGGATTTGATCCTGGCATGGTTAACGCCTACGCGCGTCTTGGCTATGACATGATGGACGCAGGTTCGGTCACTGACATCGATATCATCGATATCAACGCAGGTAGCCACGGCAAATACTTTGCGACCAACTTTGATCCTGAGATTAATTTCCGTGAATTCACAGGTACGGTTTATTCTTGGCAAGATAGCAAATGGCAATCTAACAAGATGTTCGAAGTGAAGCGCACCGATGATCTGCCAGTCGTTGGCGTGCAAAATAGCTATTTAAGTGGTCATGATGAGATTCACTCTTTATCAGCCAATTTAGATGTGCCGAATATTCGTTTTTGGATGGGTTTTGGTGAGCACTATATTAATGTTTTCACCGTGCTACAAAATCTAGGTCTATTGTCGGAGCAGCCAGTGATGACTGCTGAAGGACAAGAAGTTATTCCGCTAAAAGTCGTTAAAGCTGTGCTACCAGATCCAAGCTCACTAGCACCCAATTATACGGGTAAAACTTGTATCGGCGATAAGGTTAAGGGCAAAGTTGACGGCGTCGATACTGAGGTGTTTATCTATAACGTCTCAGATCACAAAGAAGCTTATGAGGCCATGGGCAGTCAAGGTATCTCTTATACCGCAGGCGTGCCACCTGTTGCTGCTGCTATGCTAGTCGCTACTGGTGAATGGGATGCTGGCAAGATGGTCAACGTCGAAGAACTTGATGCCAAGCCATACATTAATCTGTTAAACAAGATTGGCTTACCAACTCGTATTCAAGACAGTAAAGGTGATAGAGCGTTAGAGTTTGATATCTAGTTAGAGATTTTGATTTAATAAAAAAGCTTATCTTTTATAGATAAGCTTTTTTTATGTTTGATTGTAGTGTGACTTTACGGAGAAGTAGGGAAGCCAATCCTGCCATCCGCTATTATCTGCCATTTCTGCTAGGGCAGCGGCTACTGGCGGGACAGGTTGCTGCTACCGCGACACCCTGACCCACCGAGCCTTTGCAACCTAGCAGTTATGACAGGATAGCCGCTACAGTCAGGGCTAGCGGTGACATCGCGTTCTTGCTACTATCTATCGTGGTTTGAGCAATTTTTATCTGTGCGCTGGGCGCATCCTACGCTCTAATCAATCCATCAAGGTTTTTACTACTTACTAGGATTATACTTCCTCAATGCCGCAATACGATCATCAAGCGTTGGGTGTGAGCGGAAAAGGTTAGCGATACTAAAGCCCGTAGATTGTCCTGATGAGATAGCAAACGCTTTCATACTCTCTGGCATTTGATCTGGACGTTGTGCAGAAGGGCGCAAGGCATCAAGCGCACTAATCATTTTGTCTTTGCTGGCAAGCTTTGCACCCATCTCATCAGCACGGAATTCACGCAGACGTGAGAACCACATGACGATGGCAGACGCCAAGAATCCAAGTAGAATATCCATTACGATACTAGTGACAAAGTAACCAATACCGGGTCTATCGCTGGTGTTTTTAAAGACAGTGCGGTCAACGAAGCTACCAATAATACGCGCGAAGAACATCACAAAGGCATTTATCACGCCTTGAATGAGCGCAAGGGTTACCATATCACCGTTTGCCACGTGACCAATCTCATGCGCGAGCACCGCTTCTACTTCATCTTGATTCATGTTCTGCAATAGACCAGATGAAACAGCGACTAAAGCTTTGTTTTTATTCCAGCCCGTTGCAAAGGCGTTTGGCTGGGAATTATTAAAAATACCTACTTCTGGCATCCCAATATTTACCGCTCGAGCTTGTTTAGCGACGGTATCCACCAGCCATTGTTCAGTAGCATTGCTTGGCGACTCAATAACAACCGTCCCTGTCGATCTTTTCGCCATCCATTTTGAGATAAATAGTGATACCATCGAACCAACCATGCCATATATACCGCACATAATGGCAAGGCTGGTGTAATTTAATCCACCTGCAGTGTGTACACCACCAATCCCAAAAAATCTGGATAAGATACCAAACACGATGCTAAATACCACAATCACCGCTAAGTTGGTCAATAAAAACAATCCAATACGCATCATTACGTTAACTTCCCAATTAAAATTTAAATGCAACTTTAAGACCTAATCTCATAATTGAGATATTATTGCTTTATATATGTTTTTATATATTATAGCTCTTCATAAATGGCGTTGTCTTGATAAATAACAATCTCAGTTAACCGTCCACACACACCGAAATCGCCAAAAGAACGAAAGCATAAGAATTAAAAACAGTCAGCTCATCTAATAGACAGTCAACTGTTCAGATATATCATTTAATCATGCATAAGGTCTAATAATGAACGCTCTAGAGCTAAAAGTACCACCTGTAGCCCAGGTCACCATTACCGCAGCTGCCATGTATGGCGTAGCTAAAATCATGCCAAGCTTGCAGTTCTCTTTTAATGGCTCAACTGCACTAGCGATTTGTTTGGGTGTTATAGGATTGGGCAGTGGTATTATGGGAGTGGCTGAATTTAAAAAAGCACAAACTACCGTTAATCCACATACTCCCGAAAAATCTACGAATCTAGTGACACGCGGTATTTATCAATACACTCGCAATCCTATGTATGTGGGATTGGTACTTATCTTATTATGCTGGGCATTATATTTGTCTCACTTTCTTGCGTTTGTGTTAGTGCCAGTTTTTATGCTTTATATGACTCGTTTTCAGATTCAGCCAGAAGAGCGGATGATGGAACAAAAATTTGGCAAGCGTTATCAAACGTATCTAAAGAAGGTGCGGCGTTGGATTTGAGGTATAGTAGGTAAAATGTTTTATTATTAATTAACGATTAAATCAGGGAGATAATGTTATGGAAATGAAAAATATACCTTTTGGGATTACTGACTGGACGGAAGTAGAAGCAGTAGAAATCAAAGGTGAGACTGGCACAGGGTATTGGAAGACTTGCGAATTTAACAATATCAATGTGCATATGGTTGAGTATTCTGCAGGCTACCTTGCGGATCACTGGTGCTATAAAGGGCACATTTTGTTCTGTGTTGAAGGAGAATTAAACACGGAATTAAAGGACGGTCGTACTTTTACCTTGACACCGGGTATGACTTATCAAGTAGCGGACGATACAATCGCGCATTGCTCGTCAACGAAGATAGGCGCTAAGCTGTTTATTGTGGATTAATGATGCTCGTAAAAGTATTATAAATGTGACTAAAAATGAGAATATAAAAGGCGGGATTCTGGATTGTGTCGTTACGGGCGATAGAGTGTTTATTTCTGGCAATGCCGTGCAGTATTTGACCGGATTTATCACCGTTTAGGAGTAGTGGTTTTGACTGAATTGAAAACCGTTGGGCTGTTTGTGCTGACAGCATTGGCTGAAATTGTGGGTTGCTATCTGCCTTATCTATGGCTGCGAGAAGGTAAGTCAATTTGGCTACTTATCCCCGGTGTGCTTAGTCTGGCAGCCTTTGTATGGTTGCTGACCTTACATCCAACCGCTGTAGGTCGAGTTTATGCGGCTTACGGTGGGGTGTATGTTGCAATGGCAATTATTTGGCTATGGACTATCAACGGCATTCGACCAACCACATGGGATATATTAGGTTCTGCGGTCGCGCTGCTGGGAATGGCGATTATTATGTTTGCGCCACGCAGCACCTAATACAAAAGCAGCGCCTAGCATAAAAAATGCCAATCAAACCGTGAGATTCAAGTGGCACAGCTTTAATATTATAGTTCAGATTAATATAGGTTCAATTAGCATATTGATGTACTTAATATTAATGTTTGCCTAAGATACTACCATTATCTTCTTTTTTAGATTTTTTGGCGGCTTTTTTCTCTTTTGCTGTTAACAGCGGTTTCTTTTTTACATTCTTCTTACTATCTTGACCTTTACTCATGGTTCTTTCCTTTTTAAGATAACTTATACTGCCTTCTGATTAAGTCAAATGGGGCTGACTATCGGGCGGTATTGATACAATTGCCGCAGACGCTGCGTTCTGAATTAAGTATAGCCCTAAGCCTCCGCAATAGATAGCGATAGCACAATTTCCCTACGCTCCACTCAATTCATCCTTTTGAGCTCGGTTATATTCAACTTTGCTTTTATATTGAAATTAAGCGTATTCAAATTGAGTTTTTGGCTAGAGTCGCGCTCGAATGATGTGTAAAACAATAATAGTATTAATAAGTGCTTACTTACGGATACATGCCGATTTGCTATAATAAGCGTTAAGCCAATGATTAGGTTTGGCAAACTCTTACTTATTAATATCTAGCACAATAGTGCTTACTGTTTTGGTCAAAATTATTATGCGTATTCGTAAACTATTTAAATTTGAAAATGCTCATATTGTTCGTAACTGTAGCTCTGAACGCTGCAAACACTCTATCCATGGTCATAGTTATCAGATTGAACTTATCTTAGAGGCCACTCGTCTAGATCATGGGCAAATGGTCTATGATTTTGGCTTATTAAAGTCTTCGATCAAAGACATCATCGATAGCTTTGATCATGCGATTTGTTTTTGGAATAAAGACGATCCTGAGTATATCGCTGCCTGTAAGAAGTTCAGTGCACGCTGGATTAGTTTGCCAGTGTCACCTTCAGCAGAGCAGTTCTCACGAGTTATCTTCTTTTGGGCACAAGAAATCCTAAAACAAACCCAAATGCAAAATGGTGAGTCTGATGTCAGCGTCTACTCGGTAATTGCACACGAAACCGCAACTGGTTATGCCCAGTGTTTTGCTGATGATGTGGCTAATGAGCAAATGGGCAAGCTGGTATTAGAGGATTTTGAATTTAGCGAGCAAGTCTGTAGTGAGTGGCATGATCCTGAATTATATGCCAAGCTGATACGCGGTGAGAATTTTGTAAATCCTTCTGTAACGATGCAGGTTCACGAACAACAAGCAGGTACAGTCTGATGTCTAATCATAATGATACGCCTTTTACTGATAAACAGTTGCGAATATTAACTCTATATTCAGAAGCAGATACCGAAAGCTTAGCCGAGCAGCTTGCCGCCTTGTTAGTGTCAGGTAGCGTTTGGCTGGCAGGTGATTTGGGCGCAGGTAAAACCACGCTGACACGCTATTGGTTGCAAGCACTTGGGCATAAAGGTGCGGTAAAAAGCCCGACTTATACTTTGGTCGAGCCTTATAGTATTGAGCAAGGCAATGGCGTAACTAAGCTGGTTTATCATACTGATTTATATCGTATACAAGACCCTGAAGAGTTGTCTCTTATTGGTTTTGATGAGTACCTTGATGATAAAGATGCGCTGGTTATTATCGAATGGCCAAGCCGTGCTGATAATTATCTACCACCGCCGACACTGTTCATTGATATGACTCAAAGCGTTGATGAGTCACGTCAGGTGGAGATACGATTATCAAAGATAGGGGAAGCGCAAGGCTTAGACTTATCAGTTTTGAAAATTTAGCTCAAAAAATGCCTGCAATCCAAAATATATGACCCTCACTAATGCTAGATAATCACTCTAATACACGAATCAAAAAACTATCACCGCTACTAATCAATCAATTAGCAGCAGGTGAGGTTGTGACGCGTCCATCAGCTGTGGTTAAAGAGTTGCTTGAAAATGCTATCGATGCTGGTGCCAGTAATATTGAAGTGCATATTACTCAAGGCGGCATGGGTATGATTGAAGTGGTGGACAATGGTGTTGGTATTCATCCTGATGATATGGTCATGGCGATTACTCGTCACGCGACCAGTAAAGTTGCTGATGTCGCAAATTTACATGGTATTACTACTTTGGGTTTTCGCGGGGAGGCATTGGCAGCAACGGCGGCAGTTTCACGATTGACGCTAACCAGTAGTCATGATGACAGTGGTATCGGACGTCAGTTGCAGGTCACTGGTATCTTAGATGATCTGCCGAAACTGATACCTGTTGTGCACAATCGCGGTACGACAATCACGGTAAAGGACTTATACTTTAACGTGCCAGCACGCCGCGGTAATTTGAAATCTATTTCGACCGAGTTTAACCATATTGAAACGATTGTGCGTGAAGTAGCTTTGGCACGCGCTGATGTGGCGCTTAGTCTCTTTCACGACAATAAAAAACGGCTGTCGCTGTCAAGTGCATTGTCTTCAAGTTCGTTATCGATAAATGTTAACGGAAAAAACAATAACGCTAGTCGTCTGCCGTTATCGCGTCTTGAACAAGCGACGGGTAGGCCATTGACGGATAACGCGCTAGAAGTAGCAATTGATTTATCGAGTCTAATGCAGCAGCCTATAGGGTATGCTGATAATCATTACTCAGGTAATCAGGTAAGTATCAGTGGTTGGTTATGGCCTAGCACTGATTCACAGGACGCCTTGCCAAAGCTGCTATATGTGAATGGTCGTTTGGTAAAAGAGCCGCTCGTTAGCAATCAGTTGCGCCAACTTGCTCACAGTGCTGGACTTAGTAGCATCGGTTACGCCCTTTATTTTGATCTACCAACCGAGTGGCTCAATATCAATGTGCATCCATCCAAACAGCGGATCAAAATCAGCCCGTTAAATAATATCATGGCACATTTAAGCCATGCAGTTCGTTTGAAACTTAAAACGGTTAGTACAACGGAGACGGTAGCAACTACCGATTACGATAAACAGACGCTAGACAGAAATACCTCTCCAAGCACATCTTTTAATGCGTCATTGCCTAAGACATTTGCTACTAGTAACTTAGCGCAAAACAATCAAGTACATACTCCTAAATATCCGTATCAACTGTCAGCAAGCAAACAGTTCTCTAAAAACGTAGCGGAATTCTGTTCAGCAAAATCTTATGTTGACGAATCGTCTGATAAGAATGTTAAACCTTCAAGTGCAACTTCCGCTGATAGCCTTAATATTTTGAATAGCTCATTTATAAAGACAGGGCATTTACCAGTTTGCTTGGATGTTATTAATAGCTTAAATGGTTTAGTAAGTGAATCTTCTAACCCTAAAGACATCGATGATAAATCGCTGCCTTGGTTATTGTTTTACAACCAAGGACAGCTTTCACTTATTAGTGCAGCAGATTGGCACTCAAAGCTTCGTCTATTATTTGAGTCACATGTACTTAGCAGTAATATATTTAAAAAAGATGAAATGCTAAATAGCGCAGCATGTGTCAATCAGCAACTTGCTATTGTAAGCGCGCAAATGACTGCGCAAGATTTGACGATTTTTATAGTAGATGTTGAAGAGTTGCTAACTAACAATGCAATAAAAGTCATAGATCGCAATCAATTAGTTTCGTTGATGCTATTATCTGCCTCCGAACAAACTACATTCAGTTAATCTGAGCCTGAACAATAAATACTAGCTTTTATATAGCTATCCTCTGTTCTATCTATTCAAACTACAACCAGTAAAGGCATCCCTATGCGATATTCGTTTGATAGCTCATCCCGTAGCTTGAGTCCCAATTTAGCGGATAATAGCGTGGTTTGCTTGATGGCACCAACCGCGAGCGGTAAGACTGCACTGGCTTATGAGTTGTACGATACAGGTCGTTATGAGCTAATCTCAGTAGATTCGGCTCTAATATATCGTGATATGAATATCGGTACAGCCAAACCAACGACTGCTGAGCTGGCGCGCTATCCACATCATTTAGTTGATATTATTGATCCTATGCAGAGCTATAGTGTCGCTGAGTTCGTCAGCGATGTCGCCCGTTTGATTGATAGCTGTCACGAGAACGGCAAGATACCCTTACTAGTCGGCGGCACCATGATGTATTACATGGCGCTACTGGATGGGCTATCTCCAGTACCTGATAGCGATGATAGTGTTCGCGTACGCGTGGAGCAGTGGCGACAGGAAGAGGGCATTAGTGAGCTATATGACTATCTGGGTGAGGTTGATCCGATAAGTTATCAGCGTCTTAATGCCACTGATACTCAACGTATTACTCGCGCTATTGAGGTATATCTGCAAACAGACATTCCTATCAGTGAGTGGCAGCATAAGCCTAAGCAAGCATTGGCGCACAATCCCAATCAGCAGTGGCATGCATTAGCAGTGATGCCTGATCGCCCATGGTTACATGAGCGCATCGCACAGCGTTTAGATATCATGTGGAATGAGGGGCTAGTAACTGAAGTAGTTAGCTTGCTTGAGCAGTATCCACTGACACCAAATCTGCCTTCTATGCGCTGCGTTGGCTATCGTCAAGTATTAGAATACCTAGTACATACTAATCATCCAATATTTGAGCAACCGCATTTGGATAAAGCTCAGTTCAATGATGCCTTTGGTGAACCCGAAGAATTAGCCAATCAAAACATGAAACAGAATATCGCGTTTCAGTCGCAAGCACAGTCATCAATGCTTAATAGTCAGGCTGAGGCGCTTGCTTGTTATCAAATGCAAAATAAGGCATTATATGCTACAAGGCAACTGGCAAAGCGTCAATACACTTGGCTTCGTAAGTTAACTCAATTACCGATTATTAATACTGATTCAACAGGTGATGATAAAAATAACAAAATCGTCATACCATCATTTACGACCATGGCGCAAGCTGGTGAATATCTACGTTGATTATTAATTAATACTAATCGTTGATACTATCTGAAAAACGGTACATGACATTAAGTACATATGCTATTAGTAGTAAACAACATGCTTTATAAGTTGATATCGACAATAAAAATAAATCACAATAAGTTTCAAAGTGTAGTCTAGATAGCTGTTATAATTTGGTAACCTACCATTTATAGGCAGGTTATGTTGACTATTGCTAATTGGTTGTTACATTAAAGTGTTTTTTTCTAATAAAAACTACCATAGAAACAACTGGTTACTTAATTATTTACAATAATGTGGCATTCAAGATAAAGTAGAATTACTCAAGAAAAATTAGTGCTTATTTAGATACGTTTTATTAGTAAAACTTATTATTGTATCTTCCTCTAACCATTATAATTAAACAAGCACTTATAATATAATTATATAATATTTAGGAGAGTTTTTATGTCAAAAGGACAAACATTACAAGATCCGTTCTTAAACTCACTACGTAAAGACCGCATTCCGGTGTCTATTTTTTTGGTCAACGGCATTAAATTGCAAGGCCAAATTGAATCATTTGACCAATATGTTGTTTTACTTAAGAATACTGTCAGTCAAATGGTTTATAAGCATGCTATCTCAACTGTAGTGCCAGCGCGTAATCCACGAGGCACGAGTACAACGGCGACTACAGGTAGTAGCATGCAGACTCAAGGTGCCGCTGGATATCAAGGTGGTAGTACTAGTAGTGGGTTTGAGCGTGGTAGCACTGCAGGTGCAGCTAGCGGTTTTGAAGAACGCGGTTTTGCTTCTAATCGTAGCGGTTTTAATCGTGGTGGCTTCAGCCAAGGTCAAGATCGTGGGTTTGAACGTGGCGGTTTAGGTCAAGGTCAGGATCGCGGGTTTGAGCGTGGTGGTTTTGGTCAAGATCGTGGATTTGAAAACCCAGCAGAAAGCACTGACCCTGAAGATAAGCCAAATGATGATATTGATAACAATAACAACAATTAATCGAAGATACATATGAAGGCGCATCATATCGTTAGTAATCGCCTTTATTAATAAAAAAGACCTGCTATTGAGTGGGTCTTTTTTGTATAAACCAGATGAGTATTATACAAACCATAGCGATATTACTGCCACTATCGCTATTCTGTTATTAATCTGGCGCACCATTAAAATTTTCTAGGCTGTATTATTAATATTACTCCCAATATAGTAAAATACGGTATCCATTATAAGTATCGAGTCAAACCATGAGCAACTGCGCAAAAAACCTTACCCATGCCCAATTTATAACCACTGCTATTGATGCCATCAATACTGAGATGGCAGCACTGGCATTGTTAACGGAGCAAATAGACGATAGGTTTGCGCAAGCTTGTGATATTATTTTGGCTTGTAAGGGTCGAGTAGTCGTGACTGGTATGGGTAAGTCAGGACTGATTGGGCGCAAAATAGCAGCGACTTTCGCCTCGACTGGAACGCCAGCATTTTTTATGCATCCTGGCGAAGCAGGTCATGGCGATTTAGGAATGCTTGTAAAAGGCGATGTGCTACTGGCCATCTCTAACTCTGGTGAATCTGACGAGATTAAGACGTTATTGCCAGTCGTCAAAAGGCTGGGTATTCCGCTGATAAGTATTAGCCGAGATAAACGCGGTATGCTACCGCGCGCAGCTGACATTGTATTAACGCTTGGTAAATCACAAGAAGCTTGTCCGCTTAATCTAGCACCTACCTCTAGTACTACCGCCACTTTAGCGTTGGGAGATGCCTTAGCTGTCGCTTTAGTGCATGCACGCAACTTTACCTCAGAGGATTTTGCGTTATCGCATCCAGCAGGCGCACTTGGTCGTCAGCTCTTAACGCGAGTAGAGGACTTGATGCACAGTAATGTAGAAAACCTGCCTCTCATCAATCAAAAAGCCCCATTGCAAGATGCGCTATTCATCATGTCTGCTGGTCGTTTGGGTATGACAGTGGTAGTTGATGATGAGAAAAAAGTCGTTGGTGTATTTACAGATGGGGATTTGCGCCGTGGTTTAGAAAAAGGTATCGATCTTGCTATCCCAATACATGATGTGATGAGTACTAATCCACGTCAAGTGAGCAAAACAATGCGCGCATCAGATGCGTTAAGCGTAATGAACGAAAATGCGATTAGCCAGTTATTGGTGATAGATGAGCAAGAGCGTTTAGAGGCTATTATTACCGTACATGACTTGCTACAAGCAGGTGTAAAGTAATAACTTAAACTGAATAGATTTTACAATTGAATAAAATACTTCATAAGAGATAAATTATGCAAGACTTAATCAAAAAAGCCGGACAAGTTAAAATGCTTGTAATGGATGTTGACGGTATCTTATCTAATGGTCAGATAATCTATGATGCTAATGGCATTGAGACCAAAGCATTCTCAGTGCAAGATGGCGTTGGGATTAAGTCTTTAGCACGTTATGGTATTTTAACCGCTATTATTACTGGTCGTAGTAGCCCTATGGTCAATAAGCGCGCCGCTGAGACGGGTGTTGACTATGTGGTACAAGGCCGTGACGATAAGCTTATCGCCTTAACAGAGCTGCTTTCGACATTAGATCCAGCATTAAACATTACCGCTGCCGATTGCGCTTATATGGGTGATGATTTACCTGATATTAAAGCTATGCAAACGGTTGGCTTTGCTGCGACAGTGCCTAATGCACATGCCGAAGTGATTAACCGCAGTGATATGGTGACTACGCGCGCAGGTGGTACAGGAGCAGTACGTGAAGTATGTGATCTTATTTTAAAAGGTCATGGACACTATCAAGACTTTATCGCGCACTATACGCTTGATAAAGTACAGGCGCAGGATAACTTGTCGTGAATACTCGTGTTTTAATTATCTTAGCGTTAATCATTGCTGGTATCGCTGGTTGGTTTTTTCAGCAACAAGGTAAGATTACGCCACCAGTAAATATAGAAGCTTCTGAAGTTGATTATGAGGCGACTGATATCAAAGCGGTACAAACCAATGAACAAGGCGAGACGGAGTACGAGCTCAATGCTGACTCACTGACACATAATCCAGTGACCAATCAAGATGAGATGTCAGGTATTACCATGAATTGGGAGCCATCTGATGAGCAGCGTTATAAGATTCAAGCGGGCAGTGCTACTATTAATCAACAAACAGGAGAGCTGCGTTTATCTGGTGGCTTTACCTTGGTTAGTGAAGACAAAGCTGGTGTGGCATCAGATATTGAACCGATTAAAGTCACAGGTCAGACGCTCAAAGGTAATACTAAATCACGCCAAGTCTATAGCGATGAGTCAGTCAAGGTTGAGCAGGGTATGAATCGTTTTGAGGCTTCCAGTATGAAAGCCAATCTTGAGACTGGTGAATATGAATTTGGGCAAGTGGCTGTGACCTTTACGCCAGCTGAGCGTCAAGATAAAGCATTATTTTAATATCTTGTATAGTACGTATGATAGCCTCAGATAGTTTAAAATAGAGGGTAAAGGTACTCGCAATAAATTGTCTAACAAGTGACTCACTTATTACTACTCGATATTCAACTTTATTAATTTAGTTTAGTTACCTAACGGCTTTTGCTTTTCTACTACTCATTACCTCCTAATTATAAAAGAGTAACTGCTTATGAAACCTAAATTTTTGCCTGCCATTCGTTGCAATCAAGTGCCACAATTTTTACGTATTTTACCGATAACCATGATATTAGCATTACCGCTATATAGTCATGCGTTGCCATCAGATGCCAATCAATCCATCAAGTTATTGGCAGATAAAGCGACTTATAGCGAGCGTACTGGTGTCACCAGTTACTCTGGTAATGTCATTATTACTCAGGGTACACTAAAGCTTACTGCTGATGATATCACCGTAAATTTATCGCAGCAGCGCAGCATTAATTCGGCAGTGGCAACTGGACGTCCAGCGACGATGCAACAAGTCATTACTCAAGAAAAAGGACTGGCAAAAGGCCAAGCAAACAAGATTGATTACAATGCAGTGAGCGGTATTATTACCTTAACGGGTAATGCAAGACTGGTTCAAAATGGAGCTAGCTTTGCGGGTAATGTGATTCGTTATAGCCTAAAAGCTGGAGATGTTGAGGCCACAGCTGGTAATAGCCAGCGTGTTGAACTGGTACTTCCACCCAATAATAATACCAACCAAAGCGGTATACGCTAGAATGATTTTGTCAGTTTTTATAAGCGTCTAAATTTTGCATTAGTATGAGTATCGTATGAGTGATAGTAGCAGTTTTAATAGCAGTCTTGACAGTCAGAATACGTCTGTAAAAAACAGTACGACTACGCCTGTAGTCGAGCGTCTGACGATGCAAAATTTAGGTAAGCGTTACGGCAAGCGCTGGGTAGTTAAAGATGTCTCATTCTCTGTCGAGCAAGGACAAGTCGTTGGCTTGCTAGGACCTAACGGTGCAGGTAAGACAACCAGCTTTTATATGGTAGTCGGTTTAGTCAATATGGATAAAGGCCGCGTTACCTTAAGCAAAATGGACTTGTCTAAGTATGCCATGCATGAGCGTGCTCGTGCTGGTATTGGTTACCTGCCACAAGAGGCTTCTATCTTTCGTAAGTTATCAATCGAAGATAATATCTTGGCTATTTTGCAAACTCGTAAAGAGTTATCAGCCGCCGAACAGCGACAAGAGCTTGAAAAATTAATCGGTGAGTTCCATTTGGAGCATGTACGTAAATCCCTAGGGATGAGTGTCTCAGGCGGTGAGCGTCGCCGTTGTGAGATTGCACGCGCTTTAGCAGCTGACCCTAAGTTTATCTTATTAGATGAGCCTTTTGCTGGGGTTGATCCTATCTCTGTTGGTGATATCAAAGACGTTATTTTGGCGTTAAAAAATCGCGGTATTGGCGTACTAATCACCGATCATAACGTTCGTGATACCTTAGCCATTTGTGATAAAGCTTATATTGTTTCAGAAGGTGCCATTATCGCTGAAGGCACATCGTGTGAAGTATTAGATAATGAGCTAGTAAAATCAGTCTATTTAGGTAAAGACTTTCAAGTATAGGTAATCCTGTGCGTAGCCGCTCATCTATAACTCATAAATAAGAACTATAGATGAGCGGTTAAAAATATTTTTATAGTATTCGATACATCTTGAGTTTTTATTTACTAACCCAATTTAACTATTATAATTAATTCATCTAACTCTGCACTTTCACGTCTGCATTACCAACCTTCATTCTTTTTTATCGAAGCGGTTATTGGTTTATCATAATTTATGATGACTTATCCTATATAAATAAAACTATCTTAATCTCTCTTTATTTCGCAACCTAAACAGGGCGCATACACGATGGCAAAAAATAAAAGTAGCTATGTCTGTCAGCACTGCGGTGCACATTTTGGTAAATGGTCGGGACAGTGCTCTGATTGCGGCGAATGGAACAGTTTAATAGAAGCCCCAAATGTTAGTATGCCGCATCATAATAAAAATACCTCTAAACCCGCAGCCAATAGAGCAACGCCGCGTGGCGCAAATGGTGGTGCTCCAACAGGAAATTATTCAGGAACGCATAGTGCTGTCATGCCTCTTAATGCCGTTAGTGTAGGGTTAGACACACGTCTGCCAACAGGTATTAGCGAGTTTGACCGAGTATTAGGTGGTGGGTTGGTTGCCGGTTCGGTGGTACTGATAGGTGGTGATCCTGGTATTGGGAAATCTACTATTTTGCTGCAAACGGCGACCAATATGGCACGTGCAGATTCGTTAGCGGGTAGTGCGCTCTATGTAACTGGTGAAGAGTCATTGGCACAGGTGGCGATGCGAGCCAAACGTTTAGATTTACCTGCTGATCGTTTGCGAGTTCTGGCTGAAACCAATGTAGAGACCATTTGCGCCGCACTAACTCAAGAGCAGCCTGCTATTGCAATTATTGATTCGATTCAGACCATTTATACGGATGCGATTAATTCAGCTCCTGGCGGTGTCAGCCAAATTCGAGAGTCGGCAGCTATTTTGACTCGCTATGCCAAACAGACTGGGACGGCTTTGTTTTTAGTTGGACATGTGACCAAAGAAGGTACATTGGCAGGTCCAAGAGTACTTGAGCACATGGTGGACACAGTTTTATACTTTGAAGGACAGTCTGACTCACGATTTCGTATGATTCGTGCCGTCAAAAACCGCTTTGGCGCCGTTAATGAGCTGGGTATCTTTGGTATGACTGACATGGGTCTCAAAGAAGTCGCCAATCCATCGGCCATATTTTTGAGCCGCTATGATAAGCCAGTTGCTGGCTCAGTGGTTATGGTTAGCCGTGAGGGCACACGTCCACTATTGGTTGAGGTGCAAGCACTGGTTGATGACTCTCAAGGACAGCCAAGACGTATGGCTTTGGGGCTTGATTTTCAGCGTCTATCAATGCTGCTCGCGGTTATGCACCGTCATGGTGGTATTCACACTAGCGGACAAGACGTTTATGTCAACGTGGTTGGCGGGGTTAAAGTGATAGAGACGGGTTCGGATTTGGCAGTGCTATTAGCTTGTGCCTCTAGTATTAGAGAAAAGCCTTTGCCGTCATCATTGGCAGTATTCGGTGAGGTGGGCTTGTCGGGAGAGATTCGCCCCGTACCGAACGGTCAAGAACGCCTAAAAGAGGCCATGAAACATGGATTTACTCATGCTATCATTCCTAAATCAAATGCACCTGCCAGCAACTCGCCGCAGTTCAAAGGTATTACTGTACACGCTGTAGAGCGTTTGGATGATGCTATAGAGATAGCCTTCAAAATTTAGTCTTCATCTGAATAAAACTTTCTTAATAATAGCATCCATAAAAAAAGTTCCAGACTCACTTGAGTTTGGAACTTTTTTATATTTTTAATATGCTTTATATATTTTGAATTGCTAGTTTTTCTAAGTCTGTAACTTTAATTGAGTATTTAAAACTATAACCTAAAAAACTATGGACCTGAAACACGTTCAATTGAAACGTTGCCAACACCTTTACTAGTGATGCCTAAACGTTTAGCTGCCCCATAAGACAAATCTAGAACGCGATTACCATGGAATGGACCACGATCATTTACCTTTACTACTACGCTTTTGCCATTAGTTTTATTGGTTACTTTTACATAGCAGTTTAGTGGCAAAGAACGATGAGCAGCTGTCAGACCATTCATATCAAAAGTATCGCCACTGGCAGTTTTACGGCCATGGAACTTACGACCATACCAAGAGGCGAGACCAGTTTGTTTGAACTTGCTGACAGAATTAGAGGCCACAGCAGTCAGTCGCTCTAATACATCTTCATCATCAGTGACTTGACTAGTATCATTAGCCAATAGAGAGCTGTTAATAGCTAACGATGCTGGCTGACGTGCAGATTTTACTAAGCTTGAAGCATTATCATGTTGGCGAGTAAGCTCACCAAGTACACGATCAATATGGGAGGCGTTATCTTGAGACAAGGTCGCAAGGGATGTTTTTGCTTCTACGGCATTGGCATTAGATGCTATTGCAGAGCCAGCAAACAAACACACTGACATTGTAAGTAAACCAGATAGACGCTTATTCATAGATACCTCTATAACTTATATATTAAGACATAGTATCCAAAACCTAGGGTTGAGCACAACAGAATAAAGTAATTCTGATAACGCTACAGATCATGCATGCTCGTCATCTATGTAAGTACCATAGGATATGAGCAATGGCTGGATAAGTCTCAAAACATGGGTAATTTTCATTTCGCAAATTTTCAATGTAAAGCTACTAATTAAGAATTCAAAGTTTTACTATCTTATTTTGTTATGAATACGTTAACTTAAGTAGTGCCTTTGAAAAGCTAGATGCTCACTATACGGAGCAGCTACGACCGAAATATAATTGAATGCAAAGTTTATTAGCAACTCTGTACATGTTATGTATCAAAGAGTAGTAAAAAGAGAGTAACGCAAATTTTTGTAAAAAACAAGGATTAAAGTTTAATGATGATTGTTATTAATGACAAATGTATTAAAGATATAAACAGGTAACTTTCTACATATTTCTGTAACAATAACAGCGTCTTAGATAACATTATTTTTTATGATAATAGTGTGATTTTTATAAGGAATATTTTTATTTACTAAATAAATATTTTTTATAAATGTTTGTTTTTTGAATTGATGTTATTTATATCGGATACTCATAATACTTTTTGATATATGCTTTATTTTGAATATAAACAATCTAATATAAATTGTTATCTGTATTTTTACTTCTTTATATTTATAATTCTGGTTCTTTTAACCATTAGATTGCAATTTTTGTAATCTTAAAGCCAATATTTATATAAGACATATTTTTTGAACCATAGTTAATTATTAATTCATACTCACACTATATTATTTAGTTTAAGTAAAAAATACTGCTACATAAGCTTATAAGCAGGGCGGAGTATGGTTTTGATATATTAGCTATCAGGACAATTTGACTAATCAGCTTTGTGAGTATGAATGGACATCAAAAGTCCAAACCCGCCCATTAAGGTTACAATTGCAGTACCACCGTAACTAACGAAAGGTAAGGGAACGCCAACAACAGGTAGAATGCCTCCAACCATGCCAACATTCACAAATACATAGACAAAAAACGACATCGCAATAGCACCTGCTAATAGGCGGCTATAGGTATCAGGGTGGGTAAAAGCAATATATAGTGCACGTATTAATAGGCAAGCATATATCAGCATAAGTAGTATCACACCGAATAGGCCAAATTCTTCTGAGAAAGCAGCAATGATAAAGTCAGTGTGACCTTCAGGCAAAAAGTGTAGTTGTGATTGTGTACCGTCTAGATAACCTTTACCTGATAGTCCTCCAGAACCGATGGCAGTTTTAGACTGAATAATATTCCAACCCGCTCCCTGTACGTCATCTTCAGGATTAAAAAGGGTTAACACTCGCGTACGCTGGTAATCGTGTAATAAAAAATACCATGCAAAGGTTACAAAGGGTATGGCTAACGCTAGCGCTGCTGAAATCATCCACCATGAAAGACCTGCCAAAAACAGGACAAAGAGCCCACTTGCTGCAACGAGTAGTGAAGTACCAAGATCTGGCTCTTTTGCGATCAGTATTACCGGTACAATGATAATGCCCAAAGTTATTATTACACTTGAAAATGATGGCGGTAGTTCACGTTTGGATAAGAACCATGCACACATCATTGGCATACCCAGTTTCATAAACTCTGATGGCTGTACGCTGCCAAAACCTGGCAAATTAATCCAGCGCTGTGCTCCCATCCTTACTTCGCCAATAATATCAACCAATACCAGTAGTATCAGTCCTAACACATAAAAAACAGGAGTAAAGGTGCGATAGATGCTAGGTGGCACTTGCGCCATAATAAACATGACTGTAAAAGCCACTCCATAGCTTACTATTTGTCGGACAACCATACTAACGTCTTGGGTTGAAGCACTATATAAGATAGTCAGGCCAATACAGCAAATCAGCAATAACAGTACAGTCAGCCATGGGTCTATATGAATACGCTGCCACAGCGTTCGTTCATGACGTTGGCCGAAATGATGGCTTTGGCGTGAAAAGCGATATTGTGGATTAGAAGACATAGGCAAAAGTGACTGTAATAAAAGGAAGTATATTAAAAGAGACAGTTTAAGAATGCTTTTTATTAACTATTATCATAAATCTGAACACTAACTATAAAAAAGCAATCAAAAATAAGGTATGGTAAATATAATAATTCTACTAAAAGTATCTTTGATGTAGCAAGATACCTAGTTTTAAGACATTATTATCGTATAGCTATCGTAGAAAATAACAACAATAGGGTGACTTGATAGTAATAGAGTAACGTGATTATAAAAAATGATGATGATAAATGTTAATAACAAAATTATTAGCTATTATCAGGGGCGATAGTTTAGCCTGCTTGCGTAAAATTTGATAGTATCGATAAAATATTTATTAGTGATAACTGCTCACATGACCCATGTAAATAATAGTATTCATAGGTTTTCCTATAAGCCTAAATGTAAACAGGCCAATTTTTCTATTTACCCGAAAGATATTTACCCTTCTATAAATCTGAAATTTCATATGACATCAATTATAAAACCTTTAGTTGCCTTTATCGTTTGTAGTAGCAGCGTTATTGGACATGCTGCTATTTTAAATGACAGTAGCGAGCGTCGTATTCAAGTGCGTCATGCTAGTGATAGCAGTAGTAATGCCTATATCGCGCCTTCTGCTAGCGTTAACCATAAATCGCCTGTGTTAAGTGGCGATAGTATGCAAGGTTTGATTAACCAAAAACAACGCGAATATGAGTTCGATTCTAAAGTATCAATAGAAGAGAATAAACGTGTGAGCGTGAATACTCGCAGTCCAAATTATAGTACTTCTGACTTTAAACGTGTGACTTACAATCCTAAGTACAACACAGCCAGTAATACTTATAACAGTATGGTTGATATGGACTTCAATGGTTGGTTAAACAGCAACAGCTTTCGTGCTCAAGAAGTGGCAAATTTTCAACGTTATTTAAGCTCACAGATTGGTGCCCGAAACGTTCCACCACTTGAAGAGCTTCTTACTACTGCACGTAGCTGGGACAAGTGTGGTTATGAGCCTTATCAGCTGCCCCCACAAGAATTGTGGTCAAATATAGTACCTACTTTGCGGCTTTATAGTAATTTAAAGAACCAAGGTATCCTGCCTGCAAGTAGTAAAATACGTTCAGCATATCGTAGCCCAGGATTGAATGGTTGTGCGGGTGGTGCGAATAGCAGCAAACATATGACCGCAGGGGCAATAGATATTTGGGTGCCTGAATACGATGATAATTTTTGGCTACTGAGTAACTTGCAAGACGGTCTATGTCAATTTTGGCAATATCAAGGTCAGTCTCATAATTTTGGCTTAGGATTGTACTCAACGGGCGCAATACATCTAGATACGCAAGGTTATCGAAAGTGGGGTTTTAATCATGCCAGTAGTAGCTCCTCATGTCGCTATTAAACTTAAACAGTGCCATAACTTAAAAAACTAAGCTTAACTACTGGAGTCGTTGATATTGAGCTTATTGAGTATGCTTAAAATGGTTGATAGATGCCATATAGCTATTTGGTTAGACCTATAAGTCATTAAAAACTAGTAATATTGTCCCAAATTATGTTCTAATAATCACAAATAATTGTCTACATTTTATACAAGTTCCTTGTTTCATAAACAAGGTTCAAGAGTTTGATACAAGCGGGATTTATGAAGGGTTTTCGGTCGATAATATCAGGCGCACGTAGGTTTAATTTGAGCAATACACTTAATTCTCAATCAAACACTTTACGTCTTATGTTGGTTGTTGTTGCTATCTTGTTGGTACTACTTAGCAACTCTTGTAGTCCGGAAATGCCTACGGATAGTCAAGCAGATGCATCACTGGCGCAGCAAAAACAGTTAGAAGTTGCCAATATTGAGGATAATATTACCAACTCGTATGCAAGGTTAGCTGCAAATCGTGCAGATATTTGTCCCAAACTATTGCAAAAAGACATGGGTAACAACGATATTAAGCGTGTTGCCGAAGTGATGGTTAATGACTATTGTGACTATTTTTTATATTTAGAGGCTGGACAGCGCATTGATGTCGATGTCGATAATAGACAAATAGAAGCCCTACTGATTGTGCCCACTATGCATAACTTCGCTAATGGCGAGTATCAAGTGGCATCCTATGATAAGCATGTAATCCGACTAGCCTATAATGGCGCTACATACAAGCCTGAACGCTTAAGCTACGACGTTGCGATAACAGTTACGGATTAAGTATCCGTAACCTTGTTTTCTTAACTTATATCAAAAGCGCCTGCTAAAAAATTACTCAGATTTGATCGTTTTGGTTTGCCAAGGATCGTCCTGTCCAACTGTCACAATCAAGAATTTATCTGGATTAAGAGTATCGCGCATAGTCTGATTCACTCCTGATAGTTTAACGTTTTCAATACGTGCCATATAATCCGTCAGATAATTATCTGGCAGTTGATAGAAGTTCATCATTCCCAGCAAACCATTAATTCCCGCATTACTTGCAAAGCTCATCGGAAAGCTATTCTTCATATTGTCCGTGGTTAGACGCATCTCATCATTGTTAATCCCGTTATCTAACGTATCATTAATGACCGTTAAGCTGGCATCAATAGCATCGCGAGCCTTGTCATTGCGGGTTGAAAAACCTATCTGGTAAGGGCCACGAGTTAGCATTGGACTCATAGAGCCTGATATACCATAGGTATAACCTAGATTTTGACGTATCTCAGTCATCAACCGTGCATTAAAATTACCGCCTGCTAATACCTCATTGCCAATAGCAAAATTGGTTTGTTGCTGTTGCGCTTGAGGGTCGGTAGCACGCTTACTACCTAGTTGTCCCATTAGTACTGTGGTTTGGCTGCTAGGAAAGGGGATGTGAATATTCTTTGCTTGGGTGAGTGGTTTTGGCTCGGGTAAAGCATTGGCGGCCTTGCCTATAGGTAAATTAGTAGTAATGTCTTCAGCGAGTTTTTTGGCTTGAGCGAGCGTCAAGTTGCCAGTCATTGCTAATGAAGCATTGGCAGCGACAAGGTAGCGATTTTGAAAGTCAGTTAGGTCTTTTTTCTCGATACTGGGTACTGTTTCAAGCGTACCTGACGAAGGATGGGCATAAGGATGGCTGCCATATAGAGCGTTATCAAAAGCCAGACTGGCAAGGCTATTAGGATCTTGTTTCTGCTGTTGCAGACCGACTAATAGACGTGCTTTGTTACGCGCTAAAATTGATTGATCAAAGTTGGACTGTGTCAGCATTTGCGTCATCAAATCGATGGCTGGTAGTAGATGAGCATCATCAGATAAGCTACGTAGCGAGACGATAAACATATCCTTATACGCACTACTATTTAAATCAATCCCTAATGTTTCAACCGCTCGCGTAAAGTCATCTTCGTTCAAGCTCTCAGTGCCTTGCGTGAGCATCGTAGCGGTCATATTAGCAATGCCAAAGCCATTCGCACGTATATTACCATCGCGTGCACTACCAGCATTAAAACGTAAATCAATATCTACGATAGGTAACGTGGTTGCTCGTACAAAAGATACGGGCACGCCGGCTGTCGTTTTAAAGTGTTCGATAGTTGGTACTGTTACTTGTAAAGGTTTAACGTTGTTAAGACTGGTAAGCTTAGCCAATGCTGCAATGGGCGCGTTTACATCGACCGCAGCAGCGGGCTCACGATATTCTTCAGCACCGACTGAGTCTGCATAAGCGGGAGCAATAAACGCTGTTAAGCCTAGTAGAATGCTAGCACTAAGATGAGACTTGCAAATAGATTGAGACCGGGTTGAGTCTGGATGTGGTAGCGTTCTTTTGATCATGAATATAAAAGTTTTCTGAGTCATATCTTTCTTCTTATAGATGTTCTTAAACTATAGGCTTCTTAGGAAAGAAGGATGGCGCAAAACTATAACGAACATTAGCAATTTATTCTAAGTACTAAGTTTTAAATACCGAATTTCAAGCATTGAGTATTAATTGTTTGTTGGTGCCTTGCTTGTTTTAGTTTCATCTGTCTTTTGTTTAGGCGGTACGATATGCATCACGGTCAGATTATCGTTTACAAGATACTTTTTACTAGCAGCCTGAATATCAGCGATGCTCACACCATCAAGCTTGGCAGGTAAGCTTGCAAGCAATCTGTCATCCAGCCCTATAGATTGTAGCGAGCCTATCATCCGTGCTTGGCCTTCCATACTGTCTTGCGCATATACCAAACCTGTAACGGTATTGGTCTTAGCACGACTGATTTCGTCGGCATTAATAGGATCAGTGGTAAGCTTATTGATTTCAGCTGTGATAGCTTCTTGTGCTTGCGTTAAGCTCACGCCTTCACGCGGCGTTGCTTGTATTAAAAACAGTCCATCACCGCGATCAAGTAAGTCGTAAGAAGTACCGACTGTGGTCAGCAAACCTTGCTCGCGTATGAGTCGACTTTCTAAACGCGCCGATAGACCACCATCTAACACATCTTGGGCAAGTGATAGCGCATAAGCTTGCTTTTCATTGTTCGCGCCAACAGTCGATAGGCTAGGGACGTTGTAACCCATCAACAATACAGGCACTTGTACCGCTTGCTCAGAGTCAACTTTTTGATAACCACGGAAGCCTTGCTGTTTGACCGCAGGGCGTGTGGGTAATTTGCTGGCAGGCAGATCACCGAAGTAGCGTTTGACTTGTGCTAAGACCTCTTTTGGCTCAACGTCACCGACGATAACTAAGGTTGCATTATTGGGTGCATACCAAGTCTTATACCAATCTTTTAATTCTGTCAGTTTAATGGATTCAAGCTCGCTCATTGGCCCGATGACAGATTCACCTTTAGGACTATCAGGTAAAGCCAACAGGCGAAACGACTCATAAGCTTTGGCAAGTGGATTGTCATCAGTACGTTGACGACGTTCCTCCATGACTACTTGATGCTCTTTAGTAAAAGCTTTTTCATCAAAAACTAAGTTTTTCATGCGATCCGCTTCTAATTCCAAAGCTAAAGCCATTCTATTAGCGGGAAAAAGCTCGTAGTAGCCAGTGTAATCGTAGCTGGTGAAAGCATTATTAACGCCGCCAAACTTTGCAATCAAGCGCTCATAATCATCGCTTGAAACGTCAGCTGTCCCTTTAAACATCATATGTTCGAGCAAATGCGAGATGCCACCTTTATTTAACGGCTCATCCGCAGAGCCAACCCGATACCAGATCTGCGTCATCGCTACTGGCGCCCGATGATCTTCTTTGATAATTAACTTGAGCCCATTTTCTAACTGATATTCATGTCGACCTGACATATCGATAGTCAGATCCGAACTCATGGATGGCTTAGCAGTTACTGTGTCAGGCTCAGCTGTTTTTTTCAGGCCACTGGTTTGACATGCAGTTAGAGTAGTGGCGAGTGCTAAGGCGCAGGCCATACGTAACGATATAATAGGTAATGGTGAAGACAAGGGCATGGTATGTTCTACTTATAAAAAATGACGACTTATCAAAGACGATGACTTATTAAAAACTATAAAATAATATTGTTGTCTTAAAGATAACAACCGCAAGCGCTATAAAGATTTATGTCCACCAACAATCACACTGGCTGTTGGTTTGAATTCTTGTGTCGTACTACAGCCTACGATTGATAATAATAGGATGGAAATAACCATAGCGATTCCAATATTTATAACAAGTTTCAAATGAGAAACCGTTGGTACAGGTTTATAATTGGTTTTATGAGTTGGTATCATCGATGACATAAGTATTCCTGATTTTAGAAGACAGTTTTAGAAAAAGAGCTTTCTTAAGCTCACCTTTAGAGGTAAGACCACCAAATGTATAGATATCCTAATTGATGACACACCATAGACTGGCAATGAAAATTATTACAAAATCTTTTTTAAGTCATTAATTAAATCAGCTGTTGGCTCTAGTGCTTGCAAAGTAGCACAACCTACAGTTGAAAAAGACAGGGCTGCTATAAGAAGCAACAGGCTGAGCGCATTAGCCTTTCTATAAATAAATTGCCTTTTAGGAATAGGCTTAATATCAGGTCTTATGCCGTTTGATGGATATTGTCGCTTTGGCAAGTATATATGCTTTAAAAAGCAAGTTTGTTTTAGAGGTGGCATGGCTATCCCTATTCAGTGAATAAAAAGACCGAACGGCTAATTGATTGCTCAGAGCAGGCAAGTATTAAATAGACTGTAGCGAAATTTGACCTTACCAAAGTCAGATTTTTGTGTCTGAACCTTAACCAAGCTTTCTTACAAATCGGCTATTACTTTATCATTCGCTATCACGGACAGCGCTGAGCGACACTTGAATTATGCTAAACTAGCACAAAAACCAGCTTTCGTTTTAATGATATTAAATATAATGATATTCATTGCACAATAAATAAATTACTGACATTGATAACTTTTAGGGCAAGCTTATGAATAATCCGAATAATGCCAACCGTGTGGTCATCAATCTTGATGGCAGCCTTGATGATTTAGATGACGATGATATTACCTTACCGAGTCTACCGACGCAATCAGTCCCCATTATTGATGATTCTGGTGTCGATGAAGTTGAAACAGCAATTAAGGCTGATGAGCAAGGTAATGGTGTTAGTCATACAGCAAATACGGATGTATCAAGTGCAGATGCTGCAGAACAGATAGCTTTAGGTGCGCCAATCGTCATGCCTGCAGGACAGCATACGAGCGAAGATACAGTGGTGAGTAACGATAAGATCGACAATAAGACTAATCGTACTGCTGTACCAAAAATGCCGCTACAAGATCAGTGGAGCGACAATTCCAGCAATAAATCTCGAGCCGCTAACCCTCAATCTGGCAGTACTGGAAATATCAATCCTGACAGTGCAAGTCAAGCTAGCGTTTCTGAATCTAGCGTACCTGAATCTAGCGTTCCTATGAGACAAGCTGCACCCAGTATGCCTCAAGACGAGCAAGAAAATGAAACCCAAGGTCGTCAAAAAGGCAGCTGGTTCAACCGCATGAAGTCAGGGCTGAGTAAGTCACGTAAGAATTTAGCGGAAGGTATGGTCAGTATTCTTATCGGTGGTAAAGAGATCGACGATGAGCTGTTAGAAGAAGTCGAAGATCAACTGTTGGTCGCTGACATTGGTGTAAACGCAACCAACCGCATTATTAAGAGTCTAACCGAGCAGACAGCACGTGGGGACTTAATCTATGCACATTCATTGTATAAAGCGTTGCAAAGTGAGTTGGTCGATATCTTAACGCCAAAAGTTGCGCCACTGGTCATCGACACCAGCAAAAAACCTTTTGTTATTTTAGTTGTAGGCGTTAATGGTGTTGGCAAAACGACGACTATTGGAAAACTTGCCAAACGTCTACAAGGTGAGGGCAAATCGGTTATGCTGGCTGCGGGTGATACGTTCCGTGCGGCCGCGACAGAGCAGCTGCAAATTTGGGGTGAGCGTAATAGTATTCCAGTCGTAGCGCAAGGTCACGGCTCAGACAGCGCCTCTGTTATCTTTGATGCCATGCAGTCTGCTAAGGCTAAAAATATCGATGTGTTAATTGCTGATACTGCTGGTCGTTTGCAGAATAAAACGCATCTAATGGCGGAGCTTGAAAAAGTCGTGCGCGTCATGCGTAAAGCCGATCCAAGCGCGCCGCATGAAGGTATGATTGTTCTGGATGCTGGTACAGGACAAAATGCTATCAATCAAGTTGAGCTATTTAATAAAGTCGTGCCTTTGACGGGTATTACTATTACCAAATTAGATGGTACTGCCAAAGGCGGGGTCGTGTTTAATATTGCTGAAACTACTGATGTGCCTATCCGCTACATTGGTGTTGGCGAGTCCATTGATGATCTACGTGCCTTTAGTCCTAAGCAGTTCGTTGCAGCATTGTTCGATACGGATGAAAGTTAAGATTTTTCATAAATTGAGTATTATTTCATTAGAGCTAAGTTGGAGGTAACTATGATAGTCACTACAACAAGTTTTGGTCAACATCGACTAATTTTAATGGCAAGCGCTAATGAGAATGATATTGCTCAGCTTGCTGAAGTTAATTGGCTATTAAAAGGCCAGTCATGGCGTCACTCTAAATCATCTACTAAGCTCAAAAAGCACTATAAGCTTAGCGAGGATGATTTTATATTTATAGATGAAGATGAATTAAATAGTAAAGATGCCTCTCAATCTTTACTATTAGCTGCCATCGGCCAGCTTAATGAGTATGCTGATGGTAGACGTGACGCTTTTGATTTGTCATTAGATATATCTTTAGGCACTGAGTTTCAGCAAAAAGTATGGCGAGCATTACAAGATATTGCGCATGGCGAAACGATAAGTTATGCAACGCTTGCTCAGCGTGTTGGTAACCCTAAAGGATTCCGAGCAGTGGCAAACGCTAACGGCAAAAACCCTTTTAGTATCGTCATTCCCTGTCATCGAGTGATTGCCAGCGATGGTAAGCTGGGTGGCTATACTGGCGGGCTGGACAAAAAAGAGTATTTATTAGCGCTTGAAGGTGTAAAGGATAAAACCTAGTTTAAGAGATTTTAGATGAACGGTTATTGGATGTATTGTTAGATGCATTGTTAAAACGCATTAAAAAAGAGCCAAACGCTAAAAGCGTTTGGCTCTTTTTATGAGTGATCGATCATTTATTACTGGTAAGTTATTGCTGGACAGAAACTATTGCTCAAGTTGTGCCATCACGTCAGCAGAGAAGTTCACATTGCTATAAACCTCTTGTACATCATCTATGTCTTCTAGCATGTCAATCATCTTCATGACTTTTTCGGCATCATCGATATTATCAATCTCAGCACTGGTCGATGGTGACATAGTCACTTCAGCATTATCAGATACCAGACCTGCAGCATTGAGAGCATCTTTGACTTGACCGAAACTTTCCCACTCAGTGATGACAAGCAGGCTTTCACCATCATTTTCAATATCAAGTGCGCCTGCATCTAATGCAGCAAGCATCACTTCATCTTCTAAGCTTACATCATTAAAAGTGATTTCGCCGCGCTTATTAAAAAGGTAAGCGACTGAACCTGAAGTACCAAGATTGCCATCGTACTTGGTAAAGGCATGGCGCACTTCACTGACAGTGCGATTAACATTGTCGGTCATGGTTTCGACCAGTACTGCGACGCCACCGATACCATAGCCTTCATAGCTGATCTCATCCATGTTTTCAGTATCACCGCCACCAGTACCGCGATCAACAGCACGATTGATGGTGTCTCTGGTCATATTGACTGATAAGGCTTTTTCAATAACGGCCCGTAAACGTGGGTTTTTGTCAGGGTCAGGATCACCTTGCTTAGCAGCTGAAACAATTTCACGAATAATCTTGGTAAATACTTTACCTTTTACTGCATCCTGACGGGCTTTACGGTGTTTAATATTTGCCCATTTTGAATGACCTGCCATATTATATCCTTAAGTGCTATATACTTTTTAGTATGAGCTCAATGTGAGTCATACCTATTACAAATACTTTTTTATACCAATGTTTGAATGTTTTTGGAGCTTATAAATTTCACACTAACTAGCGCTTTTAATGTACTGTTGTAAGGTTATAAGCTTACGTTAACGTTAGCAATTTGTATGTTGCTAAGAGCTATTTTTTGCTACACTGTGGCAACTTATATGTTGTGATAACTGCTATAAGCGACCAATATTATAAACCAATTTTGCGTATTTTGAATAACTTGCGCTTATCCATCACACTTTAAATCATTGGATGCTATCAAGCCACTGATTTTATGAAGCCACTGATTCTATGAAGCAACCAACCGCTGAAGCCATTACTCATTTACGCAACCGCATTCACATTACTATTGAAGGCACAGATACCCGTTTGGGTAAGCTTTTTGATATTGTACTATTGATTGCCATTTTGACCAGTGTGGCTATCGTAATGCTTGATAGTGTTCTATACATGCGTTTGCAATATGGCACACTGTTTTTTTACGCTGAATGGTTTTTTACGATTTTATTTACGATTGAGTACGCTCTAAGGTTATTCTCAGCACCCAATCGTATTCGTTATGTTTTTAGTTTTTTTGGAATAGTGGATTTATTATCCGTATTACCAAGCTATTTAAGTCTAATGTTTGTGGGTGTGCAGTACTTACTCGTGATACGTATTTTACGTATTTTACGTATTTTCCGCGTTCTCAAGCTCAAAGCGTATATGCAACAAGCTGGATTTTTGGCTTCTGCGCTTAGAACCAGTCAGCAAAAGATTACGGTATTTTTCTTATCGCTCGTCTTATTAGTAACGATCTTTGGCTCGGTTATCTATGTTGTGGAAGGTCCAGAAAATGGCTTTACCAGTATTCCATTATCTATCTATTGGGCGATAGTAACCATGACTACAGTGGGATATGGTGATATATCACCAAAAACGCCACTAGGGCAAGCAATTGCATCTATGGTCATGATTACTGGTTACTCGATCATTGCAGTGCCAACAGGGATTTTTACCTCTGAGCTGGCACGTAATATGCGACCACAGCTCAATCCAATCACTTGTCCCAACTGTGGGAAGTTTGGTCATGCAGTTGGTGCGACATTCTGTGATCGCTGTGGCCATGCGCTACATGTTTAACGGTCACTAATATTGATTTTTTAAGTCTCTATATATTCATTAGTTAGCGATGATAAGTCAATTTCCACCCCAAGGTTAACCAAGTTCCAGTACTGTCCTGATACGGTACGATCAAGCATCATGGTAGTGGCGGAAGGCTGAAATTGAGCAAAGTATTTTAAAGACGTACGCATCTGAGCAATAACTTCGTGATGCACTTGACTACTAGAAAAATCAAAATGGCCATCTTGATGAGGCGTAATAGATAAAGGCTTCAATCCAATAGCGAGCCATTGCTGGTAAAACTCGCCTGGAATATTGGTATCATCATTCCGGCGTATTCCCAGTGCAATCAGATCTTGTTCAAGTGCCGTCACATCGCCTTTGATAGCATGTTTAGCAAACCTACGAAACAATTGCACCTCGCTATCACTATAGCTGCGAATACCGCCAAAGTCGTAAGCTACTACGCTACCATCAGTGCGGAAGGCAAAGTTACCGGGATGAGGATCACAGTGCATCCGGTATAAGCCAAATAGCTGGCCTGCTGTAAAATGAAATAGGCGCTCTGCTATTTTTTGCTTAACATCATTATCCCACGTCGCCGCTACTGTTAGCGTCTCTCCCATCTCTTCTGTCAAAGTCAAAATTCGTTTAGAAGAGTGGCTACCAATGACCTTAGGTATGATAAGACCGTTGTCCTCAGCATGAAATGCCCCAAATACCCGTAAGTTATGGGCCTCTTTAGTATAATCAAGCTCATCATGTAAGCTTTGACGTATCTCGTTAAACAACTGATTTTGCAGGTCACGACTCATATTAAGAACGCCAGCAATCTTCAAGGCCATGCGTACTTGCTTTAGATCACTGTCGCAATTCTCATCAACATCTGGATATTGCACCTTGACTACGACCTTTTGGCCAGAGGGCAGAGTAGCCTTATGTACTTGACCAATGGAGGCTGCCGCAAAAGGTACTTCTTCGAATTCTGCAAACAGCTCATTAATAGATGCCTTAAGCTCACGTTCTACCTGTGTGCGTATCTGTACATATGGCATGGGTGGCGCATCTTTTTGTAGCTTTTCAAGCGCCGTTGCAACCTCTGGTGGAAACACATCTTTATATTGCGAGGCGATTTGCCCCACTTTCATGACAGCGCCCTTCATCTCACCAAGCGTTTCAGCGATTTGAACACCTACATCTTGCATTAACTCTGAGCGTGCCTGTAAGCGTTTTTCTTCGTCACTAGAGAGGTGCTTTAGCGAGTTCTTAGCAGCTTTACCTGCAATACTTGCAGTCATGCCAGCAAGTTTCATAAAGCGTTTTCCGGACGATTTAGCCATTCATATCACCGTATATTGATTTTTTAGTTTTTTGCTTATAAATTAATGATTGATTAAAGAACGAGTCATATTTAATGCAATATTTCAGCCAATAAAACCCTTCATTTTAAAAGCGTGCTAGGGTTTTTCTAAAGACTGTATTAAGGCATGTGATAATGCCACTTAGCTGTCATTGTCCAAGTCAATGCGGTACGAATTAACCAGCCAATAATCGAGTGCCATCTGATAGCCTAAGTGGCCTAAACCACATATTACTCCAACTGCCACATCACTTAAGTAAGAATGTTGCCGAAAAGGTTCACGTGCATGAACATTAGATAAATGCACCTCTATGAATGGCTTTTGAGTGGCTAGTAGGGCATCGCGAATAGCGACTGACGTATGGGTAAATGCAGCTGGATTAATGATGATAGCATCCACTTGTGATACAGCATCAGCTAACAAACCATGATGCTGAATAGCATCAACGAGCTGTCCTTCGTGATTGGATTGAATACAAATAAGTTCAATGCCATGCTTTGCTGCTCTTATTGTTAAATGTTTTTCAATATCAGTAAGGGTTGTATGACCATAAATTTCTGGCTCGCGCTTACCTAATAAGTTGAGGTTTGCCCCATTAATGAGTAGTATTTTGCGTGTCTGTAGATTGTCTGTTTCTGAACCAGTTGCGTCTGCTACTGTTGTTTTTGAAGCTGATGCTGACGGAGAAGAGTTGCTCATAAGTTTCTCTACAGATTTAGGTGAATGTAATATTAGGTCTAATAGGGTTTGTAATTATAACTCATCTATAGTTTACTAATAAATCTTTAGCATCATGTCACAGGCATGGTTTTATGGTGATTGCATATGCTTTGGCAATGCATTAGTGAGAGATGCCTTTGTAGACCTTACCTTTGCGTTAATACTCTTGTAAACGAAATATTCATTGAAATAACGAATAAGTAAGAGATTAAACTGTTACGCTAGATATGGGACTTTATCATAATAGCTCAATTGTTAGTTTATAAAAAATTACATAGATAGCTTACCTAAACATCAAAAATCATGTTAAATGACTTTGTGTTGCTAAAAACCCATGCTATGATATTTTTAAGTAGTGAATCTTGCGATTTTGTTGCTGCTACTTTTTGGAACAATTATAAGTAGCAATCATCCTTAAGTGATGATGCAACATCGCTAGTAAGTGCGTTAAGGCGCGATTATTTCATCTAAGAAGAAATTCTTATTATTTGATGAAAATGAATGTCCTTATATATTCTAAACGCAACTTTTAAATGATGGTATTTAAATCGTTATTGATTAAATAATTGATTTAAATTCTGATTTCATAATCTTAGACCCCGTTTATATGCAATTTCGCAAAGGAAGTTGGGGCTAGGCGTAATTTTAGGAAGCAATGTTATGTCAGATCGTGAGCAAGGTATCGTTAAGTGGTTTAATGACTCAAAAGGCTTTGGTTTTATTCAACGTAATAGCGGTGAAGACATTTTTGTCCATTTTCGCGCTATTCAAGGTGATGGTTATCGCTCTTTAAAAGATGGCGAAAAAGTTGAGTTTAACGTAGTGGAAGGCCAAAAAGGTCTACAAGCTGAAGAGGTTAGAAAAGTAGAAGACTGATCAATTCAGTCATTATAGTGGTTTAGCTATAATGATTTTACTAACTGCTGATATACTACTGAGTCAAGCCTGTCTATTCTTATCGATATTGGGTTTATTACAACATCGATAAGAATAGACATTAGGCTTGGCTTTTTTACGCTCCTATATTTCATAGGCCGTTAATTATTAGTTGCAGTTATCTATCCGCATTCATCTGCATTCATATACCAGCAGCTTTATCTAAATCTAAAAGCTACGTTAAGGTTTGCTGTGAGTCTGCTACTGTCAATACATAAGGATGATTTTTTGAGTAATTTTACGACATTTACTGATTTGCCACTTTCAGCGCCAACATTACGAGCAATCAGTGATTTGGGTTTTACCGAGTTAACGCCTATCCAAGCTCAGATATTACCACATACATTAGCGCATCAAGACGCGATTGGACAGGCGCAAACGGGAACAGGCAAGACTGCGACTTTCTTGATTACTATTATGGAAGCTTTACTTAAGCGTCCTTTTGGTCAGGAAGAAGAGCGTCATTTAGGTGAGCCTCGCGCCGTGATAATGGCACCAACACGCGAGCTTGCGCAGCAGATTTTTGATGATTGTGTGGCATTGACCAAATATACTGAGCTACATAGTGTCTGTATTATGGGTGGTACTAATTATGAGACTCAACAGCATGAGCTTGAGCGCCAATATGTAGATATTTTGGTGGCTACACCTGGACGTTTGATTGATCTTATGCATAAAGGTATGGTCTATTTGGATCGTGTAGAAGTACTTGTGTTAGATGAAGCTGACCGTATGCTTGATATGGGTTTTATCCCCGATATTAAACGTTTGGTTGGACGCATGCCAGCTAACACTGATCGTCAAAGCCTGCTGTTTTCAGCTACCTTTAATCAAGATGTTATGAACCTTGCTTATCGCTGGTTACATGAGCCCCAGTTTGTTGAAATTGAGCCTGAACACAAAACTAGTGAGCTAGTAGACCAGCATTTTTATTTACTAACAGAAGATCAAAAGTTAGAAGCGTTGCAGCGTATTATTACTGATAGCACCGTAGAAAAAGTCATTGTTTTTGCTAATCGTAAGGATCAGGTGAAGCGTCTGTATCACAAGCTTCGTCAAGCGCATAAAATTGTCATGCTATCAGGTGACGTGATTCAGCAGAAGCGTGAAAAATACTTACAGCGTTTTAAAGACGGTCACGCCTCTATATTAGTCGCAACTGACGTAGCTGGGCGCGGTATTCATGTTGACGATATCAGTCATGTGGTTAACTATACCTTGCCGGATCAGCCAGATGACTATGTACATCGTATTGGTCGTACAGGGCGCGCTGGGCAAACAGGTATTAGTATTAGCTTTGTGAGTGAGGATGATGCTTTTAATCTACCTGCATTAGAGAAACACTTAGATACTAAGTTTAGCCTTGAACAATGGCAACAGTAGTTATATCAATACTAAAAGCTTAAGTGTTGTCAGAAAAAGCCCGCAGCGATATTAACGTTGTGGGCTTTTTTTCGACATGCTTATAAGATATTGGCTTTTACTATGTTCTGAGCTCAACTATTGAGAATGGTTCATGGTTTCGGAGTCAGCATCCATATGATGCATATTAGAATCCATTTGGCTCATATCATGATGGGTAGAGTCGCCTGCTTCAGAGGTCATAGCAGAAGAGCTACCATGATTCATTTGTGCGCCACTATCATGTCCACCATGCATATTAGTCATTATGATAGGCACAAACGCCACAGCCATTCCCGATAGTACCATCACTACACCATTTAGCTGGCGCAAGCGAAAGCGACCAATTTTGTCACGCATCCAGCTGACTGTTTTATGAGTAGCAACTAACATTGGCACTGTACCTAGACCAAAGATAAACATCAGTGCTGCGCCTCCTAAAGGATTATGAGCGACAACTGCAATAAGTAGGGCGCCATACACAAGTCCACAAGGTAGAAACCCCCATAGCAGACCAGCAGTTAAAGCGCGTGGAAAGGTAGTGAGTGGAAATACCTTTTGGCGTAGTGGTCCAAGGATTTGCCAAAAACGCATACCAAAGCGCTCAAGCTTGGTTAAAAATGGCGCGCCCAACATTGTGACGCCAACAAGTACTAGCACTAAACCCAATAGAATACGCGGCATACTATTGCCTTTCATCAATGGCTCTAATACGGTTGTGCCAATTAATCCTGCCATCAAACCTAAAAAAGAATAGCTAAGTAAACGTCCAAGATGATAGGTAGCAACCAAACCACGGCGCTTGGCAGGACTAGCATCCTTCATTGATAGTCCAAATGCGCTCACCAGTCCGCCACACATGCCTAAGCAATGCGGTGAACCAAAAAATCCCATTAGTAATGCTGCAACTAATAATGCTGTGGTCATGAGCAGCAACTCCTAGAGTAAATAATAAGGTGAGAAAATGTTTATTCTATTGAAAATAAAAGCAGTAGATCGTTAACTAGATTAGAAGTTTTTAAAAATTTAATGCTATTTTTTATTATTAAGATCTGTATTGCTACCAGTTGTTATGTCAACTTCGTCCAAAATTACACTTTTAACAGTAGTTTCAGTGGATATTGTATCCGTTTTTTGAACAGTGTCGCTTGGCTCATGCGATTGGATAACCTGACGACGCTCTTGTCGATCATCCAAGATAATACGCTGCGAGGCATTATCTAAATCCTCAAACTGATTGGATTTTACGGCATAACGTACTGCCCAAATAGCGACCACAAACAGCATTAAGCTTAATGGAATCAATAAAAATATACTGAGCATGGCAAACCTCTTAAATAGCAGTTTATTCTATTATTATACACTTATTGCAAGTGTAGTAAATTGAGCTATGCAGGCGAAATCTGGGCAACTAAATTGGCACAAATTCATGAAGTATTTGTATTATTCATCAAAGGTTTTGACTGCATTACCTCTAGGCGTTAATAACTGCTGAGTGCTGACTTCTTCTGCAAGGCGACAGTCTGATTGCGGGCGCAGAACATCACGTAAATAAGCGGCTATTTCATAAACAGCACGTCTTGAATGGCTTAAGTTTTGTGCAGGCTCCATCCAATCAAGTTGAACGGGTAGTGGCGCGTTGATAGGAGTGCTATTAATCCCGTTTAGGGCAAATTGCCTGCGTGCCCGCGCCATATGATAGCTATCAGTGACAAGGTAAACATGATATAGAGGAACACGTTTGGCCGTAAACCGTGCATTTTCGCAAGTATTCATACTGGCGTTTTCGCTAATTGGTTCATCAATGCCGTGCTCGATGAGCCATTGACTCATCCAAGGCGCTTCAGCACCACTTAAAATAATAGGTAGCGGAAAATCATGATAGGCAATAGCGGCAGTACGGATACGGTTGAGACTATAACCATTAAGGATAGTTTGATTATTATTATCATTAGTGAGACCACCACCAAGGACCACATAAGCAGTAGGCGGCGAACTCATGGCACTAGCCGATATCGTAGGTAGCGGTAGATGCTCGAATACATAAGTAACCGTACGAGAAAACAGCGGTGTGAACAAACTAACAAGAATCAAAATAATCGCAGTCGAGCCCAGCAAAAAAGTCATATTAATAATACGAAACAATTTAATCATGCGTTCAGCTGAGCGCAGGTAATGCCCTGACAGCTTATGAGACCATGAACGCTTAGACCCCATGCTCACCATATCCAACTGTGCCATTAGTATTAACCCAAACTGGCTCACGGGCTAAAGTGATAGCAAATTTTTCATAAATACAGCTTATGATATGGTTCTGGGCTATTGCCACATCATCTTGGGTGGCTTGGTAAGGACGGTGATTAGTCAGTACTAATGCTTGTTTTTTATGAGTTACGATTGGTTCGATACCGCCGCCTTTTAGACCTGCTTGCTCTATTAACCAACCTGCTGCGACTTTGACCATTGAATCTGGCATTGGGTAGCCCACAATATCAGAATAATTACTCTGTAATGATATGAACTGGTTTTGACTGATAATAGGGTTTTGAAAAAAACTACCACAATTAGGGAGCTGTTTAGGATCAGGAAGTTTTTGTTGTCGAATATCGATGATAGCATGCATCACGTCCGCAGGAGCTGGTTGCATACGTCCTTGTTGCTCAGCATAACGTTGCGCCACTGTCTGGACATCGCCATAACTGGCTAACACCTTTGTCTCGTCAGTATGCAAGCGAAAACCCACGCGGCTAATCAGCCAAGTGTTAGGTGTACGCTTAAAGATACTATCGCGGTAACCAAACTCACAGTCAGTAGCGGTAAGAGAGTGCCAAGTTTTGGTCGGTAAGTGATAAGCGCGCACATACTGCAAATAGTCTTCTAACTGAACACCATATGCTCCAATATTCTGCACAGGAGCTGCACCAGTTAGCCCAGGAATCAAAGCCAAGTTTTCTAACCCGTACCAGCCTTGATTGACCGTATGAATAACCAAGTCATGCCAGTTTTCGCCTGCCATGACTTCAATATCAACATAATCTTGAGTCTGATCGGTGAGAGTAATGCCATGCATTTGCGGTCGTAGCACGATAGCTTGCAACTGCGTAGGTAACAGCACATTACTACCACCAGATAACACAAACAACGGCAGATTATGCTCAGTATTTTTTACATAACTTGTCATGAAGCTATCTAGCTGCGCCTCATCTTGTAAAGTCACTACTGTATCAGCTACACAAGCGAGCGCCATTGTATTGGTATGAGAAAGATCATGCGAACAATCATATTGGGCACTAGGAGCATGATGCAAATCTGTAGTCATAAAGCGACCTATTAGGCAAATAAATGGGGGCTGTTAAAGTAATGATTAAATTTTAAGTAGGCCTTAATACGCTCGTTATTATAAGGGATACGCGGTACAAAAGCAGATAAAATACTTAGGTTTTAGTATCCAACCAATGTTATTTAGCCATCATTACATTTGTATGCCTAAAGTTTCCTTACATGGCTTTCCAGCTTTCAATCCATGCTTGTGCGCTAGATTCAATACGTTCAATAACGTTTTCAAAAGCTTCTCCATCACCCTGAAAAGGATCTGGCACATCATCGCCGCCATAGGTAGGATCTTCTTCGCTAAACAAAGCTAATTTAGCCAGAGGTTTTTGCGACGTACCTTCAATACTGTCTTTTAATGCTTGCAAATCAGCTAGGTTCTGACCGTCCATTGCAAGGATTAGATCAAATTTACGAAAATCATCAGCACTTATCTGACGTGCCACTAATTTGCTAATATTGTAACCATGACTCTTAGCATGGCGCTGTGAGCGTACGTCAGGGGTATGACCAATATGCCAATCGCTCGTACCTGCTGAGTCTATTTTCATTGAAAGCCCTGCAATAGCAGCTTGCTGACGGAAAATTTCCTCAGCAGTTGGTGACCGACAGATATTGCCTAGACAAACCAATAATACAGATGATGGTGCAGAAGCTTTAATCAGCATAATATGACCCTTTGTGACAATAAAAAAACATGCTATAGGAAACCAACATTAATAATGTGGTTTGTTAGCATGTTAATGGATAAATAAATCAGCGCCAATTTAGAGCAAAATGATAGACAGTTATCTTTGCTTAATTTAATAACGTCTACTTGTAATCTATTATCATCTAGCGCGACTTGTTAAGCGTAACGGTTAATGTGGGGAATAACAAGAGCACAGGCAAAACAATAGAAATATTTTAGTCTTGCTGATGTTTGAAGCGTTGTAAATCACGGCGCTCCTTCTTATTAGGCTTGTTATCAGGTCGAGCAAGGTTGGCAAGTTTACGCTGCTCAGCATAGTACGCGCGGCGCTCTTCACTTTCCTCAGTCTCTGAATACAACACTTGAGCATCGGTAGCATTGCCACGTTGTGCAGTTAATGCTTCGACGATGACTGTCTTTTCGGTCATGGCAGTGGCTGAGCCTTGTCGGATACTCAGTTCATCTCCGACTGCAATCTCTTTGCTGGTTTTGACACGGCTACCTGCATAATGCACGCGCCCACTTTCGATGGCTTCTTTGGCAAGAGTGCGAGTGCGATAAAATCGCGCTGCCCATAACCATTTATCGAGCCGCATACGCACAGCATCAGGTTTACTGTGGCTGGGCTGATTATGGTTTTTATTGTGTTTACTCATCAAAACCTCATAGATATCAATAAACTAAGATAATAATGGTGTTTCTTTTACGAATTAAAAGAGTAATAGCCTATTAAAGTAACAGATGATTTAAATGTTTGTCTGTATTTAAAACAAGATAGCATCAACGGAGACTAGGGCGGCTTGATGCCAAAACAACGGTATATGACAAGCTTCAATCCCGTCAGCGGTTTGAGCAATCAAGGTTGCCAGCGGATTAGCCGTAAGAAGATCGATAATACTGTCAAAATCGTCTTCGGAAAAGTTTGAAGGAACATGCATGGTGTTCTCAATCTAAGCTTTAATTAACATCATTTACACCATTGTTTTTCACACGGTATACCATCATTGTTACCGTCCATTTTCGTATCTGGGCAGTTATTTGTGAAGTAAGTTGCCTCTGCACACGAGGTCATCTGAGAGCAGTGCTTTCTACCATCGCATGAGAAGCTTGATGCTACTGGCAGTAAATCTAATACAGGATTTACTGCCGAGACCGATATCGAAGTTGAGTCTGAATCAACGTATGTTGGTGGTATATCATCAAAGTCAGTAGATGTGAAAGCAACGCCAGTTGACGTATTAGTCGCAACATTAGAATTACTTGTAAAGTTTTTGAGTTGAAGGGTTTTATAACCGACAAGTGCTAAAGTCAGCAATACAACGATTATCAATATTTTTTTTATCACTGCTTGACACCTATCAATAATATTTACAAACGAATAATCACTATTGATTCATCTATGGCAATTTTTTAATTAATTAAAAAACTGCCGCGGTAGATGATAGTTTGCGTCTATTTTTACTACTTTAGAAACAGCTGATAGCCAATATTGTCATTGAGCATGGTGCAGTCATAGCCAATATCAAGTAGGGCGTCTTGTAATTGACGTGAATTACTCTCAGAGGCTTGCAGACCAACTAACACCCGACCTTCAGCAGCACCATGATTGCGATAATGGAAAAGCGTAATGTTAAAATCATCACCAAGTTTTTCTAGGAATGTTAGCAGTGCACCTGGGCGCTCAGGGAAGGTGATTTTTAATAATTGCTCGTTCTCGACATGAGCATGTCCACCAATTAAATGACGAATATGTGATTTAGCGATATCATCATCAGTTAAGTCATGCGCCGTGTAGCCATCAGCTGCTAATTGGTTACTAATCGTTTCACGTTCTTTATCACCTTCTTTTAGCGCAATACCGACAAAGATTGATGCAGGCTCCATAGAGTCTGGCGACTTTTTGCTATCAGCACGGTAATTGAACTCAGTGATATTACGTCCATGCAGGCTGCGGCAAAAATTTAAGAACGCACCGGTCTGCTCAGGGATAGTCACGCCAAAGATGGCTTCTTTTTTCTCACCGATTTCAGTACGCTCAGCGATATAACGTAGGCGGTCAAAGTTCATATTGGCACCGCAAATGATGCCGACGCAGTTTTTACCTTGTAAATCATTAGCTTCAATATATTTTTTCATACCAGCGACTGACAATGCGCCAGCAGGTTCAACGATACTACGATTTTCTTCAAAGATATCTTTGATAGCCGCGCAGACTTCATCATTGGTACAGGTCACGACCTCAGGCTCAACGATTGGCCCTGAATTATCGCTTTTTTGCGTACGTACGACGTCAAAAGGTAGCTCACCAATTTGGGCAACTGCCACACCATCGACGAATAAACCTACTTGCTCAAGCTTCACGCGTTCACCAGTCTCAAGCGCCGCTTTTAAGCAGGCTGATTGTTCAGCTTCTACGGCGATGACTTTGACATGCGGAGCCACTTCACCTAAGAATGCCGCGACACCAGAAATCAAACCGCCACCGCCAACCGCAACGAAAACATAATCCATGTTGCGCCACTGCTGGGTCAGCTCAAGTCCAATAGTACCTTGTCCAGCAATGACCAATTCATCATCGTAAGGGGGGATGAAGGTTAAACCTTCACGCTCAGCGCGATCAATAGCATAACGGTTGGCCTGATCGAAGCTATCGCCATGCAAGTCGACATTACCACCAAGCGCTCTCACCGCATCGACTTTAATGTCAGGTGTCGTCGTGGGCATTACTATAATGTTTTTAAGATTAAGGGTACGGGCAGAGTAAGCAACCCCTTGCGCATGGTTGCCCGCTGAAGCACAAATCACTCCGCGCGCTTTTTGCTCATCATTCAGTTGGCTAATACGGTTATAAGCACCACGCAATTTAAAAGATTTGACTGGTTGCAGGTCTTCGCGCTTAAGTCGAATATCATTGGTAAAACGCTGGGTCAGCTTAGGTGCGGCCTCAAGTGGCGTTTGAATAGCAACGTCATAGACAGTGGCTTGCAAGATGGCTCGTACCCAATGTGATAGCATAATGATCCCTAAACAAATGATATATGATGATAAAAATGAAATAGATTAGCCTATGCTGATTTTAACTATCTTGCAAGACACAATTGCAAGTTTTGCTTAGAATTTGATGCTTTGATGGATATGAAAGGTTTGTTTATAGCAAGTAGCACAGCTAAACAAAGATTAAATTAGAGTGGTCATTACCCTAACATCCATCAAATTCATCGGTTATAATAGCCGCGCATTTTGATATTATTCTCACGTTGCCAAGGATTTATGATGAGCGATCAGCAAGCACAGAAACAAGCCGCAGCCAAAGCTGCTCTAAGCTATATCGAAGATGATATGATACTTGGGGTAGGGACGGGCAGTACGGTCAACTGTTTAATTGAGTTGTTACCTACATTGAGGCTTGCTGGCGCCGTTGCTAGCTCACAAGTCACCGAAGATAAGCTTCGCGCGCTTGGTATCGAGATAGTTGATCTAAACTTTGCAGGTCAGCTTGACATCTACATTGATGGTGCTGACGAAGTTAACGCGCAGTTGCAATTAATTAAGGGCGGCGGCGGCGCACTCACTCGTGAAAAAATCGTCGCAGCGGCGTCTAACAAGTTTATATGCATGGTTGATGAGAGTAAGAGTGTCGAGATACTAGGACGCGCGTTCCCAGTACCAATTGAAGTGTTGCCGCAAGCACGCTCATACGTAGCTCGCCAGTTAGCCCTTCTAGGCGGTGAACCCGTTTACCGTGAAGACTTTGTCACAGATTATGGCAATGTGATCTTAGATACTTATGATTTGGATGTTAGTAATCCAATAGCGCTTGAGAAAGAGTTGAACAATATCGTAGGCGTGGTATGTAATGGTATTTTTGCCGCCAATCAAGCAGATGTACTGTTAAAGGCGGGTAGTAATGGGGTGACGACACTCACTCGCTAAAAACGGCTCTTTAGACGGCTCGTCAACTAGTTGCTAATTTCTAATCGAAAACTAAAAAGGCAGAACACTATAAATGTGCACTGCCTTTTTTTATGCATAATACTTTATGCGTAATATTTTATGCATAAGATTTTATAAATAGTTTGCTTAGTTATCTATGCAGGTAGCTTAATCTTGTCTTTTAATAAAAATTCCATCAAAGCTTTTTGTGCGTGTAAGCGGTTTTCTGCTTCATCCCACACGACAGAGCGTGGATCATCTAGCATATCATGAGAGATTTCTTCGCCGCGATGGGCAGGTAAGCAGTGCATAAAGACAACGTCTGGATCGGCTTTGTCTAATAGCGATGGCGTCACTTGATAAGGCGCGAAACGCCGCGCACGGGTATTTTGCTCTGACTCTTGTCCCATACTTGCCCACACGTCGGTGACAATGAGATTAGAGTCTTTGGCAGCATCTTGTACGTTTTCAACGAGACTAACGCAGTGCGAGAAGCGTTCCATTAGTTTTGGGTCAGGCTCAAAACCATAAGGAGCCGCCACACGCAGCTCAAAACCAAACTGATTGGCTGCTTGCATAAATGATGAGCACATGTTGTTGCCATCACCCACCCACGTCACGATTTTATTTTCAATACTGCCTCGATGCTCATAGTAAGTTTGCATATCAGCAAGCAGCTGGCAAGGATGGAATTCATCAGTTAAGGCATTAATAATTGGCACACTTGAATACTTAGCAAAGGTCTCGACCTTTTCGTGGCCAAAGGTACGAATCATAATAATGTCGACCATGCTGGAGATAACGCGAGCTGAGTCTTCTAACGGCTCGCCGCGACCAAGTTGCGTATCATTTGGTGATAAAAAAATCGCACTACCGCCAAACTGCCCCATACCCGTCTCAAAAGAGATGCGTGTACGGGTGGATGACTTCTCAAAGATCATGCCAAGCGTACGACCAACAAAGGGCTGATAGATCTCGCCTGCGTGTTGCATCTTGCGCAATTCGCTGGCGCGTTTGATAAGATTTTCTAGTTCTTGTTTGGTTAAATCAGATAAGGTCAAAAAATGGCGCAAACTCATAGCAATCCTAGCAGTCGATCACAGTCAATGAAACGTTATCAGCCGTCAATGGCGACAGGCAACTGCCTTGGCCGTGGTGACAACAAACTTTTAGTATAGCGTAATTACTTTCAATGTAAATGCCAATTTTTGGTATCTGAGCCAGTATGATGACTGACCTATAGTAAGTAAATTAAATAGAAATACAGTTGCACTTATGCACGTTTGGGACGAGCGCTTAATCTACATAGTAGCTCATAGCCAATAGTGCCTGCATGACTGGCGACTTCATCAACGTGCGGCATAGCGCCCCACAGGACGACTTTGCTATCAAGTGCGATATCTACCGGAGCTGCGCTCAAGTCAATGACAATCATATCCATAGCAACTCGCCCACGGATAGGGCATGGATAGCTTGTGTCGCTTTCAGCATCGATAATACAAACGTAAGCATCATCGCTGATGACGCGTGGATAACCATCACCGTAGCCAATACTAACAAGAGCAGTTCTCGTATCTTGCTGTGCAGTCCAGCGGCTGCCATAGCCGATTGCATCACCAGCATTAACTACTTGCATTGCCATAATATGGGCGCTAAATTCCATCGCAGGCTGTAGGTTTAAGTCGTTAGCTGATTGATCGATGACAGGTGAGCTACCGTATAACATGATACCTGGACGTACCCAGTCAAAATGGTTATCAGAGAAATTTACTATTCCTGCTGAATTACACAATGAGCCTTCAATAGCTGGGCTTATCTGTTGTTGCAAATAGCTCAACATCTCAGAGAAGCGCTGTATTTGAATGGCATTTAGCGGATGGTCACGATTATCAGCGTTCGCAAAGTGCGTTGTTAGAATAAGCTGGTAACCAGCATCGTGTAAGCGCTGTGCTGCTTCTACGACCGTCGTTTCGTTGAAGCCTAAACGATTCATGCCAGTATTATATTTTAGCCAAACTTGACGCGCTGGGCTGTCAGCTGCTGGGACGTTCTCTAAAGCCCAGTCTAACTGCGGTGCATGATGAATCACACAGCTGCAAGCGTTATCGATAGCTTGCTGCCACTCTTTGGCGCTAAACACCCCTTCAACCAAACCAATCGCTTTATCCCAGCCCAGTTGCCGCGCCTCCATTGCTTCGGCAAACGTTGCAACGCCAATACCATCTGCTTGCTGCAATGCTGGCAACACGGCAGCCACGCCATGACCATAAGCGTTGGCTTTTACCATTGCCAGCACTTTAGCATTGGACGCGCGTTTTTTGACTTGATTCAAATTGTGAGTAAGAGCAGCAGGATTAATAGTAATGGTAGCAGTGCGCATAATTAAATTCTTTATTAGCAATTGGTTGTTAGAAAGTAGTTATAAGTCGTCAATCATTAAATTGACGTTATTCATCATTCATCGTCAAAAGTCACACCTTGATAGTACTCAGGCGTCAGGTTGATAAAGCGGGTAAATTGACCTTCAAAACCTAAACGTATGGTACCGATAGGACCGTTACGCTGCTTACCGATAATGATTTCAGCCACCCCTTTATGGTCTGAGTTTTCATTATAAACCTCATCACGATAGATAAACATAATCAAATCGGCATCCTGCTCAATTGCACCGGACTCACGTAAATCTGACATGATTGGACGCTTGTTAGGTCGGTTTTCCAAGCTTCGGTTCAGCTGCGATAGGGCAATGACTGGACATTCAAGCTCACGTGCTAGAGCTTTTAGACTACGAGAGATTTCCGAGATTTCTCCAACACGGTTACCATCGAGGCCAGGGACTTTCATCAACTGTAAATAATCGACAATGATAGCGCCAAGCTTGCCATCATGGTTTTTAGCGATACGGCGACAGCGTGAGCGCAGCTCTGATGGTGGCAATGCAGTACTATCATCAATGTATAAATGCTTAGACTGCAAATGCTGAATCGCGTTCATCATTTTTGCCCACTCATCTTCATTCATTTGTCCTGAACGCAAATGAGTCTGATTAATGGCGCCCCAAGAAGATAGTAGACGCATCACAATAGATTCTGCTGGCATCTCCATAGAAAACACAACGACAGGCAAATCTTCATTAAACAACACGCCTTCTGCTAAGTTCATAGCAAAAGTAGTCTTACCCATAGAAGGACGTGCGGCGACAATCACTAAATCGCCTGCTTGTAGACCTTGGGTTTTATTATTCAGCTCAGCAAATGGTGTCTGTAAGCCGATCATACCGTCAGGATTTGATTTGAGCTCCTGAATTTTATCAATTACGTTGGTCAATACTGAGGTAATACCGACAGGGCCGCGCTGCTCAGCACGCTTATTGTGTTGCTCGTTGATGCTAAATATCTTGGCCTCAACGTTATCTAAAATATCGCTGACCGTTTGATCTTTAGGATTATAAGCAAGGGTCAGCATATCGTTGCCAGTGGTAATCAGCTGGCGTAGGGTTGATAATTCTCGTACACGCTGAGCGTAGGCGGTCAGGTTAAATAAAGTTGCAGGGCTTTGACTCAAAATATCTGCCAAGTAGCTGTCGCCGCCAGCGGTTTTGAGCAGTTTTTGCGCCTCTAGCCAATCATGTACCATGACAGTATCGTAGGGTTCGTTAACCGCTGCCAAGTGAGCGATAGCATCAAATATGTGTTGATGACGTCCCGCATAGAAGTCGTCTTTGGTGACGATATCTGCAATCTTGTCATATGCCTCTTCGATACTCATCAAAGAAGCCAGTAGCGCCTTTTCAATATCTATATTGTGCGGGGGCTGCTGATTGAGTAGGTCGTCAGTTTTGCTAGTGTCTGCCATGAGTGCCTAAGTATTTATAAGTGAATTATTTATAAGTCAGTACTTCTAAAATCGCTACAAGTATAGCGCTAATTGTAAGCGCTATATCATAAAATGGCGCATCCAGCACCTACGATAAGTACCACAAAAACAAGCCTCAATTGATGCTACAATTAAAAGCGAAAGTCTATCACATTATGATTGTTAAGAGGCTGACAATAGATAGTTTCTCTAATTCTGTTAGTCAGTTTATTGTCAAAAATAGCGACTGTCATAACCGTATAAATGACGATTTCTTTTATAAAAAATATAATAATATCTGGTATATAAGACAAAAATAAGGATAAATTCATGAGTCAAAAACAACCGTTGTTAATCACTACAGGTGAGCCTGCCGGTATCGGTATGGATGTAGTATTGTTATTAGCAGAAGCAGGGAAATTACAGGATTTTGCGCGGCCAATCTGGGTGACAGCCGATGCCAAAGCAATGCAAACGCGTGCAGACCAACTAATCGCTGCTGGTGTACTAAAAAACTGTCCTACTTGGCAGAGTGTCGCGCTCACTTCATCGTTAATAACTGATATTGATAGTATGGACTTTAATACGGCAAACAATGCATTTCTATTATTGGACATACCTTGTGCAGAGCCTGTGCTGGCAGGTCGTATTGACACTAAGAATGCAGCAATGGTTGCCAAACAATTGGAAATCGCTCATCAGCTTGCAGTGAGCGAAACCGTAGCCGCCATCGTCACTGGGCCCTTACAGAAGTCTGCGTTAATTGATGCAGATATTAAACTATTAGATGGCACTATGTTTAGCGGTCACACGGAATTTTTTATGCAGCAAAGTGGCTGTGAAAAAGTGGTAATGATGCTGGCCAATCAAGTGATGAAAGTTGCTTTAGTTACGACTCATCTAGCTTTAAGAGATGTACCTGCTGCTATCACTGTAGATAATGTTCGCCAAACCGTGCAAATCGTACTTGATGATATGCAGTCGAAGTTTGGCATAGCAAATCCGCGTATATTAGTTTGCGGTCTTAATCCGCATGCAGGTGAAGGTGGACATTTAGGCATGGAAGAAATTGAGATTATCAACCCCGTACTGCAAGAGTTTATTGCCGCTGGCGTAAACGTATCAGAAGCGATGCCAGCCGATACGTTATTCACCTCTAGGCATTTAAATAACTGTGACGCGGTGATTGCAATGTATCATGACCAAGGACTTCCTGTGCTAAAATCGCACGGCTTTGGTGATACGGTTAACCTAACCTTAGGATTGCCTTATATTCGTACGTCAGTCGATCATGGCACAGCGCTTGATTTGGCAGGGGGCGGCGGTGCAAGTGCTACTAGCTTGTATCAGGCATTAGTTATGGCAAATGAGATGGCTAACAAGTCATTATCTAGATAGTTAACGTATGCAGAATGAAGCATGATGCTAAAATACAGCCAGATTATAAGCTGTGGTATAATTTTGACCCAATACAATGCTATAAAATACAATGCTGCAAAATTATCTTTCAGCATCGTCCTATATTGTTGATGTCTATTAATAAGCTATTCTGTAGCTTTGTAATCTCATTTTATTATTTCGTTTCTCATTAATTAAGAATCTTTTATGTCCACAAACTCGTTTGATGCTAATACATTAGCTGCTAGCTTGCGAACTGCCAAACACCAACCGCGTAAACGCTTTGGTCAAAACTTTTTACATGACAGCAGTATTATTCGCCAAATTGTTGATAGTATTCGTCTAGACCGCGATGACAACTTGATAGAAATTGGCCCTGGTATGGGTGCTTTGACTGAGCCTTTATTGGCAGAAGTTGATGCCATGACCGTGGTTGAGCTGGATCGTGATTTAGCAGATAGCTTACGCATTCGTATCGGCGCAAACAGCCATCCTAACTTTACGATTGTTAAAGAAAATGCCATGAATGTGGACTATCGTGAATTTTATAGCACCGATCGTGGCAAGCTACGTGTGGTGGGCAACCTGCCTTATAATATCTCAACGCCAATACTGTTTCATTTGCTTGGCTATTCTGATGTCATTCAAGACATGCATTTTATGCTGCAAAAAGAAGTGGTCGAGCGTATCACTGCTGATGTCGGTAGCAAAACTTATGGTCGTCTGTCAGTTATTATGCAATATCACTGCGAGACTGACTATCTGCTGACTGTTCCTAGAGGCGCGTTTAATCCACCGCCTAAAGTGACCAGTGCTGTGTTTCGTCTGACACCGCATATTGATAAACCAGTCGTCGCAGAGGATGAACAGTATTTTGCTATCGTGGTGCGTGAAACCTTTAACCATCGCCGCAAAACTTTACGTGCTATCTTCAAAAAATCAACGCTATTACCGACCTTGAGTGAAGATGACTTTGCAGCTTGTGGTATTGATCCTCAAGCACGTCCAGAAACACTCAGTGTGAGCGACTTTGTGGCGTTAAGTAATCAAGCCAAGAGTGTAGAAGAATAAGCTCTACCTGGATTCAACAACTAATAGTTCAATTGCAATAGTCAGTCGTTGTACTTTCACACGTGTACAGCGCTATTATCATTAGTACTTAGGGTGTATCCTCATTTTGATAATGGTAATAAAAATGAGATAGATTTTTGTCAATCAAAGGAAATTTTGCAGAGAATATGAGTATATTGTCTAGAAATTTTCAAAGAGTGACGGAAATATAGCCATTTTTAGCCCATTAGAGGTTTACTCGTTCAGATTGAGGACACGCCCTAGCTATTTAAAAGAATCATTTAGATAATCATCGAGGGATTATGAGTTTTCGCCACCAATATGTCATCGGTGATTTACAAGGTTGCTATGCTGCGTATCAAAAACTACTCGAGACCTTAGATTTTGATCCTACACAAGATAAATTATGGTTCGCGGGTGACTTAGTCGCACGTGGAGAGGATTCGTTAAATACTTTGCGCCATGTGAAAGCACTATGCGAGCAGGGTGCGGCGGCGACTGTCCTTGGTAACCATGATTTAAATTTACTTGCAGTATGGCGGGGCGCAACTAAGATTAGGAAAAAAGATAAAACCGCGCCGATTTTTGCCGCCGAGGACAGTGAAGAATTATTGCAGTGGTTAAGGCGTCAACCGATTCTAGCGTATCCTGATGAGCGCACAGTATTGGTACATGCAGGTATACCACCGCATTGGACGATCGATGTAGCTGCACAATATGCCCAGCAGTTAGAGGCGCAATTGAAAGGTAGTTTGCAACAACTGGATCGACTATTACCGCACTTGTATAGTAAGAACGCTGATGATTGGCATGATAATATTAATGGCTTTACCAAGATGCGTGCAATATCTAATTATTTTACCCGTATGCGCTTGTGCAAGCAGGATGGGACGCTTGAATTTAGTTTTACTTCTAGTCTAGATCAGCATATGCCTGATGATTTTATGCCATGGTTTGAATGGCAAGTACCACGTGCTCGCAAAATATTATTTGGTCATTGGGCAGCCTTAAAGGGTGAAGTGGACTTGCCACATGCGCGCGCGCTTGATGGTGGCTGTGTTTGGGGTAACTCTCTACTAGCTTACCGACTCAGTGATGGCAAAGTGATAACGTCAAATGAGCAGTGTCCGAACTCTTAATGACCGCTTATCTAACCTTGATATACAAGGCTAGATAAGCGGTCTGTTTTAAGTAGTTCTGTTATAGCAGTCTACTTTGAGTGGACTATTAATAGATTTTATCAGTGTAATAGACTGGTTCCATTGGGGTATACCCAAAATATAAATCCTCTAAACGATAACTCATCTATCAGTAGTTGAGGCGGTTCAGAAAACTGATTTTACATCCATAGGTCGAGTCGTATGGCGTTTTGCCATATATTTGCCCAGTAAGGGTAAGCAAAATGCTGGTAATTGAAAAGCACCCAGTAACGGTAAAAACACCGTACCCATGAAGGGTGCAGTTATGGTGTAAGCAAGTAATACATTGCGTCCACCACACACCAACGCAGCGATAATGGCATTTTCATAGCCAAAACGCCGATATATTATATAAGCGGTAAAATAAAATACCAATGCCAATGCAGAACTTAGCACCAGTAATGACAACGCTTGCCACGGATTATGATCAAAGGTAGTACGAAACCCTGCCATCAGTCCCAGTGGAAATAACATCAGGAGTAAAATATTAAACTGTGCAATTTTGGGATAATAACGCGACAAAATAGGCGGTGAAACGAACCGACGCACCGCCACAGCTAGCACTATTGGCATAACAATATAAACTAACAAGCGATTAACATATATGCCAACGTCTATATGCGCATTGTCATCGCCTAATAGCCACAATACGCCTAATAATGTACATGGCATAACGAACGTAGCAGCGATAGTTTTTGCCGTCGCCAGTTGTGCATCAAATCCCACCGCATTGACCAACGCACCACTACCGAACAATGGGGCAGTGGCACCAAGACCTGCAATCGCCAATAGCCAATCGCCACGTACACCGAGTGCATAAGCAGTTACTATTAAAACTAGACTCATACCCCCGCTTTGTAACAAGGCAAAAACCCATACATAGCTTGTCGCTATACGCTTTAAAAGCGCATATTGGTCAATGCCTAGTAAAGTAAAAAACATCAAGAAGAACAATATTTGGGGTAAATATACCAATACTGTATTGGATAAGTTTGGAAAAACAAAGCCCACAATTGCACAAACTGGCATAATTAATGTGCTATGGCGCGCAATAAAACGAAGAAGCATGACCTTTCCTAATAAAAAAGATTCGTAAAAAAGCGGGTATTACTTCCCTTTTTTACCATCCGTTATGCAAATAATCCCCACATGATACTATTTTAATTACATAATCGTGCCACTGTTACGGTTTACTGCCTTTTAATGCTGTGCCATTTTTTACTAAAAAGACGCCGCATATTTCATGGTTTATACTGGTGTTTGCAGTGAGCTTTTTATGCTCACTAGGTTTGCGACATTATCGATATCACTATTGGGCAGATAAATACCATAAAAGTATCTCTTTGATGCGTATGGGTATGCTGAACCACGCTGGGATTGTTTAAGATCCAATGATCTTAGAGAGTAGGAAAATTCCGAGTTGTCTCAATTCATAGATACAGGTAGTAGGTTATTAAATAGCCATAATATGACTAATATTATATTTTTAGACGAAGCTAAAAGAATTATATTTGAGACTGAAGATATGAGGTTTAGTATTACAGTCGTTATGGTAAATGGCTAAATCTAGTAACTTTGAATATTTATGTGATGAATATCAATGAGGTATCAAAAAAATATTGTTAGACATGTTATCAGCCGTTGACCAAGTATAAAGCTACCAAAACTGTCCTATTAATTAGGCAGTTTTGGTGGTTTTTTAGGTTTCGGTAATGGCGTTTTTGCATCGCCGGCTGCTTTATTATTGGGGTTTTCATTATCAGCACTACTGTTTTCGCTACTAGTAATGGCATCGAGTGTTTTGGTCGCTTTATCGTATTGAATATCACTAGAATAAGGCACGCTATTAAGTTCTTCATCTACTAAACCATCATCTAGGTCAACAACCTTTTTTGCTAAGGCTTTTGGTGAAGAGATGTGTGTTGTTTGCCCAGAGCTTTTCAGTGAATTTGAATCTATGAGGTTATCGTGCTCGTTGTTTTGAGGCTGATTATCATAGTAGATATCTGTCGTCATCTGCTCACCTTGTGCATTAGCAGCTACAGATTTAGGTAATATTTTGACGTCAGATAAACGTCGCACTACATAATTGCTAGGTAACGGCTTGCCACCTTTTTGTCCAGCAGTATCATCAAATATCATATGTCCTTGACTATCGATACGTGCGTATTTCATTGGCTTATCTCGGGGCCAAAAAAAGTCAGATGGGTGACTGATGATATGCCCAAAAACCAGTTTTGTTAGTCGGCTCCATTCAAAGAATTGTACCTCTTTTGAGCGCAATGCGACGAAGAGTGCCAGTGAAAAGCTGACCATTAGGTTGACCATACCGATCAGTGCAACACCAAGAATAGAGATTAGAATAACATCCCAACTGATTTGTGCCGATGACATATTGAATAGTCCATGAGCCAAATTGGCAGATGCAAAGGCAATATGGCGAATATCAATGGGTAAGCCAAATAAGAAGCCAATGGTAGCGGTACTACCTAAGAATACACCGAATAAAAAATTGCCCATAATAGCGCCAAGATTGGCTTCCACAAAGCCACCCAAACGCTGAAGCCATGTTTCAGGGAGTAAACGCTGGAGCAACCAATGCCTGCGAATACGAGCGCCAATCTGATTATAGACAGCCAAGTTATCATAGTAACCAGCAATAAGGCCGGACAGGAATAGATATACGCCGGCAATGGCAGCGTGGGGTAGTGCTAAAGAGCGGAAGGGGTCAAGATCATGAAGTAAATGTCCTGCTTTATCGGTATCAATCATCGGTGCGCCTGTATACTGTAACCAAGCAAAAGAGATGATTAATGCTACTGGGATAGCTAGCATAATGTTACCCATGATGGCGATAAACTGGGTGCGCAAGATATCCACTACTAGCTCTGATAACTTAGTGAGCTGATGAGATTTTTTCCCAGAGCCTTCTGATATGGTCGAGGCAATGGCAGCGGCAGTCATTGCTGGCTGCTTAGTCGCAACCGTACCATGCACGATATGAATAAAAACAAAGCCTAAACCATAAATCATACTGTTGATAAATGCTCGCCCCATCGGTGCAAGCGCCAAGTGATAAGCCAATATTTTAGTAGTGGCCATAAAGGCAATAATAAAGCCACCAATGGACGCTTTTTTGAACATGTTTTGATAGCCAGCTCTATCTGTGCTGATATAGTGCTCACCAACGCGGCTAGCATTTTCAGTGACTTTGCGTGACAGCAGCTTAGTATTATTATCAATCAAATAGCCAATACTGTAACGACGGTTAGCAGTCGTAATAAGGGTCTGAATCAGATCAATCACGGCTTTGTCGCGATTGTGACCGCTATCAGCAACCAGTTCGGTCAAAATGCGCATACGCTGTAAGCTTTGATCAAGGCGTAACATCATATTGGTCAAGCGAATAGAGATACCAGTCTTATAGATACGTTTACGTACTGTTGCCACGATATCTTCACACTGTTCAAGCATGACAAGTAGGGGTGCAGGATTGACCGCATGTTCGGGAGTAATATCCGTTAACGTGTCGAGCTCGTGCGCCTGCCGATATTGATTAACGAACAATACTGCTTCTTGGTTTTGTGCGACAAAGGATGCTGAGTAGTTCAAAATTTGCGGATAAGCTTCCATTAAATCGGGGTGCAGACCGATACCGCTAATACGGTAAGACAAAATAACAATCGCATTTAGAATACTGTTTTTGGCCGTAGCTACTAGAGGTAAATGCTCGTCTTTGACTTTGAGAAGATCGACGAGAGCATCCCATTTATCTTTTTCGATATGAGCGAGCCAGCGTTCATCCTGACGTTTATGAAACAAATAGCCGACCAGCTCAACGACTGAATCATCCTGAGGTAGTAGCGGTAAAAACCGATGACCGATCAAGCGGCGTAAACTACTAAAAAAACCTTCATCTGACATAATGCCAGTGTCGGTATATAGGGCAATTTGACGGTATTGAATGATTAGCTTTAATACAAAGCTGGCAAGACCATCGCTATATTCTGGATGTTGGCGCAAGATGTCGATAAGGGTTTGGATATTTTGATTAGCAAGTGCAGGCTCTTTCTCATTGACTCGCAGCTCATTAATCAAGCGCTTAAGTACAGACGGCTCTGGCACGTCACTCAAGGCAGTAATCTGTTGTAAAATACGTTTTATCTCTGACACAGCGTACCCTTTATCGTTATTATTTTGATAGTCAATATTTTGATATTTATAATGTCATATCATTTATAGCTATGGCTATCTATAGAGAAATTAGAGGTTATTAGGTATTTATTAAGCGTTTAGATACAAATATTTTTGATAGTCTAAGAGTGAATGTAAGTTATTTGGAGTTATTTTAATCGCAAGCACATTACAATGCTGAATTATTTTGTTAGCAATTAATTTTGGCAAAAAAAAGGACAGTAATCATACTGTCCTTTTTTGTTGGTAACTTTTTATTAATAAATAAATAGCTATTAGTTTTTGAAGACTAATTAGCTGGCAGGTACATTAAAATAATCCAAGTCAAAATTCATCATTGGATCGCTACCAGCTTTGACCATCTGCGCATGAGCATCAATGCGCGGCAAGACGCGACCAACAAAGTAATCAGCAAGCTTGGCTTTATTGGTATAAAACTCGCCATCTTTACCGTTAGCTGCTTCAACCATCAGGGCAAACATATATGAGTAGCATAGATAGCCGACTGCATGCATATAATCAACTGCGCAGCCATTGATCTCATTTTTGCGAGAACCGATATTGGTCAAGACTGTTTTAGTCAACTCTTCGACAGTATCAGCGGCATTTAATGTCGCTTGCTTAATACCATGATCAGCTTGCATAGCGCTAACATAATCACGTATCTCACCTAAGAAATGGGTGATATATTTGCCGTCGTTGCGGGCAACTTTACGGCCTAATAAGTCAAGTGCTTGAATACCGTTTGCACCTTCATAAATCTGAGCAATACGCGTGTCACGCACGATTTGCTCCATGCCCCATTCGCGCACATAGCCATGACCGCCGAAAACTTGCTGGCAATCGATAGTGGCTTCCAGCGCTTTATCAGTTAAGAACGCTTTTGCAATAGGTGTCAGTAGGGCAACACGTGCAGCAGCGGCTTGAGCTGCTTCAGGGTCAGTGCTGAACTTTTCAGTATCTAGTTGTTTGGCGACATACATAGCAAAGCAGCGTGACGCTTCAGCGTTAGCTTTAGCATTCAATAGCATACGGCGTACATCAGCATGGTGAACGATAGCATCAGCTGGTTTCTCTGGGCTTTGTAGCTGAGTATCACTACGACCTTGACCACGTTCAAACGCATAAAGTGCAGCGTTTTGATAAGCAAGCTCAGTACCACCAAGCCCTTGCAAGCCCATAGTTACACGCTCATAGTTCATCATAATAAACATTGATGATAGGCCAGTATTCTCAGCACCAACCATCCAACCTTTTGCATCATCGAAATTCATGACACAAGTCGCTGAGGCTTTGATACCCATTTTATGTTCGATAGAGCCAGCTGATAAGGTATTACGTTCGCCTACGCTGCCATCAACATTGACCAAAAATTTCGGTACAACGAATAATGAGATACCTTTTGAGCCTTCTGGAGCATTTGGCGTTTTAGCTAATACGAGATGAATAATATTGTCGGTTAAGTCGTGCTCACCGCCAGTAATAAAGATTTTGGTACCAGAGATGTTATAGCTACCATCATCATTTGGTATGGCTTTGGTTTTGATAATACCTAAGTCAGTACCTGCGTGCGGCTCAGTTAAGCACATGGTACCTGACCATTCGCCTGAGTACATTTTTTCTAAATACGTTTGTTTTTGCTCTTCTGAACCAGCCGCGTTGAGACACAAGGTCGCGCCAACCGTTAGGTTAGGGTAGAGTGTAAATGATTGGTTGGTAGTAAAGAGCATCTCTTCGGTGAGCATGGTGACCATTTTTGGAAAACCTTGTCCACCATACTCAGGATTACCGCCAAGTCCGACCCAACCTGATTCAGCATATTGCTGATAAGCTTCTTTAAAACCTTTAGGCGTAGTAACGACGCCATCGCCTTGATAAGTCGCACCTTCTTCATCGCCGCTACGATTAATAGGTAGCAAGACGTTTTTACTTAATTTGGCCATTTCTTCTAAAATCATATCGACTGTTTCCATGTCGACATGAGATAAATTGTCATTATTTTGCCAAAATTCATGAGCTTTAAAGACATCCGTTAAAATGAAGCGCATGTCAGTCAGAGGGGCATTATAAACAGCCATAAACATTCCTTTGGTTTAAAATTAATAAAATTTAATTCGCATAGTATTTGAAACTATAATTTTACATTGTTAATTATGAAGCTATATACAGTGTTTGCTTATATTTATCATGATGTTCTTAAGGAGCAACGGTAAATACTGCAACGGTTATTAACAGATTTAGACTTGTGACAATAAGTAAAGTTTAGCAAATTAGTAGATGAGCTTGTGTATCTCTTAGTGAATAGTGCGTACACTAAAAGTTCGCATGCACCCTTGCAGCGCGCAAATAAAATATTTGAATGTTCAACAGACCTTAATCTAAACAAAATAAATCGGCAACATACTTAGATATGTTGCCGATAATAAGCCATTTAAATCACTATACTAACGTCCAAATGCAGTTTTTGATTATATATCTAACTGCATATCTAACTGCTTAATTCAAAAGAAAATGTATAAACGTTTATGCTCATGTATCGCTTAATACCACTACTGATTTAGCTTTGAGGTGCAAACAGTGCAGCTTAAAATCTTTGTATAAATCACGTTGAAAATTAGAGATTTAAGAAAAACCGCAGCATCTCCTTTGAAGCATCTGGACCCTTGGGATCAGTGTAAGACCCTGCGCTACTGCCGCCTGCCCAGCTATGCCCAGCCCCGTGAATCTTCCAATATTCCAACTGACTAACCCCTTTACTATTACGAATCTCTAGTTGAGTACTGCGACAATTTTGCTCAGAGCATTGCTTATGCTTATGGGTCGTTAAACCAGTTTCTTGCGCTTGTAAGTGCTGCTCTGCCTGCTCAAAGATCTGCCCGCCATTACGAATACTCACCGTATGATCCTGATCACCATGAAACACAATCGTCGGGACAAACTTACTACTCTCTGTACGTTTTGGAGTAGCTGCGCCACCCTGACGCATTGTCATTAATGCAGACGGCAGATCGGTGGCACTGCGATAAGCTAACCCTGAATGCACGCCAATCGCTGCATATAGTTCTGGATAAGCCTCTGCCATAATCACTGCCATAGCAGCGCCTGCGGATAGCCCTGCAATGTATACACGTGATGAGTCCACTGCGTAATCTTTAATAATAGATTGAGTCAATGCCGCAAGCCATGCAGGCTCACCTTGACCTTGCCGTTGATCAGTAGGTTTAAACCAGTTCCAACAGCGATTTTGATTAGCAGAAGCTGGCTGAGAAGGATAGACGATCAGGCAACGGTGTTCTTCTGCCAACTCATTCATACGTGTACCCGCTGCAAAATCTTCCGGTGATTGAGTACAACCATGCAGCATGACTATTAGAGGTAAATGTAAACCTTCTTCCACTGCTTTTGTGTAGTTTGAGGGAATATATAACCGGTAGTCATGATTTCCTTGAGATGACTTAAGGGTGCCTTTAAGAAATTGCGCATTGTCAGGAATAGTCGGCTCATTATGCGTATTGAACCCAGTACGCAGGGTACTCACATTCATAACCGTTGGTAAGTCCAGCTTAAAATTCTTCATTTTATCTGTAAGATCTTGCAAGTGATTAGGCAGTTTACTGGACAGCTTATCAGTGCTTGTAGGCTTGTCCGTCGGGGTCGGGGTCAAACGATCTTGTAGCGTTGGCACATCAGATGCTATATCAGGCGTCACATCCTTGATAGTCTTCTCATCAGTATGGCTGGCTGGTGCTGCGCCGCTCAAGTTCTTTTGAATTAAGTTAGTGGCCTCTTGTAGCTGGCCTGATTTCATCAGTTTCATCGCTTCTTCAAGATGCGGTGGTATCATGCTAAATTTTGAAAAACTCATTTGTTATTTCCCGTTACATTCATACAAATTTTAAGAGTGGTCGTAAAAGAAAATGCTTAAATCATTTTGTTAACCAATACGGCTTTTATCTCTGGGCTTGCCTGCAGCATGCCTAATACCGTAATACTTTCAATAGTAGCTTCCACCAGTTCTGGGGTTACGTCTGCCGCGATGGTCGCCAGACCCAATACTTGAATATGTAATTTTTCATTACGCTCTTGAACGGCTTCAAGATCGGCGCGGGTGTAATGACGTAGGCCTAACTCTAAGGTTTTACGGGCAACAGTTTGACGTACCACGTCAGCATGCGTGGTTAGCTGATTGCGTATCGCAGTGCGAATAAAGTCAGTGCGATTAGAATAGAAACCTTCCTGCACCATTAAGTCGACTTGTCCAAGATCAACGTAGCCTAAATTAATAGTGACCTTTTCTGTATCACCTGCTCTAGTGCGAATAGGCGTTATATTATTGCTTGCCATCGTGTCTTCCTTTGAGTAAAAACTGCTTGATGTGGTAATTATACTCCATATAGAATCCATTTGGAGTATAAAATTAACATTTTAATAAAAATTAACAAGCAAAGTTCTTAAAGTACTTTTAAATCTATACTCATACCATCCCTAAAAATTTAAAGATTAAAGCAACGCGGAAAACTTATACAAGTAACATATCTGATCTAAATTTCAAATTAGTATGAGCTATCGTAGGCTATGGCACTTAAATTACTTATCAAACTGCACACTATCAATAAGCCAATACCAAAAAATCGGCAACATATCTAAGTATGTTGCCGATCCTTATACCGCTTCTAAATTCTTCATCGATCAAAATTCGTAGCATCTAACCATAATAGAATTTATCTAGGCTTGATTCTAAAAAGCAAATTGATCAACGTCCATGCTCATGTACGGCTCAACACCAGTACTGATACGTTGTACATGCGTAGTAGTGCGCGGTAACAACTTAGCAAAATAGAACTGTGCTGTTTTAACCTTGGCGTCATAGAAGGCATGTTCACTGTTGCCGTTTGCAATCTCAGTTTGAGCAACCAATGCCATACGTGCCCATAAATAGGCAAGGGTAACATATCCACTGAAATACATGTAATCAACGGCAGCACCGCCAACGGCATCTGGGTTTTCAGTTGCTTGCATGCCAATACGTGCAGTCAAATCGCCCCATTCTTTTAAATGCTTGGCAAGTGGACGGATGAACTGGCCCATCTCATCGTTGTCTTTATTATCTTCGCAGAAATTTTGAATGATATTGACAAAGTTTGCAAGCAATTTGCCTTGTGAGCCTAAGACTTTACGACCAAGTAGATCAAGTGCTTGAATCTCAGTAGTACCTTCGTACAAGCAGGCGATACGCGTATCACGGACGTTTTGCTCCATGCCCCATTCGCTAATGAAGCCATGACCACCATAGACTTGCACGCCATGATTAGCAGCTTCTAGACCAGTTTCGGTTAAGAACGCTTTTGCAATTGGCGTCAGTAATGACAGCATTTGATCCGCAAATTTAAGATCGTCGCCTTCGCCTTTTGCGACAGTATCTGCAAAATGAGAGAGATAATATACTAGTGCGCGGCCACCTTCAGCGAAGGCTTTTTCAGTCAATAGCATATTACGGACAGCTGGATGCACGATGATAGGATCAGCGACTTTATCTGGCGCTTTAGGACCTGATAGTGAACGCATTGCTAAACGATCTTTGGCATAAGTAAGTGAGCCTTGGAACGCATACTCTGCAGCAGTTAGACCTTGAACAGCAGTACCGATACGTGCCACGTTCATAAAAGTAAACATGCATTGCAGGCCACGGTTTTCAGGGCCAATCAAATAACCGGTTGCACCATCAAAGTTCATGACACAAGTGGCTGAGGCTTTGATACCCATTTTGTGCTCGATAGAGCCGCAGACAACGTTATTGTGCTCGCCTAAGCTATTGTCTTCATTAACCATTATCTTTGGTACGATAAATAATGAGATGCCTTTAGTGCCAGCAGGTGCGCCGGGCAAACGCGCTAAGCAGATATGAATAATGTTCTCAGCCAAGTCATGCTCGCCAGCTGAAATAAAAATCTTTTGACCAGTAATACTATAGCTGCCATCGTCATTCGGCTGAGCTTTGGTACGGATAATACCCAAGTCAGAGCCTGCATGTGCTTCAGTAAGACACATAGTACCTGACCATTCGCCAGTGACCATTTTTTCTAAATACGTTTCTTTTTGGCTATCAGTACCGTGATGCTCAATGGTTTGGATAGCGCCATGTGATAAACCTGGGTACATAGAGAATGACCAGTTAGCCGTACCTACCATCTCATTGATGACCGTAGATAATGAAAATGGCATGTTTTGACCACCAAATTCTTCTTCAGCAGAAAGCGCAGGGAAACCAAGCTCACAGTACTGCTTATAAGCTTCTTTAAAGCCTTTAGGCGTTGTAACCTTACCATTGTCAAACTGGCAGCCCTCAGCATCGCCACTTTGATTTAGCGGTGACAATTCATTTTCAGCAAAACTTGCAGCCATCTCAAACAGGCTGTCCATTAGTTCACGGTCAGCTTCTTGAAATTTTGGTAAGCGTTTATAGTGGCTTTCGCTATCAAGTAACTCATGCATGACGAATTGAATATCACGTAAAGGGGCTTTGTACTGCATAACTTCCTGTCCTTTTTTTGGATATGACCGACAGCGAATAAACGATTCTATTTATTGATATCTTAGCTGTTAGTATGTTACTGGTATCAGACTTGTCTACACTAATGACTAGAAGCAACGACACCGGTCATATAAAATAACGTTGAAAAATGATAAAAGAATTATGACTGTATTAGTAAATTCACCACAAAAGATAGGCGTTCACTGGGAATTATACAAGTTTGGTTGTAATACTGATAAGTCATCAACCCATCTTGCATCCTTTATATAATCAACGTTAGCGAACAAAAAAACAGGGCTAACTACGGTGCGAAGAGGTGCGAGAAAAAGCTATATAAGACAATCTATATAGTAGTAACGATTGTTTAAACTAATTAAGATCCGTATTCGGAAGAGACGAGTGCCTCAACATTTTGGTTGCTATATCAGCGCAGACAGGCCGACCAAACCAGTAACCTTGTCCATACTTACAGCCCATTTGTAATAACAAATCGCGCTGTTGTTCGGTCTCGATTCCTTCAGCGATAGCGCTCATATCTAAAGCAATAGCCAAATCTAATATAGCTTTAACTATAGCGGACTGCGTACGGTTATCAACGATTTTATCAATGAAGCTTTTATCAATTTTAATAAAATCAAAAGGGTATTCTTGCAAATAACTGAGCGAGGCGTAGCCAGTACCAAAATCATCGAGTGCTAAACAGACCCCCAGTGCTTTTAGAGCAATAAGCTGTTGCTTAACACTAGCGTGCCGTAGCATCAGAGAAGATTCAGTGACCTCAATATGCAACTGGTGAGGTTGAATAGAGTATTGAGTAAAGAGATTGCTTACAAAGTCAAAAAACTCAGGATGGCTAAATTCAGCAGCATCCGCATTAATACAGACATGTTGGGTAAAGTTCATTGACTCCCAAATGCATAACTGCTCAGCAATTTGAAAAGCCATCTGGCGAAATAAATCAAATGACAGTTTATGTTTAATAATAGCTTCAATAAAATCTTTTGGTTGTAGTAGCCCGCGTGTAGGATGTTGCCAGCGTACCAATGCCTCAAAACCAGTAATAACCCCAGTATCTAGAGCTACTTTAGGCTGATAATATGCTATGAACTGCTTAGCAACTATCGCTTCACGCAGCTCGGTCTCTAACTGCATACTATCAATTGATGGACAGTTTAGCTCATCGTTATACCACCAAACATCATCGCCTCCATGCTCCTTAGCATACTGTAAAGCTTTTTCAGCCTTGTTTAGTAAGCTGCTCAATTGATTACCGTCTTTAGGGTAATAGCTGACGCCGACGGAGATTTGCAAATAGATACTAGTGCTGTTTAAGACAAACGGTCGCTCACACATATGCATCAGGCTATCGAGCTCATGGCGTACCATATGGGCATCTGTAAACTCGAATAACAACCCAAAATTATCGCCACCTAAGTGTGAAAAGCACAGTAGTTGATTAAGCTCAAGGCCATTGATTCTAGCGACAAACTCTTTGATAAGGGCATCGACGTTGTCTTGTCCGAGATTGTTAATCAAAATACGATAACGGTCAATATTTACTCGAATAATAACTACTTCTTGGAAGCTATCCATCAATACATCATTGGTCTGACTCAAAAACACTTTGCGATTGGGTAGACCTGTCAGCTGATTGTGATTAAGTAGATGTGCGACTTGTTGTTGGTCTTCTACGACTGAGGAGATATCGCGCACCATTCCTACATAATAAACGGTTTCATCGACATAGATCCTACGGTAAGATATATGGCAGTTAAGTGTTCGACCGTAGCGGTTTAATAGGGAAAAATTATTTTCATAAAAACCATCGTCATCCAGTCGATTAGATATATCTTGTAATATAGAACGCTCTTTCTCTGATAGGAATTCAGCGGCATATATACCAAGTGGTCGACCAATCATAAATGGCTCTTCAAAACCAATCATTGCTTCATAAGCAGCATTAACTGACATATAGCGTAGATTTGCATCTAGGATAAATACGGCATCTTCCAAGCGCTCACACAGCTCCAATAATAATTGCTGCTTAATCGATGGTGAGATGGGAACAAAGGTAGTCATAATTGAGACTCAATAGTCAATCAAGGTGGTAGTCATGCACATTTTCATAAGCTTAGCGAGTAAGATAGTCATTAGGCATTCACTCACTGGATTTTATTTTTAATAATAAATGAGTATGTTTGTTTATTAATGTTGATGATAAAGCGCATTTAATGTGGCTAGAGCGACTACAGGTGCCGTCTCTGTACGGAGTACTCGATTACCGATTTGCCAAGGGGAAAAGTGAGCTTTTTCTGCTTGCGCACGCTCATCGTCACTCAGTCCACCTTCAGGGCCAATCAATAGCTTGATATAGGGTGATTCGCGTTTCAGTACTGCTAACAAGGACTCAGGCATAGCGGGTTGTCCTGCTGCTGGCACACTCATTTGTAAGCGTAAGTCTGCTGGCTGCTGTAATATCTGATAGTAAGCATCTTGGCTTAGTGCCGCGACAATAGGGCTGACGGGCAGGCCGTTAGTATTTTTCTCAGTATTCTCATTTATACTGTTAGCAGTAACTTTGCTCACAGCGTTAATGGCTGTATCTGCTCTCAACCATTGGTCAATAGACTGAGGTGAAAGAATAAGCGGCGGTCGATTTAATCCGCACTGCTCGCATGCGGCGATAGCTACTTGCTGCCAGTGTAAAAGCTTTTTGTCTACTTGCGCAGGTTTTAAATTAACTTCACCATGATGGCTGCTTAACAACTGAATAGCGGTCACGCCTAGCTCAGTGGCTTTCTGAATTGCATAGTCCATACGTTCGCCACGACTCATCACTAAGCCGATTTTGCTGATGACAAGCGCACTACGATCATCATCTAAATGTGCTAATAAGGTGACGGTTGCGTGCTTTTTACTAATCTCTTGTAGCTGTACACGATATTCACCACCAAAACCATCGAACAGAATACCTTGGTCACCAACATTTGCACGTAATACGCGGCACCAGTGATGTACGATACCTTCTGTTAATGCAAGCTCTGAGCCAACAGATAAAGTACTCAGTTTAGGGTAATTGATATCGATGTTGCTACTGGCATCGCGTTCATCACTTATAGCATAAAAAAAACGTCGCACAATCACTTAGTCCTGTATTTCAAACAATAATCTTTCTCAATATCTTAGCAGAATATTGTTTAGGTAAAAGTATCTCTATAGTAAATAGAGCTTAGTATAAGAGTAAATTTTTTAACCATCTAATTGATATGCAAAATTAATGAACAGCATAAAAAAGCTGGCATTCCAAAGAATGCCAGCCATTAGAAGAATTTGCGTTAAATCTGGGAAGTAAGACCTAAAGCTTCAACTAAGCGCTTGTTGGGCTCAACTTTATTCATGCTATAAAAATGCATGGCAGGTACGCCCTCGCTGATTAAGCGCTCACACAGACGATAGACGACATCAAAGCCAAACTCGCGAATAGCTTTACGATCATCACCGAAATCAGTCAATCGCTTGCGCACGTAACGTGGAATATCAGCACCACAGCTATCAGCAAAGCGCATTAGGTTACTAGAGTTAGTAATAGGCATAATACCAGCCACCAATGGCTGTACTACTGTATCGATACCGCGCTTCTCTAAAGTATCACGCAGATACAAATAGCTATCAGCGTTATAAAAGAACTGGGTGATCGAAGCATTGGCGCCAGCTTGGTATTTATTGACCAAGTTGTCAATATCAAACTCAAAGCTACGTGCTTGTGGATGCATTTCAGGATACGCAGCCACTTCGATATGGAAGTGATCGCCTGAATGTTCACGAATAAACTTAACTAAGTCTAATGCAAACGGCAGCTCACCCATGCCGACCTGACCTGAGGGTAAATCACCACGCAGGGCTACCAAACGCTTGATACCTAAGCTTTTATAATGCGTTAAGAGTTCGGCTATTTCAGTCTTGTCATCGCCAATACAAGACATGTGCGGCGCAATATCTGTCTCACCGCGTGCACATAATGCTTGTACGATATCTAAGGTGCGGCTACGAGTTGAACCGCCAGCACCATACGTTACCGAAAAGTAGGTCGGTGATAGCTTATTCAACTCATCGTAAGTGCTAAGTAACTTTTCGTGGCCTTGCGCGGTTTTAGCAGGGAAAAACTCAAAGGAGAAAGCAGGCTTACTCACAGGCTAGCTCCTTTTAGTATTTATAAGCGTCAGGCTTGAACGGACCTTCGACAGGCACACCCAAATACTCCGCTTGCTTTTCAGTCAGCTTGGTTAGCGTACCGTTAAAACCTGCAACCATCGCAGCAGCGACTTCTTCGTCGAGTTTTTTAGGCAATACTCTGACGTATAAGTTGTCAGTGCGCTCATCAACTGGCAAGTCAGCGAACTTTTCTTCGAACAGATACATTTGTGCCAATACTTGGTTGGCAAATGAGCCGTCCATCACACGTGATGGGTGACCGGTTGCGTTACCTAGGTTTACTAGACGACCTTCAGCAAGCAAAATCAAATAATCGTTTTCATCGTCTGAGCGGAAGATTTGATGCACTTGTGGCTTGATCTCAACCCAGCGCCAGTTGTCACGCATAAATTGCGTGTCGATTTCGGTGTCAAAGTGACCGATGTTGCAGACCACGGCGCCCGGCTTCAATGCGGCTAGCATGTGTCTATCACAAACATGGTAGTTGCCAGTAGTGGTGACAATCATGTCGGTATCTTCGAGCAAGCGCTTGTTGATATTTTCTGCGCCGCCAGTGTTATCGCCATTGATGTAAGGTGATAATACTTCAAAGCCATCCATACATGCCTGCATGGCACAGATAGGATCGACTTCTGAGACACGTACAATCATGCCTTCTTGACGTAGACTTTGCGTAGAGCCTTTACCCACATCACCATAACCAATAACTAGAGCGCGGCGACCAGCAAGGAACATGTCAGTAGCACGTTTGATGGCGTCATTTAAGCTATGACGGCAGCCGTATTTGTTGTCATTTTTAGATTTAGTAACCGCGTCGTTGACGTTGATCGCTGGTACTTTTAGCGTGCCTTTATTGAGCATCTCAACCAAGCGATGCACACCTGTAGTAGTCTCTTCTGAGATACCATGGATGCTATCAAGCATTTGGGCATAATCATTGTGAATCAACGCGGTTAAATCACCGCCATCATCCAAAATTAAGTTTGCATCCCAAAGCTGACCTGATTCTTCACCGCCAACATGGATTTGTTGACGTAAGCACCACTCATACTCTTCTTCGGTTTCGCCTTTCCAAGCATAAACAGAGATACCAGCAGCCGCAATAGCCGCAGCAGCATGATCTTGAGTTGAGAAGATGTTACATGAAGTCCAGCGTACTTCAGCACCTAACGCGACTAGTGTCTCGATAAGGACAGCAGTCTGGATGGTCATGTGAATACAGCCGGCGATTTTTGCGCCTTTGAGCGGTTGGTCAGCTTCATAGCGACGACGCAAACCCATTAGGGCAGGCATTTCGGCTTCAGCAAGGGAGATTTCACGGCGACCGTAGTCAGCTAAGCTGATGTCAGCAACTTTATAGTCAGTAAAAGAGGGATTGATCGTATGGGCAGATGGTATGTTAGACACTGCGTCCATAATATGCTCCTATCAGTTAATAGATAAAAAGAATAAAAACGCAGGTGCCGTTGTTTGCGCTGTCAGTATCCAAAATGATGGACACTCAACAGTTAACCGAGCCTAACATAGTTTATGATTTGTATGGCTCTATAGCCTGAATACAAAGATCAATAATTATGGTGCAACACCTCTCGGAGGTCGTTATTGTAATAGATGAGTCTGCGATTGTCACCTACTGGATAACATAAATGTTAGGTAATAAAGGTATATATAGTTTTGCAGTTTTAATAGACGTAAAAAAGGCCATCGATTGATGACCTTTTCGTATTTAAACAAATACTGGCTTTTTATACCTTTAAATAAACTTAGAACCAGTTATAAGTTAGTGAGGTAAAGAAGTTAGTACCATCGGTATTATAACCTGGTATGGTCGTGTACTTCTCGTTAGTAATATTATTTAAACGCGCCGTCATAGATAGACTATCAGTTAATTGATAGTTACCACTGATATTGAACAGGCCATAATCCTCAACGAGTTGTGCATCAGTGTTGGCAACACCGCTATAATAATCGCCTACGTATTGATATTCAGCACGGATATTTACGCTTGGTAAACGATAGCCTAAGTAGACTAGACCTTTATGTTCAGGACGAATAGATAGAAAGTTGCCATCATTATTGCCGCCACTACTGTTTTTTGCTTCTTGATAGTCATAGCTACCACCGAACAGATAACTATCAATTACCCAATCTGAGGTTAGCGATAACCCTTTGATTTTAGCTTCATCAACATTTTCACTGCTGCCTGCCCACTGATCTTCAGGAGTAGGGTTAGCAACATAACCAATTAAGTCTTCAACTTTATTATGATAGCCAGTCAAACGCGTCGACTGCACATCATTATCGTATTCAATAAAGGCTTCATAATTATCGCTGGTTTCAGGTTTTAAGCTAGGATTACCTGAGCCAGGATAGTATAAATCATTGAAAGTTGGTGCACGAAAGCCTTTTGCATAATTGACACCAGTGCGTAAGTTAGGATTAATATGATAAGCACCGCCTAAATTATAAGTGGTTTCATTACCATATTGTGAGTCATCATCGAAACGTAAGTTAGCTTGCGCATCAAACTGATTATTAGCCAGAACATAACCTAAAAATGCACTGGTGACATCGCGATCATCAACATCATATTGAGTCGTATCGATACTTTGATTGAGATATTCTACGCCGTAAATACCCTGACCAACTGGAAGCTTATGTTGACCCACTAGGCTAATTTGATCTTGTTTAGTATCATAAACACTGCTATAGGTTGGATTATCAGACTTATCTATAGAATGTCCATATTGTAGCTTTACAGAAGAACCTGGCATGTAACGCCAATCGACAAACGCTTGTGCTGCACCATTTTCTTGATCAGAATAAGTATCTTCTGCCGCGCCATTATCAAAGTCAGTGGTAGACTTGCTATATAAGGCGCTTGCACCTGCAAGCCATTGGTCATTAATGCGTTGAGCTAAGGCAAGGCTGACGTTATCACTTTCGAAACCATCGTCATCTTTATTATAGCCATAAGAATCTGGTAAAGTTGCATTAAAGCCATCCGTCTCATTATGGCTTGCTGATAGGCTCAATGTCGTTCCTGTCTTATTAGCAAATTGTGCACTGGCACCATACAGATATTCGTCATGTGAGCCTGCCCCAACCGTTACCGAAAAATTGGTTCTGTCAACGTTTGCACCTTTTGTAAATACTTGAATGACACCACCCATAGCGTCTGAGCCATAGATACTAGAGCCTGATGCACCGTATAAAATCTCAATACGGTCGATTTGATCGGCAGGTAATAAGCTAAGGGTCGCGCCACCCGCACTAATTGAACTATAGCGTATACCATCGATTAAGACTAAGATTTGATTACTACCATACCCACGCATGTAGAAGTTTGAAGTGGTTCCAGGACCGCCATTAGTATAATGACTGATACCAGGCTGATGTTTGAGCACTTCAAGGGCGCTTTGACCCTGATAACGTTGTAGCTCTTCACTGTCAACCACACGAGTCTGGGCGATGGTGTTGCTGATTTTGGTAGGGGTGCGCGTAGCCGTCACAACGATTTCATCAAGCTCAACTTGTGGCAATCCGCTATCGTTGATTTCAGGTGTCGCTGCTATCGCTGTGTTGAATACAAGAAGACCAAGCGCGCTTAAAATGCTCAAACGAAGATAAGTAGTCGAAGTTGAACGTAAAAAAGTCATAATTAATCCAAAAGTTATCGAGCCAAAATTACCAAAAATGTCATAAGGTGACAGCTGTGCTCATTATCTATAAAAGTTACTGCTTTATAAACAACTTTAACCTAATGTTTCTTCACGGTAAGCTGAATGGATTTCATGATGAGCTGCTATTTATTCATCTAAAGATTATCACAATCAATTTGTGAGTCGTTTTATAAGGAATATTAGCAAAGTAGCGCCACGGAATAAGAAATAAATTACTAACGTAGGTTACGATAAAACGCGCAATCAAAAGTACTGATGTTGCAAATAATTGCTATCATAGTGGCAGGTTTTTTCTGTTTTTTGTTGTGCTATTCATAAATCTAAGAGGTTTGTTTTGTCTATTAAGTGTTATCTAAACTCTGCTACTGCATCAATCTCATTAAGCAAAACATCTTTAATGATAGTGTCACTTTTGATTGCTTTGATATTGAGTATGGTATTGCCGAATACCGCTATTGCTGCTGAAGCGGGAGCTGGTGCGCTTGGTGTAGGTGGTAGTAGTGAAGAGACTGTACGCGAACCGTTGCCAGATTCGTTTGGACGTGATACACCACGCCATACGGTACAAGGGTTTATCAGTGCGCTAGGTGAAAATGACTACTTACTAGCAAGCAACTATCTTAATTTATCCAAATCTGACAATCCAACGACAGCTGTGCGGGAGTTCAAACAGGCGCTTGACGCTGGTGGTCGCTTTCAGGCTGACTTGCAGCTCAATAATACGCCTGAGGGTAATTTAACTGACCAGCTGCCGCCAAGCCAAGAAAATGTAGGTAGTATTAATATTGGTGAAAAAAGTGTGCCGCTGTTGCTTGAGAGGGTCGTGTCCAAGCAAGGTGAGCAGTACTGGCAATTCTCCACTGATACGCTTAATTCAATACCAGAAGTTTTAGAAAATACCAATCCTACTTTAGTCTCGCGTTATACGATTGACTCGCTTGAAGGCAAAAAAATATTTGGCTATCAGCTGACGGATCTGGTCGCTGCACTAACTATGATTATCAGTAGCTTTGTACTGACTTATATCATGGTTTGGATACTGTATCATTTGCTAAAAATTGCCTACCCACGAGTACGCGATGTGCCACTGCCTGTGCCTGACAAGGTTATACTGCCACTGGCTGTCGTGATTATGGCACTCATCTTATCTGAAGTGATGGTTTATGCTGGCGTGTCAGTAACACTGCGTGAGCCAGTCAATCGTTTTACTGATATCGCTTCTTGGCTCGCTATAACTTGGTTACTACTACGAGTAATCGATGCGATTTTTACTCGTGCTGTCAACTTAAGCTATAAGAAAAACTATACTGAACGTGTCTCCATTTTGGGTCTACTGCGTAAAGTTGTCAAAGCGCTGTTATTAATATTCGCTGTTATTGTCATATTTGGTAATTTGGGCTTCGATTTGACGACTGGTATCGCTGCTTTAGGTGTGGGTGGTTTAGCCTTAGCGCTTGGTGCACAAAAGACGATTGAGAACCTTGTTGGTAGTGTCGTAGTGGTAGCAGATTCGCCAGTTCGGATAGGTGACTATTGCAAGTTTGGTACTTATGAAGGTACGGTAGTTGATATTGGTATTCGCTCATCACGTGTCCGTACGCTATCACGTACAATTGTTACTGTACCGAATGGTGACTTCTCGTCTATGCAAATTGAAAACTTTACCTCTCGCGATATGTTCCGGTTTTTTCATCAGTTATATCTAAAGCGTACTGCTGATATCGAAGTTGTCTTTAAAATGGTAAAAGACTTGGATGAATTTTTAAATGAGCATTACTTGACCAACCAAGAATGGAACCAAGTCAATATTTTAGAGCTGCGTCAAGATTGTTATGTCATTCAATTACAGGCCTACATCAATGCTAATGATGTAATGGAATTTTATGATAAGCAAAACGTAGTATTCGTTGATGTATTAACTCAAGTGAAAAAATATAAAGTCGAACACGCATTGCCAACGCAGCAATTGATCGTTAACCAAGCTGAGCTTGAACAGCATATGGAAAACGATATTGAAAATAGTGATGATGGAAAAAATAATAGTGAAAACAGCGATAGTCAAAATAATACAGCTGAACTATTAGCAGATTCAGAAAATGGAAGTAATACCAGTACGGATACGGATGGCAAGCAAGATAATGCTGTTGATTTAAACAAAGATGTCGACAGTACTAAAAAGGATAAAGCAGCTAATAAGAAAGAAGAAAGAATTAGAAAGGCTGATGGAAAAAAATCCCATAAAGGGAGTAATTATGCTTTAGCAAAACGTAAGTTCAGGCACGCCAAAAAGAACTTCAGCCTTTCTATATGGAATCAGCCTTAGAGGGTCATTTAAGGAAGTCACTTAACGTTTTGTTAGTTATGCGTTTATAAAGGCACTGCAGTTTTCTTACGTAAGAGGCCGTAGTGCGCCCATAGTAGTAAACTTGCGGCGCTAAGATGCGGTGACCATACTTCGATCAGAATTTTCAATTGTTTTGGGGTTGGACGTTCTGTGAGATCTAACAACTGCATTGCTGCAACTTTAATCGCCAAATCGTCGACTGCAAGCACATCTGCTCGTTTCAAAGAAAACAATAAATACATCTCAGCAGTCCAACGTCCGATGCCCGTAACAGCGGTTAAGGTTTTAGTCACGTCCTCATTCGTCATAGTTTCCAATGCTACAAAATCTATATCATGATCTACTAAAGATCGAGTATAACGAATTTTCTGTTTAGATAAACCTTGTGTCCGTAAGGTCTTGTCTGTTGCCTCAGTAATCGCTTGTGGATTGGTCAAATCAGCATCAACCAAGCGTTGCCAAATACTTGCAGCAGCTGCCACAGATAACTGTTGACCGACCATCGCTCTCATCAATTGTTTAAACCCACCTGCATTGTGCCTAAGGCTAGGCACACCAACTTGCTCATAGACAAGCGCAAATCTTGGTTCAATGGCAATTAATTTAATGATGTGTTCTTCTAGCTCTTGAGGGCTCTCAATAATCTGTGTGCTCATAATGGATTCACTCTAATAAAAAACGTGCCTAAAAATAGTCTAGATGTTTATCTAAAGCTTGCTGTTAAAGAAATATAGGATTTATTTATACAAAAAAGGACTGCCATTTGCAGTCCTTTTCATCTCTTTTACTGATCTAACACTAAAAGCTATTCGCCATCTGTTTTAGATTTTTTGAGTAGTACCAGTACTGCACCGTTACCGCCATCTTTTGGCGGGGCAGAGCAAAAAGCTAATACTTCTGGTAACTGACGTAGCCAACCATTTACACAGGTTTTCAGAATAGCTTCGCTACCTTTGCCATGGACAATTTTTACCATAGTCTCATTGTTCTGCTTGGCTTGGCTTAGCAATTGAGTCATAGCAGCACGTGCTTCCTCAATAGTACAGCCATGAATATCTACGGCGTCATACCAACGTAGCTTGCCTTGTTTCAGCTGAGTAAAGATCTTATTTTGCAGCGTAGGCTGTTTATATGATAAGTAAGCTTCAGCTGCCACAGGGTTAAGTAGCGCTTGCATATCTGATAAACCTGCACCCAAATCGCTACTTTCACCACCTTGAGCAGCTGCACGTTTTGAGAGAGTAGCTGCATCAGGTTTGCGTGCTTTTGATGCGTTGGCTGGTGAACGAACGTTCTTATCATCAAGTTGATTTACGCCGTGCATCGCTTGCATAAACAGAACTTTATCATCATCGATATGTTCACTGTCTAACTGTTTGACTGTTTTCTTTACTTGCTTTTGGGTTAGCAATGAAACAGGTTCTGTTGGCTTTTGATCTACGCCATCAGGTGAAGTAGTATCATGCCCTTTGCTCAGTTGCCCTTTGAGCTCTTTGAGCTGATCTTGCATTTCTTTTGAAAATAGAGAGTTTGCCATAAAAGTTAACGTATCGTTGGTTAATGAATGAGTGATTTGTTTATTAGCCCTTTAAAAGCTATCTAATCTTAAATTAAGCTATTTCAGTTACTTTACTCGTCTGCTGCGACGCCCGCAAGTAAGGATTGTAACGCTTGTCCAGGGTGATCGGTCTTCATGAACCGCTCACCAATTAAAAAATGCTGAATATCGTGGTCTAACATCAAACGAATATCATCGCTACTATGAATACCACTTTCGGTAACGATAAGTGGTTTCTGCGCTGTACTATCAGCGTCAGTAGCCAAAGCTTCGATTAAAATATTTTTTAAATCGAGAGTAGTTTGCAAATTGACATCGAAAGTATTTAAATCACGATTATTAATGCCGTAAATATTGTGCTCTGAACGTGGCAGCTGGAGTGCGCGCTCAAGCTCAGCTTTGGTATGTACTTCAATCAATACATCCATACCTAATTCGATACTCAGCGCATGTAGCTCTTGTAACTGGGTATCGTCAAGGCAAGCCATGATTAACAGAACACAATCTGCACCCATCAAATAAGATTGATAAATTTGATAAACATCAATCATAAAATCTTTGCGCAATATAGGCAGGCTTGTAGCGTTAGAAGCTTGGATAAGATAGCTGTCATCACCCTGAAAATAATCACGATCAGTCAATACAGATAAGCAACTGGCACCAGCTTGCTCATATTGCTGAGCAAACAAAGCGGGCGCAAAGTTATGATTAATGATGCCCTTAGATGGTGATGCTTTTTTAATTTCAGCGATGATGCCGATACCGTTGTTTTTGTTACTGGCAGCTCGTAGGGCTGCTGCAAAGCCACGGCGTGATTTATTATCAGCGGCTACTTTTGCTTGGAGATTTTCAAGAGATAGCGCCTCACGAGCCGCTTTTACCTCGATCTGCTTAGTCGCGACAATACGCTGTAACACTGAGGGAATATCTGTATTGGTTGTGGTCATACTGTTATCCGAATATCGTTGAATGTAAATACACAGTGATTGCTAGGTTTGTATCTTTTAACAATGTTGTATAAGTTAAGCATTAGCTATTAGCTGCTGTGTATACTTGGCTAATGATTCAAGCTTAGTCAAAGCATCGCCATTTTGAATAACTTTTTGCGCTCGGCTCACACCATTCGAGTAGTTGCTGGCAAGTCCTGCGGTGTATATCGCCGCTCCTGCATTTAGTGCAATCATATCACGCGCTTTGAGCACAGCACGATCATGGGTGTCCTCACCCGATAAAGCAGCGCGTATCAGCTCAAGACTTTGCTCAGGAGAGTCGACATCGAGACCGATAAGGGTTTGTGATTCGATGCCAGCATCTTCTGGCATCATCTCATAGACTGATATTTCACCGTCTTTTAACTCAGCGACCGTGGTCGAAGTTGCAAGGCTGATTTCATCCAAACCGTCTTTTGCGCCGACAACCATGACATGACGTGCGCCTAAATTTTTCATGACTTTAGCGATAGGCTCACACAGCTGGGCAGTAAATACACCAATGACTAAATTAGGTGTCCCAGCTGGGTTGGTCAAAGGCCCTAAGATGTTAAAAATGGTCCGTGCTTTAAGCTCACGGCGTACCGGATTGGCATAACGCATGGCACTATGGTGGTTGGGTGCAAATAAAAAGCCAATACCTTCATTTTCGATACAGTCTTTCGCTTGTTCAGGCGTAAGTGCCAAACTGATACCCGCTTGCTCAAGTAAGTCGGAACTACCAGACTTAGTCGATACTCCGCGGTTGCCATGCTTAGCAACTTGCGCACCAGCTGCAGCGACAACAAAGGCTGACGCAGTAGATACGTTGAATAAATTAGCGCCATCGCCGCCTGTGCCGACGATATCAACTAAATAATCACAGTTCTTTGGTGCAATATTGGCAGCCAACGCGCGCATGGCACTAGCCGACGCAGTAATTTCATCAATTGATTCACCTTTCATACGCAGACCAGCCAAAATAGCACCCATCATGGCGTTGCTACATCTGCCCTGCATAATAATGAGCATGACTTGATACATCTCGTCGAAAGTTAAATCAATATGCTGAAAAATTCTACCCAAGGCAGTGGTCAATAACTGATGAACGCCTTCATCAGAAAGCTGAGCAATATCATCTGGTATATGAGCAGCTGGTTTATAGTTTTCCTGTAAATTAGCAGTGGTCATTAAGGTCTCACTTCTTATTATTTTTTACATTGGTTTTAATTAGATGTTTGGATTGGTTTTGTCGGTTTAGACTTTAAATCCAGTTTTAATAGTCAGCTAGCCCACTTGCGGCAACTCATCTGCAGATAATACTGCCAGATTATGGGTCCGCAAAAAATTATTAAGCAGCTGATATCCTGCTTCACTTAAGATGGATTCGGGATGGAATTGAACACCTTCGATTGCGAAAACTTTATGACGTATGCCCATAATCTCTTCAATGCTACCATCCTTGTTTTGTGTCCACGCAGTCATCTCTAAACAATCCGGTAAGCTAGTTTTATCAATCACGAGGGAATGATAACGCGTCACTTGTGATGGGTTAGGTAGGTCGGTAAAAACGCCTTGACCAGTATGATAAACAGCTGATAAGCGTCCGTGCATGACTTCACCGGCTTTGACCACTTGTCCGCCAAATGCTTGCCCAATCGCTTGATGACCCAAGCATATCCCCAAGATAGGGACAACGCCTTTAAAGGTATCAATCACTTCTAAGGAAATACCCGCACGATCTGGATCACAAGGGCCAGGGCCAATGACGATGACATCGGGAGCAAGGGTTTTAATCTGTTCGATTGTGACTTGATCGTTACGCCAGACGGTGATGTCCTGCTGTAATTCACCGAAGTACTGTACAATATTGTACGTAAAGCTGTCGTAGTTATCGATCATCAGAATCATTATGCTCTCAATCTATTGGTATGGTTATAATTTATAAACGCTCTACTATTATGCTCGTATTTATCAGGCAAAATTTTATAGAAGCTTGATATCTTACCACTATTTTAGTGGGTATCAAACGGGACACCTATCTATCCAGCTGTTCTTAGAGGTTTTATTTTTTATTACAAGCGTATTTTACTAAATACTAACCTTATTGTAGAAAAATAAAGATTTTTTGCGCACCAATTTAAACCACAAAAATACTTGAGCACTAATTTAGTGCATTTTTCATATCATTAACGCCTATTATTGTGCAGGTGATAGAGTTGGCATATATATAGTTTTGATGCTGAATTTAGACTTATCCTATACCTACCATGGTTTATCATACAAAATTAACTTTAGGTCGTGATTGCTAAATAAATTTGGCATAGGGTTTGCACCCTTATATTACAATTAGGATGCTAATATAAATTCATCTCGTACCATTCATTATTATAAGCTTAAGGTTAAAATCTAGCAGATGAGTTGGTTGAGATGTTATAACTGTTCAGCATTATTGATCAGATATTGCTAAAATAGCGCCAGCATCGTGTAAGCTTATAAGCGGTAGAGGAAAGTGATTGATCGATATCACAATCATGAGTCTGAGCTAATACCTAAATATAACAGTGAGCACAGCTCTTTAAAACGTAACAATATGATAACCACAAGGGAGACTATTCATGTCTAATAAATTATTGGATCTTATTAAATCATCTAGTGCAAAATGGGTTGATTTTCGCTTTACCGATACTCGTGGTAAAGAACAACATATTAGCTTTCCAGCTTCTACTATTGACGAAGAAGTAATGGAAGATGGCAAAATGTTTGATGGCTCATCTATCGCTGGTTGGAAGGGTATTGAAGCTTCAGATATGATTTTGCGTCCTGATCCAGATACTGCTTTTCTTGACCCTTTCTTTGATGCAGTCACCGTTGTAGTCACGTGCGATATCATTGAGCCAACGACTTTGCAAGGCTATGACCGCGACCCGCGTTCTATCGCTCGCCGTGCTGAAGAATACTTAAAATCGACTGGTATTGGTGATACTGCATACTTTGGTCCTGAGCCTGAGTTTTTTGTATTTGATGAAGTAAAATGGTCGATTGAGATGTCAGGCGTCAGCCATAAGATCGTTGCTGAAGAAGCAGCATGGTCGACTAACAACGATTATGAGTGGGGTAACATGGGACACCGTCCACGTGTTAAGGGCGCTTATTTCCCAGTACCACCAATCGATAGCTCACAGGACATGCGTTCTGTCATGTGTGAGCGTCTAGAAGAAATCATCGGTGAAGGCTGTATCGAAGTCCATCATCATGAAGTTGCGCCTTGTCAGTCAGAGATTGGTGTCGCATTCAACACTTTAGTACGTAAAGCTGACGAAGTGCAGCAGTTAAAGTACGTCGTTCATAACGTTGCCCATCAGTTTGGCAAAACGGCAACTTTCATGCCAAAACCTGTGGTCGGTGATAACGGCTCTGGTATGCATGTACATATGTCTATCTCAAAAGACGGTGTAAACACTTTCTCTGGTGATGAATATGCTGGTCTGTCTGAGACAGCACTATATTTCATTGGCGGCATTATCCATCATGCCCGTGCTCTGAATGCTATTACCAACCCTTCGACTAACAGTTATAAACGCCTAGTGCCACATTACGAAGCGCCTATCAAACTGGCATATTCTGCTTCTAACCGCTCAGCGTCTATCCGCATTCCACATGTTAGTAGCCCAAAAGCCGTTCGTGTTGAAGCACGCTTCCCTGATCCAGCAGCCAACCCGTACTTAACTTTTGCAGCGCTACTGATGGCTGGCCTTGATGGTATTCAAAATAAGATGCACCCAGGTGATGCCGCTGATAAAAACTTGTATGATTTGCCTCCAGAAGAAGAAGCGCAAATCCCAACGGTTGCTGAAAGCTTAGAGGTCGCGCTACAAGCGTTACGTGATGATCATGAGTTTTTATTAAAAGGTGATGTATTCACTGAAGAGATGCTAGAAGCATTTATCGCGCTAAAAGAAGAAGAAGTACAGCGTGTCAATGTTACTGTGCATCCAGTTGAATTTGATTTATATTACAGCTGCTAGTTAACAGTTAAAGCGCTCAGATAATTTGAGTAATAAAAGCCAGCTAAGTAAATCTTAGCTGGTTTTTTCTTTTTTAAAAGAACTTGTAAAACTAAATAATAAGCTTCCTAAAAATCACTACTGATTTAGCGTTAAAAATCCCGCATAATAGTATTAATCATATATTAATAATAAGCACTTATTAGGTTGGCTGACTATGTATACGCATTCGAAAAATAAAATGAAAAAACAAGACAGTTCACAGTTTAGAAATATCAAGCTAACTGGGTTGTTAACAGGTGTGTTCATTGGTACAGTCAGCCTTTATGCACCGATGATTAATGCCGCGCCCATCTATAAAGTGGTAGATGAAAAAACTGGACACGTAACTTTTACTGATCGTCCGCAAAGCTATGAAAATCAGGCCAATAAACAAGTCAGCCAAACCGATGTTGTTACTAATGTTACTGCTAATAATACTGCTAACGATAATAATGTTAGTAACAGCTTAGGTGCTGGTTCTAATGGCAGAGCTATCACATCATCTCAAACGACAAATTCTTCAGCAGTCTCACAACAGACTGCATCTCCTGCTACCAAATCTGCACGAGTGAGATATCAGCTGACCATGATAGAGCCGAGCGAAGCACGTGCTTATCGCCGTCCTGCACAGAGTATCGATGTCAAACTACAACTAAAGCCTGTGCTACAAGCTGGCGATCAAGTAATAATTTATCTTGATGATAATGAAGTGGCGCAAGGCCTGAGTGCATCTATCGCAACGGTAGATATTTTACCGGGTACGCATAGTATTCGAGCCGTTATCAAAAATGAAGCAGGGCAAACGCTTAGCCAAATTGAGCGTACTATTTACGTAATACAAAATACGGTAATCTTGCAGAACAAAAAGAAAATTGCCGCGCAAATGCTTGCTTATCAGCGTCTACCATGGCATCAAAAAGTAATGTTAAAATTGCGTCAAAAGGAAATCAATCTGCAAAAAGCACAGAATAGCCAACCTATAACTAACGATGCTTTTACTAACATATCTAGGCAATAGCTAGGTAAAGTAGCCAAATAAAACATCAGTGCTCAAAGGTTTATCAGTGCTGAATGGTTTAATGGTCAATGTAGCTTAACAATTTGTATAAAGGGGCAATCACTATCAATAGTGATTGCCCCTTATTTTTGCTTGGAAAATACTGTAATCAAACTAAACTTTAATTAGCTGATTTTTTGCCCACTTAGTTCAATTATTTGGTAAGCTCAATTGTACCGTTAGCGGTGACCGATATTGTACTGTTACCAGACTCAAAGCTCTGACTCGGAACTGATGCATCTGCTGCCTCAGCTTTCATATTCATGCTGCTATACATTGGACGAGGATAGTTGCTACCAGTGTTTAAGCTAACATTCACTACACGATAGCCACGAGCATCCCAAGCGCGTGTTAGATTTTTAGCTTGCTTTTGAAAAGAACGAGAAGCATCAGTCATTAACTTTTGCTCTAGCGCGTCTTTTTTATCATCTGAGACCCCAAAATTTAGATTATCCATCACTAAGGTCTCTTGCAAATCAGCAATAAGCTGGCTAGTCGCTGCAAAATCTGTGCTTTTAAGATCTATATTTGCCTGTCCTGTCCAGCCAATAATTTTGTCGTTTTTATCGTAGCGTGGATAAGTGCGTTGCTGGCCGGTGCTGACTGTCACACTAGGGTAGCGTTTAGCAATTTTCATAGCGTTATTGATTGAAGTGTTGAGCGTTGTGGCCAGTGCTTTAGCATTGGTTGCCTGTGCTTTTTTGTACATACTAGCGCGTACTTCATCATTTTGAATTTCTTCTTTAACTTCCGTTTGGAAGCTAAGTTGATCATAACCAGTTGGTTCTGCATGCGCACTGCCCATCATAGCGGTTAGTAGGCAAGCGGTACCAGTAGTAAGAGCTACTTTATTAAGTAAAGTGCTTCCCATAATTATCTCCTAAGTAAAATTAATGATATTGACACAGATCGTGTTCAAATAGGAATTGCGATCTATATTAGAAGCTATAGGCATTCATTTTATTTTGTTAGGTAATACCTAGTAAGCTGAGCTTCACTAACCAAAATAGCAAAATTTAGACGAGTCCTTGTGAGAATTTTGTCACTAAATATCGCAATTGTTTGCTATGGTAATTAAACAGTTTTGAGATAGGGGTTGTAATACTGAAAAATTCTTGTATAATCTGCAACTGGTGGCTCCATTGGTAGCCTCGCAACATTGTTCTATGAATCCCGCCAGGACCGGAAGGTAGCAACGGTAATAGTTATGATGTGTGCCGAGGATGTGCTTTTGGAGTCGCTTTTTTTTGCTTAAAATTTGATAACTGCTTCGATAAACCATTTAAGAAGTTTATATGATGTACTAAGCCCTTCATTGCAAAGGGCTTTTTTTGTGCCTGCATTTCGTCTGATTCTGGCGTTTCATTGATTAAGATAGGTTAAAATAATATGTATTAACTTTTATCAACGCTGATATTAATACTGAAAGATTTGAGGCTCATTTATGAAAATATTCGTTTGGCTATTTATTATTATTGTGGTGCTAGTCGTTGTTTTTGGTGTATCGATATTTAACAAGTTGGTACGGGCGCGCAACCAAGCGAAGAATGGCTTTGCACAGATAGATGTGCAGCTAAAGCGCCGTCATGATTTGATTCCAAACTTGGTAGAGACTGCTAAGCGTTATTTAACCCACGAAGAAGAGACACTCAGCCGCGTGATTAGCGCACGTAACCATGCCCAAAGCTTGCAAGACTCTAATAAGCATCAACCAGACTCACTTGAGCATATGGCATTATTTGCTAAAGCAGAAGGTATGCTTTCCAAAGCATTGGGGCAATTCTCAGCTGTCGTGGAAGCGTATCCGGAATTAAAAGCGGACAGTATGATTAAAGAGTTGATGGATGAGCTCACCAATACAGAGAACCGTATTGGCTTTGCGCGTCAGCATTATAACGATAGCGTGATGTTCTACAACAATGACCGCGAAGTGTTTCCAAACAATCTTGTCAGCAGCACCTTTGGATTTCGTCCACTTAGCCCTTTAGTGTTTGAAGACAGAAAGGCCATTGCTCAAGCACCTGTCGTCAATATGGGCTAATGTTTCATTATATTCAGATGCGTTTAGCTATTTTTAAATCAGGCATATAGATGGATTTTTTTGGTGAACAGCGGACACGTACTCAGCGCAGCCTGTTGCTCTACGGGCTGTTTTTTCTCATAGTATTTGCACATATAGCAGTGGCGCTTGGGGTAATGGCGCTGCTGCTTACCCTATTTACTGGTGGTGTGTATTATTGGGCACTGGTACTGGTCATTGTTTGGACGTTGGCTAGCTTTATTGGTGGTAGCTTTTTAGAGTATCGCCGTTTAAAGACTGGTGGTCGTGCTATTGCCCAGCGCGTGGGTGCGGTGCGTTTGTTTATCGATAACAGTCAGGACGCTTGGGAACATAGCAGCGGGGTCGCCCATCAGCATGAGTCTGTTTCAAAGGTTCGCTTTAGTGACCGTCATATAGCGGTACGTGATGAGCGTGATTTTCCGCCTGTCTATCGGCGTTATTATGAGATTGCCCAGCAGTTGGCTATTGCTTCCGGTCTAAGTATGCCAATTCTTTATGTGCTGCCTGATGAGCAAGGCATCAATGGTTTTGTCGCTGGTCGCCATAGTCAGGATATGGTGTTAGTCGTCACCCAAGGCGCGCTTGATAAGCTGTCTGATGAGGGGCTATACGGACTTATAGGTCATGAGTATGGTCATATACTGCATGGCGATGCGACGTTTAATTTGCAGCTGATGGTGGTACTGGCAGGCTTGCAGATAGTCTATGACTGGAGTGATCCTATCAGTAATAAAGCCTCTGGTTATAGTCAGCAAGGCAGTTATTTCGATAGCTCGATTGATAGCTCTTTTAATAGTGCTGTTAATCGAGCCATGCCTTTGCCACAAAGCGCAATCGATAGTCGTGCACGCAGCACTGAGGCGCAGACAGCAAGCTTTACGAGCCATAGCGAATGGGTATCTTACTGGCAAACCCAATCGAACAGTCATCAGTCATCAGCAAAAAGCCAGCCTAGATGGCTAGAAAATAGACCTGTGATTGATCGGCAAGCACCGCGCAGTGTTTGGACATTGCTGTTACATGGGTTGAGTTTTTCGAGTATGGCAAGTGCGCAGCTGATTAAGCATAGCTTTAACCGTCAGCGTGAATTGCTCGCTGATGCGACCAGCGTGCAGCTGACACGCTCGCCTGCAATTATCGAAACTTTAAAGGCTATTCATCAAGACTCGCTTGGTTCACGCTTATCAAATATCGCTGATATCAATGGGCTGAGTCACTTCTTTTTTGCTAGCAGTGGGGCGGATCTGGGGGATGTCTCATGGTTTGCTACGCATCCTAGCTTAGCTGAACGCATGAGAGCCATTAATGCTAATGCTTATCATGACTTTGCCGTTCAGGTCGCAAGAGAGAAGCGCATAAATCAACAAAAGATAAAAGAGATATATGAACAGCGTCGTCTTGGTAATTGGGGAGCAATAAAAGTAAATAGCCTAAGCAGTAATCAAGAAGAAATCACGCCCCAATCTCATATCTCCAAAGCTGAATCAACATCTGTTAATCATGCTGTTGATAATAGTATCAACGAGAATCCTAATGATATTACTAACAATGAAGTTTCAGCTTTTTCTGTGAATAAACTTAGCAATGAATTGGAAATATATACAGGAGTTGAGTTTGTCGTAGAGGAAGATGTGGTTGTTGATGGGCGTTTGCAGGTACTGGCAGAAGATATTGGTACTTATCAGCTGTTAAAACCATGGATGGCAAAACCTGACAGCGATTTGCCATCAGCAGCTTTGATTAGTATTGACGATATAAACAAAGTTACACTACCACAGCATGTGCTCAATCACAGTCATCACCCACTAGGAGCGCAGGCATTAATAGAAGCCATCATGCTATGCCATCAAGGACAGACAATATCTACGACTGGCATGTATGATTTAAAAGATATTTGGATTGGGCTTCCAAACGATAGTGTGTCTGCTGCTGACACCGATGCTAATACTAATAATAATACTTTCAGTAACCCTCAAATTTTAGCGCATACGCTAGACCATAAATTATTAAAAATAGTGGCGAGTTTTGACCGGCGTTTAGACAGCGCTTTGATTACATTCGCTGTGAAGCAAATCAGTCAGCATAACTTATCAGAAAGCACTATTGATCAATTACGTCTCAAAAGTGAACGCAGTCATAGTAACCAAGCCCATCAACACTATGTAAAGCAGCAAAAGTGCCGTACGATGCTGTTGCGCTATCAACAAGGCCTGCTTGAGTTGTTTGGAAAACAGCTATCAGCTGATCTGACTAAAAGTTTCGCTCATAACGTATCAGCTAAAAAAGATTTAATGGTTAACGAACAGCCAGTACCGACTCATGTAAAAAGTACCTTGATCTCAACTCCAGCGCAGCAAGCTTCACCAATTCTATCGCTATGGCAAGCACTGCATTTACAGCAGTTACGGCCGATATTTTCTGAAGTTTTAAATGATACTGATGTAGATACACAGAGTGAATGGCAACCGCTATTACAGAGGGGTATGAGTGATATATGCGCTCAGCTTGACCCTTCAGGACAGGTGTTTAACGGTCTTAATGTGGTTAAGAGGGCTATATTGACGTTGCTTGCATATCGGCTATCGAAAGATGTCAAAGGTCAAATGATATTGACGTTGGATAGCTCAGTACCTATTTCAGAGTTCGGCTATAATAATGACAGTGTTGCGCACTATATTGTGGATTTACATCGCCATACACGCTTGATTGATATTGATTTAACCACGGTCAGTGATGCAAATTTGCAATGGCTGCTATTAACCGCACAAAATTTAAATAGCATTCAGTTACTGGCCATTATTGACGCTGTTCCTATCTTTCAAACAACTACTTCTAGGGCACCTATAGCAGATACTCAGTCTAAGAATAATTATCGAGAGGGACAACAGGATAGCCATCAAATAGATTATAATGAGTATCGGCAATGGCTAAGTACGTTGCATACGGTGATGTTACACGATACGATAATTAGTCAGGATGAGTACGACTGCTTGATGGTACTCGCAGAGCACTGGTTAGGCGTTCGTCAAATTTTTTGATAAATGTCATTGATTGAAGCTGGGTGAGTGTTTCGCTAGCAAGAAGCTAAATATTTTAGATCGTTTCTCAACATCATTTTTGGCATTGTTTTTGACATTAAAATCTTGTAAACCCATTTTAGATAAGTAGGATAGTAGAGTCGTATGAGTGAGATCCAAGAGCCGCTAATTGTATTGCAGCATCGTATGCAGCAGCGCCAGATTTTAGCGATGATGGGTATCAATCAGTGGGTGCAGCCGAATTCAGAAACCCTAAATATTGCAGATATTTCTGCGCCTGTTTTACCTGACCCTACTATAATTAATAGCGCCATTCAGTCTACTTCTGCCGATACAACTATTCAACAGCCAAGCATTAGCCGTCCAAATATAGAACATCCAAGTATTGACGCTGCAAACGTTGATCATTCAAATATAGAGTCTGCGGAATCTATATCAGGCATAGTAGATGATGAATCTATTAGCCATTATCATGATGACGTTAATGAGCCAAATTTAAGCTATCCTGACGAACAAAGCCCTGTTACCTATAGTTTTGACACGACTGTCCCTGATACCTCTAAGACAGTCGTTACATCCCTTGTAGATTCTGTCGTTCAGCAAGCCGCTATTGCTGACACAAATAGCGCTGAGAATTTTAAGGAAGATAGTTTTAAAGAGGACAGCTTTAAAAAAGTAGCACCATTTGATTTACAAGGTGGTCGCTATGGCGATTGGGTGGTTTTGGTTGATATCCAAGCACTTAATAACGACAGTCAAAAACTGTGGCAAAATATCACGCAAGCGTTGTCAATCACCTGTGAGACAACATCATTTCCTATCTGCGAGGGGATGGATACGGCTGAGCTTGCCAATGCTAGCCTTGCTGGATATGTGTTTAAAATTGGACGCAGCGAAGAGATAAAAGTTGCTGCATTAACTGCGTTGCCTGACGGCCTTGCGCATCCTACTGTGACTACTGTGCCTACATTGGATGAGATGCTTGCTGATAGTAGCCTTAAGCGTCAGCTTTGGGAGCAGTTGTCGAGACAGAGTTAAAGACTTACAGTCTGCTGCAATAGCTATTGAACATAGTGATTAAGAATAAAAATAGAGACAAGACTTACCTTAAGAGGTTTTAAAGCAGCAGTTTGAAGCCTTAGCTTTTAAAACTTATATAACAACGATGATTTCATCATATTTAGGATAATGATTATGACTACCAAAGCCGCTCCTAACCGTGTACCTAATTTTTCAGCGGGACCCGCCACCATACCGACCGCAGTGCTAGAGCGTGCGCAAAGTGAGCTACTTGATTGGCAAGGGCGCGGTATGTCAGTCATGGAAGTGAGCCACCGTAGCAAAGAGTACATCGCAATTACCGAAAAAGCCGAAGCTAAATTGCGCTCATTGATGGACATTCCAGACAATTATAAAGTGCTGTTTTTGCAAGGTGGTGCAAGCTTACAATTTTCAGCGATACCATTGAACTTATTAAATGGTGGGCGCGGTGACTACCTGACTACGGGTGCATGGTCAGGTAAAGCCATCAAAGAAGCACAGCGTTATGCCAATCTAGGTCTTGGTGAGATTAATCTAGTGGCAACTGGTAAAGATAGTAACTTTACTGACGTGCCAGCCCAAAGCGATTGGAATATAAGCGAAGATGCTGCGTACTTCCACTACTGCGCCAATGAGACTATTCATGGTTTGCAAATATTTGAGCCACCACAAGTTGATGCACCTCTAATTGCCGATATGTCTTCTTGCATTTTGTCACAGCCAATCGATGTCTCTAAGTTTGGGATGATATATGCTGGTGCGCAAAAAAACATTGGTCCAGCAGGATTGATCATTGTGATTATTCGTGAAGACTTATTGGGGCAGGCGAGTGAGTGGTGCCCACTACTAATGAACTATGAGCATCAAGCTGAAAAAGAATCCATGTCAAACACGCCAGCGACGTATTCTTGGTACTTGGCAGGGTTGGTATTTGATTGGTTAGAAGAGCAAGGCGGCGTTGCTGCTATCGGCAAAATTAATCAGCAAAAAGCAGATTTGCTTTACAAAACGATTGATGAAAGCAACTTATATAGTAATCCAGTTGATCCTAAGTATCGTTCTATCATGAATGTGCCGTTTACGTTAGCAGACAGCAGCCTTGATAAAATATTTTTAGAAGAGTCAGAGGCAGCAGGTTTGATGCATTTAAAAGGTCACCGCGATGTGGGCGGTATGCGTGCCAGTATTTACAATGCAGTGTCGCTAGACTGGGTGCAGCAATTGGTTGACTTTATGATAGCGTTTGAAAAAAAGCATGCTTAAGTTAGCATAAGCTTTAGAACAAAGGACGCAGCTTTTATGAGTTGCGTCTTTTTTTATCAAAAATTAACCTTCTTTTTGGATGAGTAGGGCGTTATACCGCAAACTCAACACTGCAAACCATTAGGTTAAAAAACCTAAATTTGTTATGATGAAATTTTGCAGCAATTATGAGAGCTTATGTTGTGCCGTATGTTCTTTTAATTGTCATTTAAGCTGCAATGAATTTTCAGTCATTAGGTAAATTCTGCATACATCCATTTGGTTTGGCAGAGGGGTTTGTTATAACTTTATTATGATAAAAAATACCATGCTAAAAACTGTCCTGTTAGTGACAATTGTGAGTTGGATACCAGCCAGTATCGCAGTTCCAATCACCACGACTGCGCTTGGTCATAATAGTACCACTGAGTATATTGATGCGCCCTTTATGCCCTATGCCAATCCAAATGCACCGACAGGGGGTAAATTATCGCTTGATGCGCGTGGCACCTTTAATGCTGCCAACAAATGGTTGACAACTGGTGTAGCAATGATTGGCACCGATTATCTATATGATACCTTGATGACTGGTTCACTAAATGAAGCTTTTACCATGTATCCGCAGCTGGCAAGCAAGGTAACTTACGACCCTGATGACACCAGCTGGATTATCTATCATATTAACCCTGCCGCACGCTTTTGGGATGGGTCTCCTGTGACCAGTAGCGATGTCAAAGCTACTTATGACGCGATATTGAATAAAGGGCCGATGTATATTCGTAGCTATTTAGGTGATATTAAAGACATTGAGATTATTAATAAACAACAAGTAAAGTTTGTCTTTGCCTCAGATAATAATAAAGAAATTTTATTAACAGTCGGGCAGTTTCCTATTTTTGCCAAATCCTCTATTGATGCTAACTTTGAAAAAATCAGCTTAACGCCATTGATGGGCAGCGGTCCTTATAAGTTAGGTCGTGTCGATGCGGGGCGCGCGGTTAGTTATATACGTGATCCCAATTATTGGGGTCGTGATTTGATGGTCAATCGCGGTCGTTATAACTTTGATATGATTAAGTTTGTGTATTATCAAAGCGATGAGATTGCTTTTGAGGGTTTTAAATCTGGGCAATATCGCTTCCGCCCAGAAAACAAAGCCTCTAATTGGGCAACGGGTTACAATTTCCCAGCCGTCAAAGCAGGTATGATTAATAAAGAAACCATAAGTAGTGAAAACCCAGTACCGATGCAGGGTCTAGTGATGAATATGCGTCGGCCACTTTTTCAAGATATTCGCGTTCGCCAAGCATTGACGGCTGCTTATGATTTTGAGTGGATGAATAAAACCTTGTTTCATGGGCAGTATGAACGCTTGCAAAGCTTCTTTCATGGCTCTGAGCTTGCCGCTACTGGTACGCCATCTGCTGCTGAGATGCAGGTGCTAACACCTTTGTTATCTAAGCTTGAACCAATACAGCGTCAAGCCGTATTAGCAAAGTGGCAACTGCCGACTAGTGATAGTAGCGGCTTTAATCGCAAAGCGTTATTAAAGGCGCGGCAGCTGTTGCTAGATGCTGGCTTTTATTATGACGATATGAAGCTATATCAACCTGATGGTAAGCTTGCTCAGATCGAAATTTTGATGACGGGCGAGACTATGGGACGTGTATTGTTGCCTTATATTCGTAATTTAAAGCGGTTAGGATTTGATGCCACCCTACGTCAAGTGGATGGTCCGCAATATTACGAGCGTGTGCGCCGTTTTGATTATGATATGGTGGTTGATGTATTCGCCCAAAGTTTATCCCCTGGTGCTGAGCAAGCGGCTTTTTGGGGTAGCGCGGCTGCCGATGAGCCTGGTAATAGAAATACAATCGGTATTAAAAACCTAGTTATCGATGAGATAACAGCTGCACTTGCAAATGCTAAGAGCCGTGAAGAGATTGTTTTATATACTAAAACACTCGATCGCCTGCTACGAGCTGGTCATTATTTAGTACCTCTATATGGCAAATCTGCAACCAATGTTGCCTACTGGAATCAATATCGTCATACTGAAAAGCTGCCGACCAACGCTGTAGGCATTGATTATTGGTGGTCAGATAAAGAAGCAGAAGCACGCGTTGATAAATATTTAAGACAATAAGTGACAATGTTTTTAAAGTAACGGTCTTTAGTAGTGGACCTTTTTAAAATAACAGCAATTTAAGATATTGATAAGGTTACAAACTAAAAGTATTGGCTATCGTTATTTAACACAGACAAAGTGGTTTAGCCGTTCATGGATAACTAGTAATAGAAATAACTATTGGTAAGGATTTAATATGAGTATTCGTATTCACCCAATTAAAGCGTTCAATGATAATTATATTTGGACATTAATCAATGAAAGTAATAAACAGGCGATTGTCATTGATCCAGGTCAAGCCGAGCCGGTTGTTGCCTATCTAGAAGAGAACCAGTTAGAACTCACCTCGATTTGGACTACGCATCATCACCACGATCACATTGGCGGCGTAGCAACACTGCAAGAGTCTTATCCTATGACGCATTTGGTCGCACACAGCGAGCATACGGTAGACGAAGATCAGACTATTAAAGATGGTAGTACGGTAAGTGCGTGGGGCTGTTCTGCACAAGTATGGGATGTCTCAGGTCATACTGCCAGTCACATGGCTTATATATTAGATATCGACGGCAGTAAGCATTGCTTCTGTGGTGACACCCTGTTTAGTGCTGGTTGCGGACGCGTTTTTACTGGGACGATTGAGCAATTGCATGACAGCTTTAAGCGCTTAAATGAGCTGCCTGCTGAGACGTTACTGTATCCAGCCCACGAATATACTGCTAGCAATCTACGCTTTGGCCTATCTATTGAGCCTGACAATGAGGCGATGAAGCAAGCACTGGCGCAAGCAGAAGAAAAAACCGCACAAGGCATTCCGACGCTGCCAGTAACCTTAGAGCATGAGCGTGCAATCAATGTGTTTTTACGGACGCAAGAGCCGAGTGTGATAACAGGCGTAAAGTCTAAAGTAAATATCGAAGATGATAAGTCTTTGACCGTATTTGCAGCGTTACGTGAACTTAAAAACAACTTCTAAATGCTAAGTTGTCATATCTGTTTATTATAGGAAACCGCCACTATGGGTCGTTATATCTTAAAAAGATTGTTACTGATATTACCGACGCTATTTTTGATATTGCTGGCGAACTTTGTGATTGTACAAGCGGCTCCTGGCGGTCCTGTAGAGCAGCAGCTAGCGCTTATCGAGCAGGGCGCAAAAGACAATGCGCTCGGTGGTAATATCGGCGCGGGCAGTGCGGGCGGTAATAACAGTACCTATCAAGGGACTCGTGGTTTATCAGAAGAAATGGTTGCAGCGATTAATGCCCAATACGGCTTTGATAAATCGGCACCTGAGCGCTTTTGGCTGATGTTAAAGAACTATGCTCAGCTGGACTTTGGTGAGTCTTTTTTTAAAGGCCAATCAGTGACCGATCTCATCATAGAGAAGCTACCAGTATCAATCTCGCTTGGGCTTTGGAGTACGTTACTGATTTATATGATAGCCATTCCACTGGGTGTTTATAAAGCCATGCATCATGGCTCGGGGATTGATAAAGCCACCGCTATGCTACTTGCCATTGGGCATGCGATACCTGTATTTGTGTTTGCAGTCATACTACTGGTGTTTTTTGCGGGTGGTAGCTACTGGAATATTTTTCCACTGCAAGGACTAACCTCTGAGAATTTCGATCAATTAAGCGCATTTGGTAAAGTGAAAGATTACTTTTGGCATCTTGCATTGCCACTGCTGGCAAGTACCGTTGGCGGTTTTGCAGGCTTAACCTATTTGACCAAGTTTAGCTTTCTAGAAGAGCTGGGTAAGCAATACGTGCTCACCGCCCGTGCGAAAGGCTTGGGTGAGCGTCAAGTTTTATACGGTCATGTTTTTCGTAATGCGATGCTGATTATTATTGCCGGTATTCCAGCGGCTATCGTTGGAATTTTCTTTGCTGGTAACTTCCTCATTGAAATCATCTTTAAGCTTGATGGTTTGGGGTTGTTAGGTTTCGAAGCCATTCAGCAGCGCGACTATCCAGTGATATTTGGCACATTATTTATTTTTACCTTGATGGGACTGTTATTACAGTTAATCAGTGATTTAAGTTATCACTTGATTGATCCTCGTATTGATTTTGAGGGGCGCTAATGTCAAGTCATCCATTACCTTCAACGTCCTCAAGCACGTCTGCTATTTCACTAGAAAAAAAACGTCGCCTAAATCCTATCTGGCAGGCGCGACTAAATCGCTTCCGCCATAATCGTCTTGGGGTTATATCGCTGTTTGTTTTTTCGGCGATATTTGTCATTTGTATGGCAGCCAATGTGATTGCCAATGACAAGCCACTACTGGTGCAGTATCAAGGCGATTATTATTTCCCCGTACTAAAAGCCTATCCTGAGACGACTTTTGGCGGTGTATTTGAGACCGAAACCAATTACAAAGATCCTGCGGTGCAAACGCTGATTAATGATCAGGGTTATTATGTGATGCCGCTCATTCCATTTGCCGATCAGACGCCAAACGTTGAACTGGGCATTCCATATCCAGCCGCACCCAATAGCCAGAACTGGCTGGGTACTGATGATATGGGTCGTGATGTGCTAGCGCGGATACTTTACGGTATGCGCGTATCGTTATTGTTCGGTCTGGCACTGACACTAGCGGGCGCATTGATTGGCGTTATTATCGGTGCGATACAAGGATATTATGGTGGCTGGGTAGATTTGGCAGGGCAGCGTTTCATGGAAGTGTGGAGCGGTATGCCGCAGCTGTTTATGATTATTATTTTGGTCAGCTTGTTTAGCCCTAGTATTACCATGCTATTTGCCATGATGCTGTTATTCGGTTGGATGGGGCTGGTTGGTTTGGTGCGGGCAGAGTTTTTGCGGGCGCGTAACTTTGATTATGTCCGTGCTGCTCGCAACCTCGGGGTATCGGACAGTCAAATCATGCTCAGGCATATCTTGCCTAATGCGTTGGCCTCAAGCTTGTCGCAGCTGCCGTTTATCTTAACCGCCAATATTATTGCTTTAACAGCACTAGACTTCTTAGGATATGGTTTACCGCCTGGGTCACCATCGCTTGGTGAGCTGATGGTACAAGGGAAAAACAACCTTGATGCGCCTTGGCTGGCCTTATCTGGATTTTTTAGTTTAACTTTTATTTTATCATTGCTAATTTTCGTTGGCGAAGCACTGCGTGATGCCTTTGATCCGAGGCGCTCCTGATATGACAACTGATAAGATGATAAACGCCAATATGAAAACTGCTACTGAGCAAAACAACCGTTTAAACAACAGTCATAGCAATGTACAAAACAAACTCATGCTGACAGTGAATAAGCTCAGTATTGCCACCAATGTAGGTACTGCTTTAGTCGATAAGCTATCGTATGAACTAAGACAGGGACAAACGCTAGCTATTGTTGGCGAGTCTGGCTCTGGTAAGTCGATTGCCAGTCTCGCATTATTGGGCTTGTTGCCAGACAGCTTGAACGTTACTGGTGAGGTGCAGTTAGCAGATGTAACAGGAATGGCTACATTGCCGGTCACTAATAATAGGACACGTAACGCAGCGTTACGATCTGTGCGTGGGCAGCGCATTGGGATGGTGTTTCAAGAGCCAATGACGGCGCTCAATCCGCTACACACGGTCGCTAAGCAAATTGCAGAATCTCTGCGTCTCAGCGGTGTGCCAAAAAAGCAATGGCGAGAGAAAAGTATTGCCTTGTTAGACGATGTCAATATTAGCGACCCTGCTGATAAGCTGAAACGCTATCCGCATGAGCTATCGGGTGGTCAACGTCAGCGGGTAATGATTGCCATGGCATTGGCACAACAGCCAGATATTTTAATCGCTGATGAGCCAACCACTGCGCTTGATGTGACCTTGCAACATGAGATTCTCGCCCTGTTAGATGATCTTAAGAGACAGCATAATATGGCGATGATATTAATCAGCCATGATCTCAATTTGGTCAGGCGCTACAGCGATGAAGTCATCGTCATGCGTCAAGGGCAGACTATTGAGCAGGGGAAAACCGCAGCGGTATTCAGTCAGCCTAAGGCAGAATATACCCGCTCGCTTATCAAACAAGACTTTGGACAAGCGCTGAATTTATTTGAGAATGAAAGTCAGCAACCAACCGTATTGCAGGTCAGCAATTTACAAGTACAGTTTCCAATTGAGAAAAGCTTGTTTGGCAGTACTAAACGTTGGTTCGATGCGGTAAAAGATGTCGATATGATCCTGCAAAAAGGGCAGGCATTAGGTATCGTTGGTGAGTCAGGCTCTGGGAAAACAACAATTGCACTTGCGTTAAGTCAGTTACTCAGCAATCAAACGCGTGTCGGTGGTCGGATACTGGTTAATGGACAGGATATTTCAGCATTGTCCAAGAGCGAGCTGCGTAAGTTCCGCTCACAGATTCAAATGGTATTTCAAGACCCCTTTGCCAGTATCAATCCTCGCATGACGGTCATGCAGATAGTCGAAGAAGGATTATTAGTACAAGGTGTTGATAAAATATCCCGCCAGCAGGCAGTGATGGAGAGTCTTGCTACCGTGCATTTGCCGTTAGAGTTTGTGCAACGTTATCCGCATGAGCTATCGGGCGGTCAGCGTCAACGGGTGGCGCTTGCACGCGCACTAATTATGCAGCCAAGTTTATTGATACTGGACGAGCCAACTTCTGCGCTTGATAGTACCACGCAAGTCACTGTGGTCAACTTGCTACGAGAGATTCAGGAAAAACTGCAAATCAGTTATATATTTATCAGCCATGATTTAAAAGTAGTACGCGCGTTATGTCAGCATATTATGGTGCTAAAAGAAGGCATGTGCATAGAGTCCGGACCTACCGAAGATATTTTTAATAATCCAAAACATCCGTATGCGAAGCAGTTATTGCAGGCAAGTATGCTATAGCCTAAGCAGTCAGAATGGAATAGCTATATGAATTTAGATAAATCGGAACACCCTACATGATTGGCAGGCTCAAAATAAAACCCATCCAAGCCCGAGATCCTAATGAGCCAAATCGACCATCAACCACGCTTGAGCTGTTGTTTGATTTAGTCTATGTCATCGCCGTTGCTGCTGCTGCAAACGGTTTTTATAATCGCTTGAGTGAACATGATCTTTCAGGGTTTTTAACCTTTATCGTGGCATTTTTTATCCTGTGGAATGCATGGACCAGCTTTACTTGGTTTGCGTCAGGATATGATCCTGACGACTGGTTTTATCGCATATCAGTGATGTTTCAGATGTTTGGCTCGCTTATGATAGCAGCCAATATCCATCAGTTTTATGAGCAAGGGCTGACATGGATTGGGGTAATGGGCTATGCCATTATGCGGCTGGCGAGTTGTAGTCAGTGGTGGCGTGTCTATCGACAAGTACCAGGACATAAAAAGGTCGCTGGGCGTAGTATAGTCGGTTTATTAACCTTGCAAGCACTCTGGATAATTTGGCTGTTTCTACCCGCATCATTACAAACGCCTGCATTGTTCTTATTTATCGTAGCAGAGTTACTCATGCCTGTATGGGCACGCTCGGAGCAGTTCAACAATTGGCATCCTGGACACATTGCAGAGCGTTATGGCCTGTTGACCATTATCGTATTAGGCGAGGGTGTGGTAGGGGTTAGCAATACGATTCAATATTTTTTAGCCAATTCTTCTTCCGCTGCAAGCTCTATTATGTTTCTAGGCTCAAGCTTAGTAGCATTGGTGTTTTCTTTATGGTGGTTATATTTCATCGTCCCTTTCGATACGATCCTAAACAAAGAACGCCGTCGCCATGATTTGTTTTTATTTGGCTATGGTCATTTCTTTATCTTTGCCTCAATAGCAGGTTTAGGCAGTATGCTTAATTTGGTTACCGAGTCCGTAGCGGGCGATACCAGTGATGGCGCAAATCAAGTCATCTCACAGACGTACGCGATGGGTATGTTGATGGGCATGTTAAGTGTGTTTTTATTGACGCTAACGATACTGCGAGAGTTAATGTGCCGCAAGTCGAGTAACAATATTGTTGCGATGGTCATTGCTTTAATCATTATTGGGCTGAGTTATATTGCTGTGGCGCAAGGTTTGAATATTACTTATGGTATTTGGCTGAGTATTTTAGCGCCTGTAATGATGATTTGGTATTTTGGTCAAGATAATGAGCAATGGTTAGTTAAAGAGAGTAGTTAATAACGATTGAGAACACATCAGTTCACAATAATAGCTGTATTTTAAAAGCTACAGTGTCAAAATGAGATCAAACAGTAGTTAGCTATTATATCTACCTACACACTTCTTAGCATTTCCGTTTAAAGGATTTTTCATGCCCACAAAAAAACAAACAAGTATTTCTAAGCTCATTAATACTGATGGTTTGCAGTATGCAGGTTACCTAGCGGTTGCCAAAACTCGAGCTAAGATATTAAATGCCTTCTCACATTTAATGACAATACCAAGGCCTCTATTGTTTGTAGGCGAAGAAGCGTGTGATGAGCTGTGTGACATGATTATCAATGAAGGTGGCCACAATGTATTCATTGTCACTGATGCTGTGCTAAACAAGCTAGGTGTACCAGCCAAAGTTACCGACTATCTACAAAAAAATAATATTGGCTATCATGTCTATGACTGCATTACACCAGACCCTACTTTTAAAGTGATTGAAGAAGGTTTACGTCAATCTGTGAATGCTAATTGCGATGTCGTATTAGCTATCGGTGGTGGTTCGGTGATTGACGCGGCCAAAATGATTGCTATGTGCCAAAGCAACAACTACAAACCAAAACAGCTCATTGGACTTTTTAAAGCCAAAAAACCTTGCATGCCACTTTATTGTATTCCGAGTACCGCGGGTACCGGATCAGAAGCCACTATTGGTGCAGTTGTCTCAGACGATAAAACCCATCAAAAGGCGATCGCTATCGATCCAAAAATGGTGCCATTAGCGGCGGCTATTGATTCGACCATCATGCAAGGTATGCCAGCGCATATTACAGCCGATACCGGTATTGATGTCCTCACGCATGCCTTAGAGGCGTGGATGAGTATAAACGCTAGCGCTGAGACTGATTACTACGCTGCTTCTGCTGTCAAATCAGTTATGCAGTATCTACCGATAGCCTATACAAATGGGGACGATCTCAAAGCCAGAGAAGAGATGGGGATTGCAGCTCATTATGGTGGTATTGCTTTAAACAAAGCAGGTCTTGGTTATGTTCATGCCATCGCTCACCAGTTAGGGGCGTATTATAGTGTCCCGCATGGTCGCGCTAATGCGATTGTACTACATGTACTTGAGCTAAACCGTGAGGCAAGTCAAAAAAGACTGGCAATATTGGCAAGAAAGACAGGTATCGTAAAGAGTAGCCACGCTAGTAATAGTGATAGCGACGTGGCAGATTATCTTATTGCCCAAGTGCGAGACTTGCTCGAAACAGTAGGTATCAACCCTACTGTTGAAGGTATAAAAACTAGTGATTTTGATAGTATCGCCAAAGCGGCTGCTAAAGAAGTCAGCGACACTTATGCGGTCCCTACTTATATGAAGGCACCGGAAATAAAAGATATCTTAATGAGAATTAAGACAGCGAGTGATGATCGTACCAATAAGGCTAAAAGTAGTGATAAAAGTAATGATAAAGCTGCCTAGTAGATAGAATCTTGTTAGAGAAGACGTCACTAAATTTGTATACGAGATGTTTTTAATCGGTTGAAAGTTTATCAAAAGTCCTTCATATACAGCAATATGGGAATCTTTCGGTACTGCCTATCTTTTGGTACTTCCTAAGGGTTCTATAGTTTTATAACGTTACTCTTAGGAACTTCTATGAATCGTAAATTAAAGACAAGCGCTATTATCATAAGTATGGCCGTCAGCAGTATTTTTTACGTCGGCTGTGCTTCTACTGAGAATACTGCCACCGTAAAAAACACCTCCATTGACAACCCTTATGCACCTACTGATCCAAACTTGGCAGTGGCTACGCTAGCTGGCGGTTGCTTTTGGTGCGTAGAAGCGGGTTATGAGAAAATCCCTGGCGTTGTAGAAGTGGTCTCAGGTTATGCAGGCGGCCAGACTGAAAATCCAACTTATAGCACGGTATCGGCAGGTGGTACTGGTCATACTGAAGCGGCGCAAGTATATTATGATCCGACAAAGATTACCTACAATGGTATCGTTCAAGCGCTATGGCGAATTGCTGATCCTACTGATGACAAAGGTCAGTTTGTAGATAGAGGTACTCAGTATCGTCCGGCCATTTTTTATAACAATGACCAAGAAAAGCAGATAGCAGAAGCTGCTAAGCAATCATTACAAGCTTCTGGTGTTTATAACAAGCCAGTAGTGATCGAAATTGTTCCTGCTAGCAAATTTTATCCAGCAGAAGAGTATCATCAAGATTATTATAAGAAGAACCCACTACGCTATAAGGCCTATACTTTCAATTCTGGTCGCTACCAGTTTATTGAAAGCGTGTATGGTAAGAATTACCAGTTGGATTTCAGTAAGTTTAAACCTACTGCGGCCAGCGCAAAGCCAGAAATGACAAGCAAGGCTGTAAACGGCAAAACAGGCGCTGGTTTTAATCCAGAGACGTTTGTGAAGCCGACACAAGCTGAGCTTAAAAAATCACTAAGTGACATTCAATATAAAGTCACGCAAAAAGACGATACCGAGCGCGCCTTTGATAATGCCTATTGGGATAACAAAGAGCCTGGACTGTATGTAGACGTGGTGTCAGGTGAACCATTGTATTCGTCTCGTGATCAATACAAGTCTGGCACAGGCTGGCCGAGCTTTACCCGTCCACTGAATGCTAGTCTGGTGGTGGAAAAAGCAGATCGAGGAATATTTGGAACTCGTACCGAGATTCGCAGTCGTTATGCAGATTCACATGTAGGTCATGTCTTTGACGATGGTCCAGCACCTACAGGTAAACGCTATTGCATGAACTCAGCAGCTATGCGCTTTATTCCGTTAGCTCAAATGGAAGAGGCCGGTTATAGCGACTGGATTGCGGAAGTACAGCCAGTTAGTTAACGCCATTTTATCAGAACGAAAAATCGCTCATTATTGTCTAAATGACATGGTGGGCGATTTTTTTTATAAGAGCTTAGCAATTGCGAATACATCAGTTACAGCGACAGCGTATATTAGAAATATTGAAACTGGCACAAAAAAAGGATACTCATGTATCCTTTTTTATTCTTTAGCATTTTGAAAAGACTTAAAACGCCGGTTGACGCTTAGGTACTGCGCCTAAGAACTCATTACGTGCTTGATTATCATGCACGTATTCACCAAGCATCGCTGTACTGCGTGTAGTTGAATGCTGCTTACTAACTCCGCGCATCATCATACACATATGCGATGCATCCATTACTACTGCCACACCGCGACAGCCAGTCACATCCATAATGGTTTGTGCCACTTGTTCACTTAAGTTTTCTTGAATTTGTAAACGACGGGCGAACATATCGACGATACGAGCAAATTTTGACAAACCTAATACGTGTCCATTAGGCAAATAGCCAATGTGTGCAACGCCGTGAAAGGGCAACATATGATGCTCGCATAGCGAATAAAATTCAATGTTCTGTACTAATACCAACTCACGGTTGGTCGATGGGAATACTGCGTCATTGACAACTTCATCCAAACTTTGATGATAGCCTTGGGTCAAATGAGCAAAGGCTTTTGCCGCGCGCACGGGAGTATCTTCAAGACCAGGACGTGCTAAATCTTCGCCTGTTGAGCCAATCAACTGACGATAGGATTCGATACTTTCTTGATATTCTGAGGTTATTATTGGGGTGTTACTCATAAGTTTGGCAGCCATCCAAAATGTAGGTGTAGCTTAACGCTAAATCCTTGGTTATAAACAACGCTTATAAAGGATTTTTATAAAAAGTGTGCAAGCTGGGAAGGGCTGTGATTATACTTGAAATCAGCCCAACTTAATACCGTTATGGACAATGCTTAACGGTTTAATAAATGAGTGCAAAAAATAAGGTGTTATTAGTTTACGACTGTTTACTTAATTTGATTCGTGTATAATAAGCTATCTTTTCTGACATCTTTTTGCTACTTATCTTATAGTAGCTTTACTGATGATATTGAATCACCTTAATTTTAAATCGTCTTAATCGGTCAACAAGGAAACATTATGCTACTGCAAGGACAACGTTTTGTCGTAACTGGCATCGCAAGCAAACTCTCTATCGCATGGGCTATCGCAGAAGCGCTACATCGTGAAGGGGCGTCATTGATCCTAACGTATCCAAACGATAAAATTAAAAAGCGTGTCGATATGGCAGCCGAAAAGTTCGAAGCTGATTTAGTGCTTGAATGCGATGTGGCATCAGACGACTCCATTGCCGCTTGTTTTGAGCAAGTCGCTGCCCATTGGGGTGATGGTATAGATGGTGTTGTCCATGCAATTGGCTTTGCACCGATGGATCAACTTGATGGTGACTTTGTCAGTGCCACCACGCGTGAAGGTAGCCATATTGCTCATGATATCTCAAGCTATAGTTTTGTTGCATTAGCGAAAGCTGCTCGTGAATTGCTGGCTATGCGCCATGGTTCTATGTTGACACTGACTTATGAAGGTAGTATTTCAGTACTGCCAAACTACAATGTCATGGGTATGGCTAAGGCCAGTCTTGAAGCCAGTGTTCGCTATTTGGCGACTTCTATGGGCGGTGAAGGTATCCGTGTTAACGCCATCTCAGCAGGACCTATTCGTACTCTTGCAGCTAGTGGCATCAAATCTTTCCGTAAAATGCTCGATATCAGTGAGAAGATTGCACCGTTACAACGCAATGTTAATCAGATGGAAGTGGGTAATGCAGCATTATTTTTGCTATCGCCTTGGGCATCTGGTATTACTGGCGAGATTATGTTCGTTGATGCAGGTTTCAATACGGTTGCCATCAGTGAACAATTAATGATGCTTGATGAAGAATCTAAGTAATCACGTTTAACTATTTAACTATAAGCTATAAACTTTATAATTTGAAATGTATAGAAGGCAGCCAATCGGCTGTCTTTTTTGGTTATACTATGCACTTTTTTGCTAATAAGCCTTTAGGCGATAGATATGATAACCAAACTACCAAATTGGATATTGTGGGGCGGGGCGGTATTAGCGTTTAGTGCCGGTTGTGTTAATACCTCAGCACTCATGGGCTTTGCCGGGTTGTCTGTCTCTCATGTCACTGGCAACGTTAGCTTATTTGCAGCGGCTATTGCCTATTTAGACGCTCGCAGCATCTTATATATCGGTGCGTTACTACTGTCTTTTTTGGCAGGGGCGATATTAAGTGGTTTTGTTATTGGTCAGACTTCTTTGAAGTTAGGCAGACGTTATGGGCGCGCGCTATACATTGAAGCGGCGTTATTATTGCTTAGTTACTGGTTATATCAACAACATGATTATTTAGGACAGTTGGCTGCGGCAATGGCTTGCGGATTACAAAATGCGATGGTAGCTACTTATAGTGGGGCGGTCATTCGTACCACACATTTGACAGGCTTGACATCAGATATGGGTGCAGCGATTGGCAACTGGCTAGCTGGACGACCGATTAGTAAGCCAACACTCGGTTTTCAAGCCATTATTTGGTATTGCTTTTGCGGTGGCAGTGTTGTGGGGGCGTTTCTATATGCCAAAGTTGGTTATGGTGCGCTATTTGTGCCGATAGGTATTGTGCTAATAGCAGCGTTTGTCTATAACCGTGCTTCAGACAGTTTGCCAGAGATGAGACAACCTAGCCAAAAAAAACGCCCATCGAGTCGATAGGCGTCTTTGTGTTTTTAAACCGAATTACATCGGTACAAAACTATATAGCTAAGTTTTATTTAGTTTCATCTTCATCATGATCTTCATGCTCGTGTAGACCTTGCATCATATCAAGAGCGCAATCATCAGTGCGCTGTTGATCTTCTTTATCAAGACCATCTTGATTGATATCTGTTGGTGCCATTTTAGTCGTTGCGTCAGCTTTGTCACGGTTTGCGTCTGTTTTATCATGGTCTGCCATGAGATGCTCCTATTTGTTTCTATATTCCAATTTTTTATATCGTAATCGCCTTTTATATCACAACTACGACATTCCACAAGAATCACTAATATCAATTAGATAAGTCTTATAGATTTACCTATTGAGTATGAGATATCATTGCTTGCTTGTACAGGGTCAGACTGAGCCAATTTAGTGATGATGTGTAACGATGTGATTGTTTCTATAAGTCGCTTATTACACTATGCTTTATTTAGTAATTTGGATAAAGTGCTGATTATAATGATGACTAGCACATCAAACAAAGAGCGCTAGTGGCTGCTATCTACAGTCGATAACTTGATGAAAAACGTTATTTATAAGGTTTGTCTAAGGTTTTTTTCGTAATTATAAAAAACATATTGGAAGCGAAGTTCTTTTACGATGGCGGCGTATTTTAGTAGGTAAGCGATGAGATAATCGCTGGCCATTAAAATACGCTTTTATTTTTATGACTTTTAATAATGTCTCTGGGCGCAATAAGGACACTTTATGTCAGAGCAAAAACTAGACAGTCATCTTCCGGATGATGGCAATGAATATTTATTTACCGATACCTTTCCAAAAGGCACAGGTAAAGGGCTTATAGTTGTCGCAATCGCTGCAATCGTTAGTATGATTATCTACAATGTATTACCATTTGATATCAATGCTAATAAAGGCCTCGCCATGCTGTTTTTTATTGGCGTATTATGGCTGACTGAAGCGGTACATGTGACGATCACCGCGCTCTTAGTAGTAGTGGTAGGTGCGCTAATTGGTATACCAGAATTCGATGCCAAGATAGGTTTGCAGAGTTTTGCAAGCCCAATTATTTATCTGTTTTTCGGTGGTTTTGCTTTAGCGGCAGCTCTACATGTACAGCAATTGGATAGAAAGATTGCGCTGAAGATACTATCAATGTCTGGTGGTAATCTTGGCACAGCGGTCTTTTTGATATTTGGTGTGACAGCATTTTTATCGATGTGGATATCAAATACAGCGACTGCAGCGATGATGTTACCACTGGCTCTTGGTATCTTAACGCAGGTCGATCGAGAAAAAGATCGCGGCACCTTTGTGTTTGTATTATTGGGTATCGCTTATTCTGCCAGCTTAGGTGGTCTAGGTACTATCGTTGGTTCACCCCCTAATGCTATCGCTGCTAAAGCACTAGATATCGCTTTTGTCGATTGGATGAAGTTTGGTGTACCAATGATGTTGGTGCTGCTACCGTTATTGTTAGGGGCAATGTATTTCGTGCTTAAACCTAACCTCAATCGCAAGGTCACTGTTACACAAGAAGCGCCTATTGAGTGGAATAAGCCTCGTGTATTAACGATTATCGTCTTCATCGTAACAGCATTCAGTTGGATATTTTCCAAAAAAATCGGTGCAGCACTCGATATTACGGATACCGATTCTATTATTGCGCTGTCAGCAGCAGCAGCGGTAGTCAGCTTGGGACTAGTGTCTTGGAAACAAGTATCAGACAATACTGATTGGGGCGTGCTCATGCTATTCGGTGGCGGTATCGCGCTATCGACAGTATTGAAAGTCTCTGGTGCATCTTTAGTGCTTGGTGAGACAGTCGCCAATGCATTATCTACTGCACCTATTATCTTGGTCATGATTGCAGTTTCAGCATTTATTATTTTCTTGACAGAATTTGCTTCTAATACAGCGTCGGCAGCGCTATTAGTGCCAGTATTTGCCGCTATCGCTGAGCAAATGGGGTTACCTCATGAAGTGCTAGTGTTGGTCATTGGTATTGGTGCATCGTGTGCCTTTATGCTACCGGTAGCGACGCCGCCGAATGCTATTGTCTTCGGTACAGGTCTGATAAAACAGTCAGAAATGATACGTACAGGCGTGGTATTAAATATTATTGCCACATTCGTAGTCGGTCTTTGGGCTTACTTTTTCCTGATTTAATTTTTTCCTGATTTGATAATGCGTTAGCCAATAAAAACCGATATCTAAGTATTTAGATATCGGTTTTTTTATGCTTGTGTGAACTTAGTTTTGTATAAGCTGACTAACGCATGTCCTAAAAACTATTCAGGATAATTAACCCATACCCAGCCATTCTCCAGCCATTCGCTCAAATCGTCTGAATCCACATTCTTGACGTCTTGACTGTATAAATGCTCACCATTGGCTAAACGTACAAGGACAGCCTTTGTCGCATCATCCAGACCATCGATACGCTGACCATTGGCATACAGCGTGATGCCATCATTGGTTTGGCTATAGAGTAGGCGATTGCTATAGTCGGCTTGCAGCGTTGCACCTTCTGATAAGGCTTGCGTTAGCTCATCAGTATCTACCGTTTCTTCGGGTACCAGCGCATCATATTGACGTTTGCTCACGACTTCCGACACTGCTTGACGAATGATATCGTCGCCACGCTCAGATTGCAGCATTTGCAATAACTGGTCTTTAATCGCATCAATACTATCTGCTTGCAATTCACCTGACGCTTGCATCGTTTGTGGCAATAACATTGGGATAAATAAATCGCTGTCATTGGTGGCGATATCAGCTAGGCTATCAATAATTTGCATTAAGTTTGGACGACGACAGCCAAAAGAGATGGTCAGGCAATCATCTTGAGCAACGCCAAAATGCGAGAGTTTCGGCGGTACATAGAGCACATCACCAGCTTCTAGTATCTCATCAAAGATGATCTCGCCCATATCATCAAATAATCGAATCGGCTCATCTGCGACAAACTCAGTGCTCTTATCACAGAATTTGCCGAGCTGCCAACGCCGGGACCCAAACCCTTGCGCTAAAAACACATCATAATCGTCATAGTGCTTGCCCACCGAGCCGCCTTTGGGTGCATATGAGACCATAATGTCGTCACGCTGCCATTGCGGAATAAAGTCAAATGCCTGCCATAACTGTCCAAGCTCAGGTGACCACTGTTCCATATTCTGAACCAGCACTGTCCATTGTTCTGGTAAATTATCAAAATCTGCTTCGGACAATGGGCTCTTTTTGAGTTGCCATTGTGGCAAGCCTTCTTGCTTGCTCGTGGCTTGGGTTAATAAGCGCGCCGAAGCATCTTCTTCAACGGCAAGGCCAAGCATGTCTTCTGGCTCGAACATGCCGACTAACTGTGGTAAACCTTGCTTAATAAGTAATGGTTTTTTTTGCCAATACTCGTTCAAGAATTGCTCAGGAGTAATAGAATCGGGTAAACAAAGTGGAATTGAGGTCATTGATAAATCCATATCTGAAAATGGGTATAAGATTAATAGTGAGGAGTGCTTTATAGGAAGGTTTTAATAGTTTATGATTATCGCCTATCTGATAGCTAACAACAGAACAACTACTATCAGAACATCCCATCAATCGTAGGAAATTTATGAAAAAATTACATTTTATCGTCATTATCGCTAGCGTGTTTTTATTACAAGCCTGTGTCCATAAGATTGTGACCGTACCTGCTAAAGTCGCTTATAAAACCACCAAAGGCGTGGTAAAAGGCACAGTCGCTGTCGGTAAAGCTATCATACCGGGCGATAGTGATGACGACAAAAAAGACGATTAATTTATTCTATGACAACCATTTTATGTCTGTTTTAAAAGGCTGTTATTTAACGGTTATTGCTAAAGCTACGATTCTGAAGTAGAAGCTTGAAATAAAAGAATACCTGCTGCAATCAGCCCACCGAGGAGTGCTAACGCCATGTCCTTGTGGGCATCCCAAATATCACCTTGCTGACCATTATAAGCTTCTGCTGCCTCTGGTGATAAGGTCGTTGCAATACCCCATTCTAGTAGCTCATAGAGTAGGCTTGATGACATATTAATCATGAGTGCAATAGCGATTAAAAGTTTGACTGATTGAACTTTAAAGATGGACTTTGAGATCTCAACCATCGCAGAAAATAGCAACAATCCATAGCTAAAATGCACCAGCCTGTCATACATATTGCGCTGCCAACCAGACAACTCGCTTAAATGTACACCGAATAGCTGCTCTGTCCAATCATCGTAGGGCACATACGAATATAGATAGCGCGCACCTATAATGTGGATAATTAAAAATATTGAAGCGAGCACATAAGAGCGCGAGCTAATATGCCAGTAGCGGTATGCTAATGTCATTAATCCCAAAAACAGCAACGTGCCTAATTGATGGAATAGGTAGCTTGACCACTTTAGAGGCTCAATACTTGCCAGTACTATGACGATAAATACCGCAACAGTACTGGCAATTACAGAGTTAAATTTTCGATGCATTTGCACGCTTTTTTTGTTAGCTGTTATCGATAGCTAATGATTAAAGCTTAGCAATCCATTCTTTAATCGTACGTGCTTGCTCAGCCGCATTACCGATATAGGTCGCTGGAGTCATCTCACGTAGACGTGCTTTATCGCTATCTGAAACAGCTGCCAGCTCGTCACTTTCAACGAATGTCAACATCGCTTCGCGAGTCATGGCATTACCACGAGTTAAGGCTTTAAGCTTCTCATAAGGGTTCTCAACACGGTAGCGACGCATGACCGTTTGAATCGGCTCAGCCAATACTTCTTGTGCTTGGTCAAGGTCGTCATTCAAGCGCTGTGCGTTCAATTCAAGTTTACCAACGCCTTTTAAACAAGCATCAAATGCAATCATGCTTTGTGCCAGACCAACACCGATATTACGTAGTACGGTTGAGTCTGATAAATCACGCTGCATACGTGAGATTGGAAGCTTCTCACCCAAATGTGCCAACATCGCATTGGCAACGCCCAAGTTACCTTCTGAGTTTTCAAAATCAATCGGATTGACTTTATGAGGCATCGTTGATGAACCAACCTCACCATCTTTTAGACGCTGCTTGAAATAGCCTAAGCTAATATACTGCCAAATATCACGGTTAAAATCGATCAAGATGGTATTGAATCGTCTTACCACATCAAATAATTCAGCGATGTAATCATGCGGCTCAATTTGCGTGGTATAAGGGTTAAAGGTCAGCTCTAAACGCTCATTAATGAATTGCTCAGCATGGGTCTGCCAATCAACATCAGGGTAGGCTGAGAAGTGAGCGTTGTAGTTACCAACAGCACCATTGATTTTACCCAGTAGTTCAACTTGACCGATTTGCTTGATTTGACGGGCTAGGCGATAAGCCACGTTTGCCATCTCTTTACCAAGCGTGGTTGGACTGGCAGTTTGACCATGCGTACGTGACAACATCGGTTGGTCAGCATGAGTAATCGCCAAGTCAATGATGCTATCGGTTACTTGCTGCATTTTGGCAACCACAATCTCGCGGCTGTCTTTTAACATCAACGCATATGACAAGTTATTGATATCTTCACTGGTACAGGCAAAGTGAATAAATTCTAGTGAGTCAACTAAAGCATCCTGACCACGGAATTTGTCTTTAATAAAGTACTCGACCGCTTTTACATCGTGATTGGTTGTCGCTTCGATATCTTTAATCGCTTGCGCATCCGCTTCGCTAAAGTCGTCAACAATGCTGTTTAAAAAGGCATTGGTATCTGCATCAAATGCTGCTAATTCACCAATTGCACTATTATCTGCCAAAGATTGTAACCAACGGATCTCAACGGTGACGCGAGCTTTAATTAGACCAAACTCAGACAAGTAAGGGCGTAAGCTGTCAGCTTTAGATGCGTAACGGCCATCAATTGGGGATAGTGCGGTAAGTAGAGTCATAGTCATGCCTCGATAGTTATGGAGATTAAAAATTATGAGAAACTTCAAAAGTCTAAATTAGAAATATCGTCATAAAAAAGCGGGGTTGAAATAATTGAGCGTAATATAGCAGAAATACGGGTTTAAAAAACCCGCCTATTCATATAACTTCATATTTAAGGTGTATTGGCTGTATTAGATTGTGTCGTGCCATACTTAGTATTAAAGTAAAAACTACGTTCCGTTCTTGGATCTAAAATTAAACTTACCGTTTTGACAGTACCGTTATCACCGATAGCTACACTGTCTGTGGCATAGTCGCTTGCTTGATAACTTGGGTTAGCTAGTTTTGACGTCACCATAGCCTTGTTGTCACCTTTTTTCTGTAGAACGTCTCGCATTACAAAATTGTTAATATCAATATTGGCACGATTGGTCGCAGTGATCTTGTAAGCGATGCATTGTCCAGGTCTAACATTTGTGCCAGAGCCAGTTTCAGAGCTAGAAAGAGGGTCTTTGCTATAAGTTAGAGTAGTAATATCAGTAGTTTTACAGTCGTTAGCAGCTTGCTCTTTTTCCAGCACTAAAGCTGCATTTTGAGCAATAACTCTACCAAAATCATTATTTGTATAGTTATATTTTGCATTCTCTAAAGTAATGGTTTTTTTATTATTCGTTGTGCGAATAGGGTAAGTAGTGTCGCTTCTTTCTTCTAAAAGACAGACATTACCTTGACCATTTAAGTTAGTAATAGGTATTTTAATTTGATATTTGCCAATAGCACTGCCGGACGTTTCTACAGTTTGTGTGGCATAAGTTATGGTTGGGTTATCGCAGTTGTTGACTATTTTGACAGTACTGCCACCAATACCAGATTCAGAAGCATTATTAAATTCACCGTTAAAATAATCAGGTTTATTGCTGTAAACACCGCTTGCTATGTTTGCATTGCTAGCATCTGCCTCTACACTAGTAATACCACCGTTATCATTGAATACAATACCAGAAAAAATATAGTAATAAGGTTCGCTCTCTACTCCAAAGCTAATCCACTCATTATAAGTTTCACCAACTACATCGGCCTCGATAGCACTATTGCCTTTCATGATACCTTCGTAAGTTAAAGTTACCGACTCTGCATTCCTAACTGCGATTACATAATTGCTTTTTGAGTTTTCAATACCATAGCTCACGTAGCTACTATTGTTAGGAATGATAGTGTTGGTATTTAGAGCAGCGTATGTGTTTTGGTTATTGGGGTTGGTAGAGGTTTCTTTTAGAATATTGGTAAAGGTAGGCGTAGGGGGCAAGGTACCTCTTTTTTGACCAGATGCAAAAGATACTTGTCCATTAGCATTGGTAGTAGGCGTAAAAGAGCTACTATTGCCAGTACCATTTAAAGCTGTGAGACTATAGTAATATAGATCATTATTGCCACCGCTTGAGCTATCAACACGCAATTGTGGCCGACTTAGCGTATTATTAGAACTAAAGCTATTTCCTGCCAGTTTTTTACCCATAAAGTAATCACCCATGGCACCAAAAAAGTAGCCAACATCGGGGTTTTCTCTAACCGTCGCTTGTACAGGCAGATTGATCTGAGTGTTTCTAGTAAAACTTAGTGTTTGGCGGGCAATTTCAGAGTTACCACCTGTGGTATAGCTGGTTTGACCAATTTTTATGGTATGTAAAGATGTGATGTCATCAGGCGTAATAGTTATCGTATAGGTAAACTTATCTTTGTCAGTAGTAGTATTTGCATCACTCTTAATCTCAACACCATTACCTCCAACTGTAACACTAGAGCCGTTATAACCGTTTGACGGTCCTGCGGTAACCTTAAACTTACCAGTAGCATTTGCTGCTGTTCTGTAAGTACCTGAAGCAATACTGCCTGCGATTGTATTTGTGTCGCGAGTAAATGTTCCAAAACCTGTAGGGTTAGCTTGTGCAATTAAAGGTGTAGTAGTAATAACGACGAAAGCAAGGACATGTTTTTTCCATATTGAATAAGGTTTTACAATATTAGAAACAGAAATGAAACGGCCAGTCATGAAATATCCTACAAGCATATCTAAAAAATATTAGTTGATAACGAACGTTGATAAGTAATTATTAGTCTTAAAAACCACAAGGCGCATCAATGGATGCAATCACGCCGCCGCCTAAGCATACCTCGTCAATATAAAATACTGCTGATTGACCTGGAGTGACTGCACGTTGTGGTTCGTCAAATACGACTCGGACTTCACTGCCGTCTGTATTGGTTGCAAATACATAGCAGGCTTGATCTGGTTGACGATAGCGTGATTTTGCCATGCAACGTAAGCCTTCAGCGCCAAATATATCCGTAGGGGGCAGACCATCAATCCAGTCGAGCTTATAAGCTTGCAGCTCATTACTCATGAGCATCGGATGTTCATGTCCTTGACCGACGATTAGACGGTTTTTGTCCAAGTCTTTAGCTAGTACAAACCATGGCTCTTCTGGACGGTCTTTAACACCGCCAATACCGATACCGCCACGCTGACCTAAGGTGTAATACATCAACCCATCATGAGTACCAATCACTATATTGTCGTCAGTGATAATGTCGCCTTTTTGGGCAGGCAAGTACTGCTGTAAAAAGTCTTTAAAACGACGCTCACCAATAAAGCAAATACCCGTAGAGTCTTTCTTTTTAGCGGTAGCTAGATCATGTTCTTCAGCGATTTGACGTACGACTGGCTTTTCAAGCTCACCAACTGGGAACAAGGTCTTGGCAATTTTGTCGCCGCCAACCGCATGTAAAAAGTAGCTTTGGTCTTTATTGTTATCGAGTCCACGCAGTAGCTGCGCAACTAGCATGCCATCGGCATTGGTATAATTGACACTGCGACGCGTATAGTGACCAGTAGCAATATAATCAGCGCCAAGAGTCAAGGCATAGTCTAAAAATGCCTTAAATTTAATCTCTTTATTGCACAAGATGTCAGGATTGGGCGTGCGTCCAGCTTTATATTCCGCTAAGAAGTGCTCAAAAACCCGATCCCAGTATTCCATGGCAAAGTTGGCCGTGTGCAGCTTCATACCAATTTTGTCACATACGGCTTGCGCGTCTGCTAAATCGTCCATTGCGGTACAGTATTCGGTGCCGTCATCTTCTTCCCAATTTTTCATAAATAGACCTTCCACCTTAAAGCCTGCTTGCTGGAGCAAAACGGCAGACACGGAAGAATCGACCCCACCTGACATGCCAACAATTACATGTTTGCTGTTAGGATTGTCGATATCAGCGAGCGTCAAAGGGCGCTGGGCGCTGAAAGAATCAGAAACTGGTATGCTTGATATATTTGGCATGACTGACATAGAACGGCTCAACTTTTTATACCTTGTCCAAAGTTTGAAGTACTACTGAAATGAAGACAACACTTAAGGTCAATAGGCTTAGTAAGTTGACAGGGTCATCTCATCTTTTGGACTTATCTCTTGGACTAGGTAATATGATAAAATAAGCGTCATATTATACCAGCTAATTGAAACTGGTGGCGAGCTATGGCATCTTAGAGCCGACAAAACCGCTTTGAAAATTCAGATAGTAGTTTTGAATTATTTTAATCATCTTTAATTTGGAATAATAATGATAAAAATTGGTCAAGGTATTGACGTGCATGCTTTTCATAATAATGGTCAGCAGCAGCAATATGTTATATTAGCAGGCGTGCCTATCGAGCATAGCCATAGTCTCCTAGCCCACTCTGATGGTGATGTAGTACTGCACGCGCTCGCGGATGCACTGCTTGGCGCATTAGCGCTTGGCGATATTGGCCAGCATTTCCCTGATACTGACGCGGCACATGCGGGTATGGACTCGCGAGTATTGCTACGCTATGTCTATAGCAAGGTACAAGAGGCAGGCTACATGCTGGGTAACGCTGACATTACCGTGATGTGTGAACGTCCAAAACTTGCACCACATAGCCAAGCGATGCGCGAAAACATTGCTAGTGATTTGCAAACAGCAGTCAATAATGTCAGCATCAAAGCCACCACAACTGAAAAATTAGGCTTTACCGGTCGGCAAGAGGGTATCATGGCCAATGCCGTGGTATTATTAGTCCTTAATGTCGTCGATCCTAAATAACGATTGTTGAACCAATATATAGATTTTGCTTGTAATACAGTGGCAATCGCCCCATGTATCAACCATATCTTCATATAACTATTTTGTAATATAAATAATCATTTTCAATGAACCGCTTTATCAATAGGAGCTTTTATGAGTGAGCAAACCCCAAATACCGCTGCAAACGATGTTGAACAACTGATTCGTGATCAAATTAAAGATAATAAAGTTATCTTATATATGAAAGGTACGCCGCAATTCCCGCAGTGTGGTTTTTCAGCACGCTCTATCGAAGTGTTGACCCAAATCGGTCGTCCATTTGCGTTTGTAAATATTTTAGAAAATCCAGAAATCCGTGCTACTTTACCGAAAATCGCCAATTGGCCAACTTTCCCGCAATTATGGATTGATGGTGAGTTGATGGGCGGGTCAGATATCATTTTAGAGATGTATCAATCAGGCGAGCTTAAGCCGTTGGTTGAAGCAAACAGCCCTGCTGCTTAATGTTTGAGCGCTTGTATTGGACTGTATTAATGTCTAAATAAACGCCCCACAATATTGAAGCCAAGCAAACCCGAGTAGCCTTTCCTAATAAATTGGAATGGTTACTCGGGTTTTTTATTGTCTTGGTAATTGGTTGTTTTTATAGGTTTTAGCCCCATATAGTGTTCAAGATAAATCCAGTTTAAATAATAAGAGATACTTATGAATAATCAATTAAATAATAGTGAATTAACCGAACAGCAAGCCATTGACCAAAAAAACGATCAGCAAAATGAGCAACAAGAAGCGCTCGAGCAAGCTGCTATCGAGAAGCGCCGTGAACACCTAAAAAATGAATCTACGCGTATTATTGATATTGCGGGCAATGAGCCGAATTCAGCACTCAAATGTATCCATCAGCTTAGTGTGGCAGGTGGTGCGACTGAGAGTACATATGTCGCTATCGAACAACGTGTCATTGCGGATCAAGATACGGCGGGTGCTTATCACCTAGCATTGATGGCGCAAAATACACCAGATTTGCCGATTGATGCGCGTCAGCTAATTGAGTTGGTCGTCAATAAAGGCGATAACGATCAGCGCTTGGCATTACTCAAAAACTTACCACTGCCACCAGTTGAACTGATTAAAGATCAAATTTTAGCCAGTGATGACGGTGATGCGATCGGGCAGATGAATGCCTACTTGCAGATTAATCCAGAGGGTTATGGTAGTCAGCATATGCTAGGTAGCGGTCACGCAGATCGTATTGTGCCGCTGAGTCCTGGTAATAATTTAAGCTAAACCAAAATGATAATGATAATAACAATGACAATTAAACCTTAATTAGATGGCTCTTATGGCCTAACTTTTACTGCCACAGGTTAATTTTAATAGTTTTTACCGTAACGTTTTTTAAGCAGCGAAAAATTGTTATAATTGCCAGTTATCTATTTAGTTTCTTTTGCTTTTAAAGGTTTCTAACAACTTATCTTATCCGTTCTTAAAATACGATTGACGCCCCTTTATCACGCGACAAGTTATATTCAGTAATTGGTAACTTGTCGCTATAAACATCGTCATTCAAGCGAGGCATGCATGCAATATCCAAAACATTACGACGTGGTAGTCATCGGTGGCGGTCACGCCGGTACCGAAGCTGCTCTGGCAGCCGCACGTATGGGCGCGCAGACCTTGCTGTTGACGCATAATATTGAGACGCTCGGTCAGATGAGCTGTAATCCGGCGATTGGCGGTATCGGCAAATCACATTTAGTACGTGAGATTGATGCGTTGGGTGGTGCTATGGCATTGGCAACCGACAAGGCAGGTATCCAGTTTCGCGTATTGAATAGTCGCAAAGGTGCGGCAGTACGTGCCACCCGTGCGCAAGCGGATCGTATTTTGTACAAAGCCGCCATTCGTGAGACGCTTGAAAATCAGCCCAACCTTGATTTATTCCAACAAGGTGCTGATGATATTTTGGTAGAAAATGGTCGCGCGACGGCGGTTGTCACCTCCACTGGCATTATCTTTAAGACCGAAACTGTGGTTTTGACTTCAGGAACATTCTTGGGCGGTGTCATTCACATCGGTCTTGAGAACTCAAAAGGCGGACGCGCAGGAGATCAACCTTCCATTAAATTGGCAGACCGTTTGCGTGAGCTAAAGCTGCCAGTTGGACGTCTAAAGACAGGCACGCCCGCGCGTATCGATGCGCGTAGCGTTGACTTTAGTGTGATGACAGTACAGCCGGGTGATACACCGTTGCCAGTAATGAGCTATATGGGTGATGTATCCATGCACCCTGAGCAGGTCAATTGTTATATCACGCATACTAATGCGCGTACTCATGACATTATCCGTGAGAATTTAGATCGCTCACCGATGTTCTCTGGAAAAATCGAAGGCGTGGGTCCACGTTATTGCCCATCGATTGAAGATAAAATTCACCGCTTTGCTGATAAAGATAGTCATCAAATCTTTATTGAGCCAGAGGGTCTGACCACGCATGAGCTGTATCCAAATGGTATCTCAACCAGCTTACCATTTGATGTGCAATTAGACTTTATTCATAGTATGAAAGGACTCGAAAACGCGCACATTACCCGTCCCGGTTATGCGATTGAATATGATTATTTTGATCCACAAAACCTCAGGCCAACGCTTGAGACCAAATCTATTGATCGCCTGTACTTTGCGGGTCAAATCAACGGTACGACTGGCTATGAAGAAGCGGGCGTGCAGGGTCTGCTAGCAGGGACGAATGCGGCGTTAGTGACCACTAATAATAGTGAGTTTGAAACTTGGACACCGCGCCGTGATGAAGCTTATCTTGGCGTGCTTGTCGATGATCTGATCACTCATGGCACTACTGAGCCGTATCGTATGTTTACTAGCCGTGCAGAGTATCGCTTATTACTACGTGAAGATAATGCGGATCAACGCTTGACTGAGACGGGTCGTAAACTTGGCTTGGTTGATGACGTGCGTTGGCAAGCTTATGAACAAAAAATGGAATCTATCGCTACTGAGTCTGCTCGTCTAAAAGATATGTGGGCAACCCCTGCGAATGCTCTAGGACAAAAAGTCACTGAGCAAACAGGCGAAATACTTAGCAAAGAAGCGACCGCTTTTGATTTGCTGAAACGTCCGCAAATCCACTTTGCCGATATCGCTGCGATTACTGATTCGCAAGTTGATGCACAGGTAGGTGAGCAGATTGAAATTTCTGTCAAGTACGCCGGCTACATCGATCGTCAGCAAGAAGATATTGATCAAATGAAGCGCTTAGAGAATACGGCACTGCCAATCGATTTTGACTATAGTATAGTGTCAGGGCTATCAAATGAGATTGTGCAAAAGCTAACGCAAGTACGTCCTGCCACGCTTGCCCAAGCTGGGCGCGTGAGTGGTGTGACTCCTGCGGCTATTCAATTATTAGCCATGACAGTCAAAAAGCACAAAAAAGTCGCAGCAGCTTTGAATTTGTCGTAAAACATCACTAAAAAAAGAACACTGAGTAAAGAATCTTAAAAAGAGCTCATAACGTTGTTTCGTTATGGGTTCTTTTTATGGTCAAGCGCCTAACAATGCTCTTAACAATTTAAAAACAGCATAATACTGCTCTATTCTGTTTTGAGAACAAATAATAGGTAGAATAGGATTGTTAAAGATAATGGCGTTAGTCGATTACAGACAAGGAATGCTTTTATGCCTTATGATAAATTATCAGACTTACCGGATGCGGTAAAAGACAACTTACCTAAACATGCACAAGAAATCTTTCGTGCGGCGTTCAATAGTGCGAGTAAACAGTATGATGAGGAGTCACGTTGGTTTGCTACCGCATGGGCAGCCGTTGAGAATGTCTACGAAAAAAATTCTGACGGTAAATGGGTAAAAAAACCAGATCATAAATAGATATGAAGTACACTGTAATGTCTCATTCTATAATGCTGTACTCTATGACATTTTAATCTTCCATTATTTAATCCGACCTATAACAAGTATATGCTCATGGCTTTGACAACATAGCTTTGAGCATATTGCTGATCCGAGCTTATCTATGATCGAAGCCATTGTTTTTGCGATTACTATTGTACTGCCCAACCTTGCTTTAATGGGATTGGGCTTTTTTATGCAAAGACGCGGCGAGGCGAGTCAGACCTTTATCGATCAGTCCTCAAACTTCGTATTTAATTACTGTTTGCCATCTTTGCTTTTCTTTAGTGTGGTCGATAGTGATGTTGATTATGGCAAACAAATCACGCTGATAGTTGCTGGTATTTTAGTGACCTTTATCTTATTTATCGGTGCAGAAATTTATGCCAAGCGTTTTGTCAGTCGTCCAGCGGATCAAGGGGTATTTGTACAAGGTATATTTCGCAGCAATATGGCTATTATTGGACTGGCGACAGTTGCTAACGCCTATGGAGAGCGGGGCTTAAGTATCGGTGCGGTATATATGGGTGTGGTGACGATATTATTTAATATCTTAGCCGTTATTACCCTCAGCCGTGTGTCAAAGAGTGTAGACGATACGTGGGCTAGTCGCAGTACCATGATCATCAAAAAACTATTTACCAATCCATTAATCATCGCCTTACTAGCCGCCTTTGCTTACAAGGCTCTTATGTTGCCGCCACTCACTGGTGTCATTCATACGACTGGCGACTTACTAGCAGCTGTAGCACTGCCATTAGCACTGATTTGCGCTGGTGCTAGTATTGACTTAAAGTCGATGCTGCATCCTTCAGGATTATCCATGCAAGCCAGTATTGGCCGCATTGTTATTGCGCCAATAATCGCTATCGCAGTAGGATTGGGCTTTGGGCTGACGGGTGTACATATGGGCGTGTTGTTTTTGATGGCCGCATCACCGACCGCAGCTGCTAGCTATGTAATGGCAAAGGCCATGGGTGGCAATGACGTGCTAGCAGCCAATATTTTGGCGTTTACCACGGTAGTAGGAATGTTTGGGATGGCGATTGGCGCGGCGATGTTACGTGCTTTAGGGTGGATGTAGTAACCATATATAATGGCAATCTAGAGAAGCTACCTCAAATCGCATTTTTTAATTTACCTAAAAAAACTGACAAGATTTTTATTTTGAATGTTTTTTAATAAAATAGTATTTACTGGGTGATGTTTCAACTTAGCATTAAAGTGTTATCGTTACGCCTATTGCCTTGCCTGATAGATAAAGGCATGATGATATGTATCTAAGTATTGAATAGATGGAAGTAACAATAACTTTATAATAAATACGATTATAAACTCACAAATTTAATAAACAAGGAGTGCTCATAGTGCAGTTATTAAACAAAGCGGTAGTGACCGAACATCTTAATATGCAAGCAGCCATTGATGCCATTGAAGAATTATTACATCAGCAAGCGGCGCATCCTAATTGGATTAAAGCGCCTGAACGTCTAGTCATTGAAACCTTTAGTGAAGATAAGAAGCATAGCTCAGGCTCGCATTTATCAATGCCAGCAACTATTTATGATGGTGAAAAAGAGTACACTGCCGTAAAGCTCGTCACTATTTGCCCTGATAATCCTAGTCGTGATATGCCAACGACCACTGCTATTATCACCGTATCAAACAATGATACCGGTGAGATATTAGCGATTATGGATGGCATTTATATTACGCAGGTGCGGACGGCAGCTTTATCAGGTATCGCTACTAAGTATATGGCAAAGTCTGATTGCCAAAGTGTCGCTGTTATCGGTTGTGGTGGTATGGCCTATGAGCAGTTAAACGCCGTATTAACAGTACGCCCTGAAATTAAAACAGTGTATTTATGGAATAGAAATCATAAAGGTGCAGAGCAATTTAAAACGAGTTTTGCCCGTGATTATACTCAGTGGGACGTTGAAATTAAGGTTTGCGCAGAGTTAAGTGATGCGGTCCGTGATGCAGATATTATTAACGTAGCAACGCGTGCTACTGAAGGTTTATTTAGTATTGATCAAATTAAAACTGATGCACATATCAATGCGGTAGGCGCTTATCAACCGACTATGAAAGAAATAGGCAACGACGTTGTTGCAAGCAGTAGCATGGTCGTCGTTGACGACTTGGCTGGTAGCCGTCACGAAGCGGGCGATTTAATCCAAGCGCATGATAACTCTGATTGTGCATGGACATGGGGTGATCTCAGCGGTGACTTGCAAGCGTTAGTAACGGGGTCGCTAAAAGAAGAGGCCACTAAATCTGATAAGGGAGTCACTTTGTTTAAGTCTGTAGGTGCGGCAAGTTTTGATGCGGCAGTTGCTCTATATGTTGCAAAACAAGCTGAACAAAAGAATCTTGGATCGTCAGTTGATTGGTAAGGCTATTTAAAAACGCTTTGTACTTTGTTATTTATTATAATTATTAGAACCGTAAAAAAGCCACCTTTTCAAATAAGAGAAGGTAGCTTTTTTAACATTAATTTAAAGTACATTAATTTAGGTTATCTCTATCGCGCTTATCTTTTAGCTGCCGTTTCCGTTTTGCAGTAGTATGATACGTCAGATAACCACCCAGTACCATCACTGCGATAAATGCGACAATGTATAAAAATATTGATGAACCGATAAAAGTAGATGATTCCATGACCGCAATCTCATTAGAGTTCATCATTAATTATGCAAGCGTCTTATCTTGTTGTAAAGTAAACAAATTTAGCTCAGGTGTAAGTTCAAGTGAACGTAAACGCGCTGCTTGGTCATAAACGTTTGCCGTTACAATCAGCTCATCCGGCTCACATTTCGCAAGGAACTCAGCAAGCTTCGGTTTAACGGTCTCAACAGAGCCAATGAACGATATCGATAGCGCACTGTCTACCATCATCTTTTCTGCTGGACTCCAGATGCTATCCATATCATGAGTCGGTTTTGGCATTTGACCCGTTTCACCGCGGCGCAAGCGCACAAAACTCTGCTGCGCTGAGGTAAAGTGATAATGTGCGGTCGCATCGTCATCAGCAAGTAGTAAATTCGCTGCTACCATGACATAAGGCTTATCTAAATTGGCCGAAGGCTGGAATTGTTCACGATACGTCGTAATAGCCTGATTGAGCATTTGCGGTGCAAAATGAGAAGCAAACACATAAGGTAGTCCTAGATGCGCAGCTAGGGTAGCACCAAATAACGATGAGCCTAAAATCCAAATAGGAACGTTTGATTTGGCCCCAGGGAATGCCTGTACAGGACTATTATCTGTGCCATCACCCAAGAAGTACATTAGTTCTTGTACATCTTGCGGAAAGCGCTCAGCATCTTTCATTTGCCGACGTAGAGCCTGAAAAGTCGCACCATCAGTACCAGGGGCGCGGCCCAAACCTAAATCAATACGGTCGCCATACAGCGCCTGAAGTGTTCCGAATTGCTCAGCAATGACAATTGGGGCATGATTAGGGAGCATAACACCGCCTGCACCAATACGTATGCGCTTGGTTTGACTACCAATATGCGATAGTAGCACCGAGGTCGCTGCACTAGCGATACCGGGCATATTGTGGTGCTCAGCCATCCAATAACGGTTGAAGCCGGCTTCTTCTGCTTGTTGTGCGGTCTCAACGGTCTGGGCGATACCTTCAGCGATGGATTTGCCTTCAGGAACTGGAGCTAAGTCTAAAAAGGATAAAGGAATTGTGTTACTCATAAATCACCTATTTTTTTATGGTGCCGCATCTCAACGACATTATTATATTTGTATTGGGTCTGTTGAACATTCAAATATTAAGACTGCTGATAGCTAAAATCGTACCAAACTAGGCGTAAACCCAAACCGACGATAATGTCTAGACCTTAGTTAGCTAGGTTTACAACACCGTTTGAGGCAGTTTTAGCCACTGCCAGTTCCACATTTGAATGTTCAACAGGCCCTAAATTATAGTTATAGAAGGTACTAGTTTGACGTTACTGCTTACTGATTGTTCAATAGTTAGTATGATGGGGCGGTTATATTGAATATAAAGGTCAAGACTCAAGGTGATAACAAATCTTAATAATGTGATAAGCGTACAAGATACAATGTAGACTTTTAGCAAAAATAGCAGTATGAAAAGCAAACGGCACCGCTATCTATTGATAACGATGCCGTTGAATTTTTATAAACACAAGTGTTAATTAGCTATGCTTATAGTAGTTACTATTTAAAAAGCTACTGGCTAAACTGCTTTTGACACAGCTCCATAAAAGCACGGCCATATTGGCGAATTTCTGCATCATCACGTACCGCCATCCAGCTGGTAAAGCGTCCAAAATGATCCACTGGAATGGCGACAAGGTTTTGATAATGGCTTGGTTCAAACGCCATCTCTGCGATAATTCCAATACCCAATCCTAAGCCGACGTAGGTACTTATCACATCAGCATCGAGCGCTGCTAATACAATGTCAGGTTCTAACCCTGCAGCCTCAAAGGTTTTATCAATAGCGCTGCGTCCCGTAAAACCCCCGTGATAGGTTACTATCGGATAGCTAGCGAGAGTAGGTAGGTCGATGGATTCTTGTCCGGCAAGCTCATGATCACTCGGTACAATAATACGGTGCGTCCAATCGTAATAGCGATAACAACGTAGATAATTGTTATGGAGCAACGACTCGGTTGCAATACCGATATCAGCCTGCCCACGAATAACCATCTGCGCGATAGTCTCAGGGTCAGCCTGTTGCAGGATTAAATTAACTTTAGGAAAACGCTCTTTAAATTCTTTAACCACTTGTGGCAATACATAACGTGCTTGCGTATGAGTGGTGGCAATCGTTAACGTACCAATATTTGGATTATTAAAATCAAGACTAAGGTTCTCAATCGTACGAATTTCAGCAAAGATAGACTCAATATGCGGCATCAGCGCGGTGCCCATGGTCGTAAGACCAGTTAAGCGTTTGCCTTGACGGACGAACACTTCGGTTTTGAGTTGGTTCTCAAGTGCAGCAATATGCTTTGATAAGCTTGACTGACTGGTATGCAATACCGTCGCTGCTTGACTTAGGTTATAGCCATTAATCACCGTATGCCATACCGTCTCCAACTGTTTGAGTTGGATTTGTAGATGCCGCTGATTGACCACTACGTCGATTGCCATAACTTAATCCTATTGTATAAATATACAAACCCTGTCTGTATATAAAAATAAAAACGTATAAATATGCAGTAAGCGACCAGTGTAAATCAAATCTATTATTCTTGTATATAATAAATAGCTATCAATTTATAATAATTAGGAATATAGAGGGGTTGCTTTGTACGATGTGAAGCAATGAGCCTAAATGAGACCAATATCATAAACAAAAAAACAGCTATCTTCTAGAAGGTAGCTGTTTGTGAAATAAGGGTTATTACGTTAGTGTTAGAAAAATTTTATTCTATATCTAATAATTGCGATTAATCTAGATAAACAAAATCCTTATGCGATATCAAAACGATCCGCGTTCATGACCTTGCTCCAAGCGCGGACGAAATCATTGACGAATTTTTCTAAATTATCGTCTTGCGCATATAGCTCAGCATAAGCACGTAGTATTGAGTTTGAACCAAACACCAAATCTACACGGCTTGCTTGCCATTTTGTTTTTCCGGTACCACGCTCGCGTACTTCATAAAGATTAGAGGTATGAGGTGTATCGTTGCTTGTCTTGACTGGATGCCACGTATAGTTCATATCAGTTAGATTAACAAAGAAATCATTAGTAAGCACACCAGGTCTCTTAGTAAAAACGCCCTGTTGACTCTGACCATGGTTGGTATCTAAAACACGCATACCACCGATTAATACCACCATCTCAGGAGCAGTTAATCCCATTAATTGAGTGCGATCAAGCAGCATTTCTTCAGGCGCTACGGCATAGTTGCCTTGTACCCAATTACGATAACCGTCGTGCAATGGCTCTAAATCTGCGAAAGATTCAGTATCGGTCATTGCTTCTTCAGCATCACCGCGTCCTGCTTTAAATGGCACATTAATATCTACGCCAGCATCAACTGCAGCCTGTTCAATCGCAGCATTACCAGCTAGAACAATGAGGTCAGCTAAGCTAACATCTTTTTCAAACTCAGCTTGAATACGTGTCAATGTTTCAAGCACGCGTTGTAGTTGTGCTGGCTCATTACCGATCCAGTCTTTTTGCGGCGCAAGACGAATGCGCGCACCGTTAGCACCGCCGCGATAGTCTGAGACACGGAAAGTACGAGCGCTATCCCAAGCAGTGATAATCAACTCTCGGCGGCTCAAATCGCTGTCTAATATTTGCGATTTTAAAGTCGCCATATCATCAATCGTCAATTCAGTATTGCCTGTGGGAATAGGATCTTGCCATACAAAGTCTTCGCTTGGCACATCTGACCCTAAGTAGCGAGCTTTTGGTCCTAAGTCACGATGCGTCAGTTTAAACCAAGCCTTAGCAAATACTTCATCGAAGTACTCTGGATTTTGATGGAATTTTTCTGAAATCTCACGATAGATAGGGTCTTTTTTCAGTGCCATATCAGCATCGGTCATGATCGGATTACGGCGTACACTTGGGTCATGCGCATCTAATGGGCGATCTTCTTCACGAATATCGGTAGGCTCCCATTGCCATGCGCCTGCTGGGCTTTTGGTTAATTCCCAGTTATGACCTAAGAGTAGCTCAAAATAACCATGATCCCATTGGGTTGGGTTGGTAGTCCATGCGCCTTCAATACCACTCGAAACCGTATCGCCTGCATTGCCTTTACCTTTAGGATTATGCCAGCCTAAGCCTTGTTCAGCCATATCCGCAGCTTCTGGCTCATCTTCTAGTATCGTTGCATCGCCATTACCATGACACTTACCAACGGTATGACCACCAGCAGTCAATGCTACCGTTTCTTCGTCATTCATCGACATACGGGCGAAGGTTGTGCGCATATCTTGAGCTGTTTTTAGTGGATCAGGGTTGCCATCGACCCCTTCAGGATTGACATAGATCAAACCCATTTGTACCGCTGCGAGTGGGTTTTCTAGTGATGTACGCTCTTGGTCACTCTCGTAGCGATTTTCAGTTGCAGCAAGCCATTCACGCTCAGAGCCCCAGTAAATATCTTTTTCTGGATGCCAAATGTCAGCGCGACCACCAGCGAAACCTAAGGTTTTAAATCCCATAGACTCATAGGCCATGTTACCAGCCAAAATCATCAAATCAGCCCATGATAGTTTATTGCCATACTTTTTCTTGATAGGCCATAATAGGCGACGTGCTTTGTCTAAGTTAACATTGTCAGGCCAGCTGTTCAGTGGTGCAAAGCGTTGATTGCCTGTATTAGACCCGCCACGACCATCAGCACTACGATAAGTACCAGCCGAATGCCAAGCCATACGAATCATCAGACCACCATAATGACCCCAATCTGCTGGCCACCATTCTTGTGATTCAGTCATCAAAGCTTTCAAATCTTGTTTGACGGCTTCTAAATCTAACTGTTTAAATGCTTCAGCATAGTCAAAGTCAGCACCCATTGGATTAGTTTTTTGGTCTTGCTGATGTAAAATATCTAAATTCAAGCTATTCGGCCACCAGTCGGTTGCTGCAGAAGCAGTGGTGGTGTGCGCTTGATGCATGACAGGGCAGCCGCCCATGCTAGGACGTTGCGGTGCATGTGATTGGTCTACGTTTTCACTATGGATAGTTGGACCTTTATCATCGCCTTGATCGTAGGTCGTGTTAGTTGCGACATTATTGTGAGCATCGTCACTACCGTGTTCAACTGGGCAACGTCCAGTTTCTAGTGGTGCATTTTTGTCAGTTGGGGTCGAGTTGGACATCGTATAACTCCTAGGCTCTTGTGGTAAATAAGATAACTGGCTAATTACGATAATTATCGGTCATACATAAAGCATATATAAAGACTGTTTATTTATAAAACTCATATATAAGAATTATAAGTTTTATATAACTCATCGTAATTCAATCGTCATAAAAAATTTTAGGTTTATTTTTTTTCATTCTACTGCTGTATTTTTATTATATTGCGGTAGAAAGCTATAACGTTACATTAATCCTTAATGATAGTAATGAAAAATTGTGTAATAAATAGCTATAAATTAATATTTCTGCAAGCTAATGCTACATAGATTTACTATGTAAATTGACATATGGTTGTTGAGATAGGTCTCAAGCGTTTTAATGCAAAAATATCGTTAGAATGTCTAGTCAAGGTAGGCGTTCTGAAGTACCATAATTCAATTTTGCTGCAAGTGTGGCTTTCTTTATGCAACTCTAAGCAACTTTTATCGATTTTTAGTATCAATTATTGCTGCTAACGATTGATAAAAGTTGTGCATAGTTGTGTTCTTTGTCTCAAGTTTTGGTGAGTTGTTATGTCTGCTGTCCAACCTGTGCCCCCAAATCCTCCAGTCGCCAAAAAGTCATGGGGAGACGCGGCCAAAGCCTATCTCGACCGGCGCGCTATTATCATGCTGTTCTTAGGGTTTGTTGCTGGTATTCCCATTTTGCTTATATTTTCAAGTCTTTCATTATGGTTGCGTGAGGCAGGTATTGATCGCGGCGTAGTAACGATGTTTAGTTGGGCAGCGCTTGGTTATTCGTTCAAATTTATTTGGGCGCCATTAGTCGATGCAGTACCACTTCCCATATTAACCAAACTACTAGGTCGACGTCGTAGCTGGATATTAGTCGCTCAGTTGATGATTATTTTGGCGATTTGCCTCATGGCTAGTGTCAACCCAACCAATGAAGGCAGCCTTGTTTATATGGCAATTGGCGCAGTATTGCTTGGTTTTTCTTCTGCTACCCAAGATATTGTCATTGATGCATACCGTATTGAGCTTGCGCCACCAAGCCTCCAGTCAGTGTTATCGGCGATGTATACGGCTGGTTATCGTTTAGGGATGATTGTCGCAGGGGCAGGCGCGCTATATTTAGCAGATTATTTTGGCTCAACTGAAACGTTTTATAGTTATGAGGCGTGGCGTAATACTTACTGGGTCATGGCAGGGGTTATGGGAATTGGTGTAGCGACCACTTTGATCATTCATGAACCAGTCAGTAATCAGGTGCGTGTTGAACGTAAAACCTCGGACTATTCGCGTTTAGTATTGGTATTTGCATTATCGGTCGTAGGCTTTGTATTCATATTTGCTAATTTGGGATCGTTATTGCCCGAAACAGAAAGTGCACTTTTAGGGTTTCTGTATGAATTAGTACGTATGGTATTGAGCTTAATAGTTGCCTTGATTATTGGTTATGGGTTAGTGAAGGTCAATCTTGTAGAAGCAGAAGTCGCCAAAACAACTTGGGTTGAGCCTATTGCTGACTTTTTCCGTCGTTATGGCAAAAAAGCATTATTGCTCCTAGCACTTATTGGTTTATATCGTATTTCAGACATTGTCGCAGGTGTGATTTCCAACGTTTTCTATCAGGATATGGGTTTTACTAAGACTGATATTGCAAATGCTGTCAAATTGGTCGGCGTCATTATGGTGATTGCTGGCGGCTTTTTAGGTGGGTTATTGGCACAAAAACTGCGTATGATGCAGGCAATGATGGTCGGGGCAATATTGGCTTGTACCACCAACTTGTTGTTCGTATTGTTGACATATCATCCAGGTAGCATGCCTTACATGTATCTAGCTGTGATCTTTGATAACCTTGCTGCAGGTCTTGCTAGTGCTGTATTCATTGCTTTCTTGTCTGCACTGACCTCTATTCGCTTTACCGCTGTACAGTATGCGATATTTTCATCACTCATGACCTTATTGCCAAAGGTACTGGGTGGTTATTCTGGTACCATCGTTGATAGCACCAGTTATCCGTTCTTCTTTATCTTTACCTTCGCTATTGGTATTCCTATTTTGGCATTAATTTATTTTGTCGATAAGCATATTGTCATTGGTGATAATGACGACATTTATGGCGACGATGACACTAATAATGATGGTGATAATAATGGTAAACCGATACTAACGAAGGCGAACCCTAATTTGACAAATACCAATGAGCCACCACGGGCTACCGATTAAGCCTGAGATAAGCAAATAAACGATTTTTAAGAGTCAGTAATGATACTACCTAAAGTACAGAACATGACAGTAAAGCAAATCAAGCGGCAAAGCCATCAACCAATGGAAAATGTAGCGGCAGCTGGGGTTTCAGTAAATGAGATGCCTAAGTTTTGGATAACAGACTGGCTACTACATGTGTTGGATAAGCCTGCCATATTCTTAATCACTGATGAAAGCTATGAGCTGACTGAGTCTGAGTATGAGCAGTTCTATGCAGGTGTGGTTCAGATGCAAACAGGTACACCGCTCGCTTATTTAACGGGACAGCAAGAGTTTTGGTCGCTCAACTTTACCGTCAATGAGCATACGTTAATTCCTAGACCTGACACTGAAATTTTGGTCGAACAAGTTTTAAATTGGATACATTCTCAGCTAAAAAATGTAGGTGATGATAATAAACCAAAGCGCTTGTTAGATTTGGGTACTGGATCAGGATGTATTGCCATTAGCTTGGCACATGAGTTAAAACACAAATCGAAACATGGTAATTGGCAAACGGTAGCAGTTGATTTATCGCTAGAAGCGTTGAAAGTTGCTAAACATAATGGCGTTATCAATGATGTCGCCAATATTGAGTTTGTACAAAGCAGCTGGTATGACGAGCTGTCTACTCAGGACGAGAGTTTATTCGATGTGATTGTCTCAAATCCGCCTTATATTGATGAGTCGGACGAGCATTTAACTTGTTTGCAGGCTGAGCCTATTAGTGCTTTGAGTGCACCTAATCATGGATTGGCCGATATAGAACATATTGTCCAGCAAGCACCGCAATATTTACGTATAGGTGGACTGTTGGCGATTGAACATGGTTTTGATCAAGGTGAAGCAGTACGTCAAATATTGTCAGATAATGACTTTACAGCGGTACAAACGGTGCAGGATTTTGGCGGCAATGATCGGGTTACGTTGGGGCAGCTTTGATAATTGTATTTTTTATGCGGTAATCTAAGTAATAATTTTGGTGATAAATATGACTTATTCAGCAGAGACAGTTGCGCTATCAGATGATGAGTTGATGCGTTATGCGCGGCAGGTATTGCTCGAGGGCTGGGATATCGATGCGCAGCTACGTTTAAAAGTATCGCGAGTGGTCATGATAGGCGCAGGCGGCTTAGGTTGTCCGGCTTCTGAGACCTTAGTACGTGCAGGACTTGGGCAAATTCATCTGATTGATGATGATGAGATTGAGGCAAGCAATTTACAGCGGCAAACGCTATTCTTACCTGAAGATATCGGTAAGCCCAAGGCGTTGACCGCTGCCGAGATGTTAGAGAGGATTAATCCTTTAATAACTGCTCGTGGTACGGTTGCACGGCTGAGTGAAGACAATGCTTATGATTTTCTTGATATGGCGACAGGTAAGCCTGATCTTTTATTAGATTGTACCGATAACTTTGCGACGCGTGACATCATTAATCGCATTAGTGTGCGCTACCAGATCCCTTTATTATCTGCCTCAGCGATAGCCATGCAGGGACAATTAGCGTTGTATGAGCCGCATCTTAATACAGGCTGCTATCATTGCGTGTTTGGCTCAGTAGCAGTTGATGCAGAGGCTGATGAACGTACCTGTGCCAATTCAGGGGTGCTCGCCAGCACGACAGCCATCATGGGTAATTTGCAGGCCAATGCTGCGTTGCAGTATTTGGGATTAACCAAAAATCCACTGACAAACAAACTGCTAATATGGGATGGTAGCCAGATGCAGCAACGGTTGATGGGCTACCGACAAGATGTTCATTGTCCGGTTTGTGCCAATTTTTCCCAATGATTTTTAAGCAGACCATTAGCAAGCGTTCAACTCGTTCATATTTTACTTTACTTATTCTTATCCCTTCTTTTTATTACCATAGTTGTTTCTTATGAAAATTCATCGCCCTCATTTACTAAAGCATTCGTTCAATGTGGTTAACCGTATGCGTCAGACGGTCAGTGTCGCTGGCTTATCTGCGCTAAGAGTCGCAAAAGGCGAGAAGCCTGATGCAAGATTATTAAAGGATACCTTTGAGCAGCTTGGTACTACTTATATTAAAATCGGCCAGTTTATAGCCAGTACGCCATCTTTATTCCCGCGTGAATATGTAGAAGCGTTTCAAGATTGTTTGGATCAAACGACCCCATTATCCTACGCTTACATCAAGCAGGTATTGACGGCTGAGCTGGCAGTCGATGGGCAAACGCTGGCTGATAAGTTTACATTTATTGACGAAAAACCATTAGCATCAGCCTCCATCGCCCAAGTGCATGCCGCGCGTTTGCATAATGGTGATGAAGTGGTATTAAAGGTGCAAAAGCCTGAAGTCGAAACCATCATGCAAACCGATTTGGGAGTGTTGCATGGGGTCACCAAACTGATTGAGCTGCTAATGCCTTCAATGAGGTTTGCTAGTATCGCACCGATTATCGATGAGATTCGTTTGCGCATGCTTGCTGAGACCGACTTTATTGCTGAAGCCCAAAATATTCGTGATTTTCAGCAGTTTTTGGCTGTATCAGGGAATACCAAGGTGGTTGCGCCGCAAGTCTATGATGAGCTGACTACTAAGCGCGTGCTGACTATGAGTCGGTTACATGGCGTCTCCATGATTGATGAGACGGCAATGCGCCAGTATTGTGATGACCCAGCCCAAGTGATGGCAGATACGTTGAATACGTGGTTTGCAAGCCTTATGTTCTGCAATAGTTTCCACGCTGACCTGCATGCAGGCAACTTAATGCTCTTAACCGATGGCCGAATTGGCTTTTTGGATTTCGGTATTGTGGGCAAACTAAAGGCCGAAAGTTGGCGTGCCTGTATGGGCATGATGCAGGCCTTGCAAGATAATAACTATCAAGCAATGGCACAGCATATGATCGATATGGAGATGACCCGTGGTCGTAGTAATGTCGATGAGCTTGATTTAGCAAATGATTTACAACGCATGATGAAAACCATCATGGCAGAAGATATTACGTTTACAAGCGGTGTGCCTTTTAACAGTAAAGAGCAGGCTGATGAGCTGAATCAAATGATGCTTGAAATCGTTGAAGTGGGTAAACGTCATGGTATTCATTTCCCACGTGATTTCGCTTTACTGACCAAGCAGCTGTTATATTTTGATCGGTTTATGCGTACTTTAGCCCCTGATATGGATATGTTTAGCGACCAACGGGTACAGATATTAGGGCAGACCGATACAGAGCAAACTTCAACGCCCGCACTTAACGTTTCGTAGTTTTTGAGTAGCTTTTATTCGGTTTTTATAGTGTATTTCCGATTTTAAGTATTATCTGTAGATTTTTAACACAAAGGATTGTGTGCCCATTACCACAAATTGGCTCTGTCATGATGACTGCTCTCAAAAGCCGCATTCTTCCTATTATTACCAATGAAATTACCATCGCTTGGACAGGTCTTTATTGTCTAGCGGTGGTGATGGGTTATGGGCGCTTTTTATTTACGGCTACCTTGCCTGATATCATGATTCAGTTGTCGTTATCGACGGCCATTGCTGGATGGCTAGCTTCAGTTAATTATATTGGCTACTTTATCGGTGCGCTTATTGCCATGTTTGTTCCGCAGCGACTCACGTGGCAAATGCTCATGCTATGGACGATTGTTAGTGTGTTTACGACTATGCTGCTCGTCGTGCCGGATATGTCATTAAACTTATGGTATGTCATTCGTTTGCTAGCAGGTATCGCGAGTGGGGTGGCGATGATTTTGAGCTCATCATTGGTGATTCAAAGCTTCAGCGTTGAGCGTCGCTCTGTGCTTTCGGCATTACATTATGCGGGGATAGGAGTAGGTATTAGCCTCTCAGCTGTATTAACTTGGTGGTTATTAATACTCGGCTATCATTTCGATATTATCTGGCTGGTAGCAGGCGTGAGTAGCTTGCCACTGCTCTGGCTACTCTATGGCATACGACCAATAAATGCAGATACAAATACAACTGCATCTGGCGAGACACGGCTGGCAAACTCATCGTCCAATGCTGCGCACCGATCTATACGCCAAACCTATATTAATTTTAAACGTTCATTATACGAGGCAGTCACCGGACATACCAAAGCAATTATGCTGTTGTCAGCAAGCTATGTGCTGGCAGGTTTTGGTTATATTACATCAGCGACCTTTTTGCCAGTAATGGCAGCACAGCGGCTTACAACCCAAAGTTATGCTGGGCTGCTTATTTGGTTGCTGGTTGGTATTTTTGCGATGCTGTCCAATCCTCTGTGGGGCGCGCTTGCTAAACGTATTGGTGAGACCAAAACCTTGATGGGTTTAACCTTATTACAAGCATTTGGGATGCTTTTACCTTTATGGTCCAAGGGTGCATTTGGCTTATACGCGAATGCGGTAATTTTAGGATTAACCTTTGTTGGTATGGTTTCAATGACCTTGAATATTATCAAAAATATCAATCCAGCCTACTCTAATTTGCTGATAGGATTAGCAACTTTGGCCTATGCGCTAGGTCAGTTTATTGGACCATTAGTGACGGTCGCATTAGCAGGGCAGGATGATAATTTTAATGCTGGCCTATTGGTCGCTGCTATCGGGCTATTGGTTGGACTTTTTCTAATAATTCTATTTAGTCGGCAGCGTAATAGTTATTCTTAAAAGTAGTTTTTTAGACAATGCTGCGGCTAAAAACTTCTCGTAACTCAAAGCTAGTATGTACTTGTGCAACGCCTTCAATACGATTTAGCCGATGTAATAAAAACTCCTCATAGTGTGCCATATCACGTACTCGTACTTTAATTAAGTAGTCTTCAGAACGGCCTGTAACGATGCTGCAACTGATAACCTCATCGAAGCTTTGCACCTTTTTTTCAAACTGCTCAAAACGCTCAGCTGTGTGGCGATCCATACTAATAGCGATAAATATAGCGAGCGGATAGCCAAGCTTTTCTGCGTCTGTCTGAGTATGATAACCAGTGATAATGCCTGCGTCTTCTAGACGTTTGATACGGCGTGCGCAGGGAGTAGCTGATAGGTTAACGTTTTCAGCCAGCTCAGTAATGCTCATCCGTGCGTCAGTCTGTAATAGACGTAAAAGACGCTTGTCAATATCGTCAATAGTATGTGTAATTTGATGGGCAAAGCGGCTATCAGTCATCGTTTTTACCTAGCATTAGTGGTTTGCACTGATTATATCTATAAAATTAGCGATAATCACTAATTATGATTATAAAATTGTTTAATAAAGCTGCTTTTCACTTCAAAATCTTTGCTATTATAATGACATAACTATTATCTCTTATGATAACGCCATTTAGTTAGATATATATCTAGCTCATCATATCGTCTAAAAGGATTGATTATGTCTGACCAAGCCACCCGCAATGCGACCACACGTACTGCAAAGATTACGCCCAAAAACGCTGCTTTCGATTTCCGTAAATATCGTCCATTTGCGTTTGCACCTTCATTGTCAGATCGAACATGGCCAAGTAAAACTATTGAAACATCGCCAATATGGGCGAGTGTTGATCTACGTGATGGCAATCAAGCTCTGATTGATCCGATGACTATTGAACAAAAAATGCGCTTTTTCAAAACCTTAGTTGAGGTGGGTTTTAAAGAGATTGAGATTGGTTTCCCATCAGCCGCTCAGGTTGAATTTGATTTTGCTCGTAAACTTATTGAAGAAAACCATGTACCTGAAGATGTGACGTTGCAGGTATTGGTACAAGCGCGTGAGCATTTGATTGCACGTACCTTTGAATCATTAAAAGGCGCAAAGCGAGCCATTGTCCATGTCTATAACTCAACTTGCCGCATACAGCGTGAAAAGGTTTATGGTAAAGATAAGTCTGAGATTAAAGAAATTGCGATTACTGGTGCCAAGCTATTACAGCAGTATGCGGCAAAATATCCAGAGACAGAATGGGTATTCCAGTATTCACCTGAAAGCTTTAGCCAAACTGAAACTGAATATGCGGTAGAAGTCTGTGATGCTGTGTGTGAAGTTTGGCAGCCGCAGAACGGTCAGGAAGTTATTCTTAACTTACCAGCGACCGTTGAAGCGTCTATGCCTAATGTCTTTGCAGATCAGGTTGAATACTTCTGCCGTAATCTTGCGCAGCGTGAGCATGTCATTATTAGTCTACACACCCACAATGACCGAGGCTGTGCGGTTGCTGCTGCGGAGCTTGGTGTACTTGCTGGTGCAGATCGTATCGAAGGCACCTTGCTTGGTAACGGTGAGCGTACTGGTAACATGGATATCATGGTCATGGCGATGAACTTATTCAGCCAAGGTATCGATCCTGATCTTGATTTTAGTAATATGAGTGAGATTGTGCAGGTGGTTAGCGAGTGTAATAATTTACCGCTACATCCACGTCATCCGTATGTGGGTGAGCTAGTATTTACCGCCTTTAGTGGCTCGCATCAAGACGCCATCAAGAAGTCTCTCGATTATAATGAGAAGCATCAAGATCAAACTGATAATGTATGGGATGTCGCTTATCTACCCATTGATCCTGCACATATTGGTCGTAGCTACCAAGATGTAGTACGTATCAATAGTCAGTCTGGTAAAGGCGGCGTCGCTTATATCTTGCAACGCAACTATGGATTTAACTTGCCGCGCTGGATGCAAATTGACTTTAGCGGTGTGGTACAAAAGCAAGCTGAAGCTGCTGCCCGTGAATTACAGAACGATGAAATCTTACAGACCTTTGAAGATACATATTTGCAGCAAGGCAACTTTGAGTTACTAGACTATAGTGTCAATAATAAGGGCGGTGAAGTTTACTTTAATGGTCAAGTACAGATGAATAGCGATACTATTACGATTGATGGAACAGGTAATGGTCCATTGTCATCGTTCATTGACGGACTTGCGCAGCACACTGGTAAATCAATACACGTTATCAATTACGCTGAGCATGCTATCAATCCGCAGCATAATAGTGGTAATGGTATCGATGATGACAATAACAGCGATAACAAAACCAATGCTAATGCGGCAGCTTATATTCAGCTTAATGTTGACGGAGCAGTTTACTCTGGTATCGGCACTTGTAGCAGCACGGTATCGGCGATGTTAAAAGGCGCACTATCTGCATTTGCTCAAGCGCCAAGCATGACGGCAGCTTAAGTTTAAATAGTTAGACTTGAATTAAAGTACCGCCATATCTTTTAAAGGGACATGGCGGTATTTTTTACGGTTAATAAATATTAACTATGAACATCAACTATAAATAACAACTGTGTTTTTTGTTACTTTTTCAATATATAGATATATTAATGTAAACGTCATTGGATGACTTATTGGTTGTACATCCGACTACCTATAGCATAATGTTACTTGTGTGTTTGGTATCTAGGACTTACACTAATGTATGTACATAACTCATTATTATAAGTATAAGGTTAATTATGGAACCTATTTCGTTTGCTTCATTTACGTTAGCAGCTGTTTTAGCCTCACTACCTTCGAATAGCGAGCCTATTAGTCAGTCGGTAATTACAACGCATATTAGTCCTGCCATCGCTGGTCAATGGGAGATAGATTTAGATAGTGATGTTACCATGACCAAAGAAGCTGCAGCGAAGCAAATAGCGTCGGGTAATATTCAAAATATAGAAAGTAACGAGCCTGAGGTATCGGCTGGGGCAGTAGATGGTGTTTTGGGTCAAAGTGAACGCCGTGTCTTTAAGGTCGCACCCAATACAGCGACCAGCACTAATGTAAAAACAAAAAAATCTACTCAGTGCCGAGAGTTGTATAACTTTGGCTCAGACAATGAGATGTGGGCTGTGAGTGGTAAAGAATGGACTTACGGTCGCTATTTGGTGACGCATCGTGAAGAAGGTTTACCTATTATTGCTATCAAAACTGTCTATGATAATAATGAAGTAGATTGCTCAGGTAATAAAATTGATCAGACTGACGAGGCACTAATTGCTTACTTGAACCATGATGGTAATCAAATGCAGTGGTGTGCTGATCCTGATGGTAAGGAATGCTTTATGAATTTCCATAGAGTACTGCCCTAAATAGTTTGTTTTATATTTAAAACCCTCTAATAATTTATTTATAACGCATAAAAAACCCGCTTTCTT
>NZ_JBEFNI010000005.1:0-230214 GCF_051970275.1 Psychrobacter sp. ASPA161_9 | reverse complement strand
TAGATATAAATCTAAAAACCTTTTTTTATGGCTCTCTTCACTCAGCTGTAGGAGTGATAATTGCTTATAATTATATAGCTATAATAGTTACTCGCCAAATACTAGAGTTGCTTTCTTAGGTGCGTTATAAGAAGCAGCGGCCCATAGCAAGCTCAGTACAATTACCGAACCTACAAAGATAGTAAGCGATGAAGTAAACGCGCTTGAATTATTATAACCCATAGACATCATTTCACCTGTATGAGTCATTTCCATAGCCGCCATACCAGTATAGTGCATACCGCAAACTGCTATACCCATGATGAACGCGCTACCAAAACGTTGTAGATTTCCACGTAGGTTAAATGCCAACCACAGTGCTGCAATAGCGGCTACGATAGCAATAACAATTGAGGCAATTAAAAGTGTCGTGTTGTACGACATAGTTGCATCCATCTGCATTGAAGCCATACCAGTGTAATGCATCGCTGCAACGCCAAGACCCGTTAGTGTACCGCCGCCTAACAATTTGGCAATGCTTGGTGTACCACGGCCTACGATAATAATTCCAACTGCAACAAACACAATTGCAAGCAACATAGAGACAATTGTCATACCGATGTTATAAGTAACAGGCATCTGCATATCGACTGCCATCATACCAATGTAGTGCATTGACCAAATTGCGCCACCAATAGCAATTGAAGATAGCGCTACCCAAAAATATAGATCTGATCCTGGTTTTGCAGCTGGAACCCGAATAGCAAGGTTTAAACCAACATAAGAACCAAATACTGCAATCGCGTATGAAACAAGCACCAAAAGCATGTCATATTGAACTTCAATCATTTTTCTACCCTTCATATTTAATAAAAACTGAGCATAAGACAACGCTGGTTTGGTTGAACCGAGGTGCTTAATACGTTTACTATTTATTGTTCATAGGAATTTAATTTCCTATGAATGATTACTTTCTATCTAATGCTAAATTCACAAATATTGGTACTACCAGATCCGCAACTGGTTTCCTCAACGCTCGCTCTCCCTACTGCAGGGTTGGCCGTCAAGAATCCTTCTATATAACCTACAACAAAGTGGCAACCTGAATGATTGGTATCTGATGGACCACAAAATGGACATCTAATTAATGTGATTACGTTCTCACCTGCTTTCACTTTAGAAAAGTCTTTTAATGCTGGGACAAGCTCTCGACTAATCGCCGCCGATCTTTTTAACGGGCTACCAAGAGCATAGTCGCGTTGGTAAATACCGCCGCCGACCTTGCGACCCAATTCATGCAATGCAGCAGCACGCTTATCACTTGCCAAACTTTCTTCATATTGTTTGACGACATCAACTATATTTGGATACTGCGCTCCGATAGCCGCTAGAATAGCTTTCTCATCTAACGCTTTTTTATTCGGTGCTACCGTTTCTTCGTCTTCAGAAATTTCTAGGTTGAACAATGTACAACCGGCAATAGAAGATAAGTCATCGACTAAATCAGCTTGCGTTTTCGATCCCTGACTTCTGGCAACCACATAAATAATGTTTCCACCATTTTCTGATGGTTCTTGTTTCTGCGATACTAGTTGATAACCTGCTTTAATAAGAGGTGAAATAACGTTGACTAGGCGAATGCGTTCAGACGACGTTTCCAATGCGCAAGAAAATTTCAAAGACCACTCCTTTTTCTGAAAATATAGCTAGAATTTTCTAATACCAAGCTATTTAAACAAAGCTGATAATTAAAATAAACCGCATACGATTATTTATAGAATCGTCCCGAATTTATTATACTATTTATTTAATATTTACAATATGTAATTAATGATAATATTGTAACTTATATTTTGGATGAATTTTTGTCGCATAATCGTTATTGGACCACAAACCTATACTTCTTACATATCAACTCTATGCTCTTTACCTATTAATTAGCAGTCGTTTATTTATTTCCATAAGTCCAAAAAACAAATAACTTATCGGCAACATAAAACCAGTCAGATACACTAAATTATCAATAATATCAGTATCTTAAATAATTTCTTCTTAACGGTTACTTATATGACAACGAAAAGTAAACTAGAAAACAAAGGTAAAAATCCTAAGTTTAAAAATATAAATTTTGTTTCCTTCTTTATCATTGAGAAACTATAACAGTACTAAGTTCTCAGAAGGATTTCGTCAGCATTATTACTCAAGGTATACACACTAGCAAGTCTTAACGCGATATCGTCCGATAGAGGGTGATATCATCCGATAAATGACATTGAGATAGTGACATACATGATTAAAGTCAGAATAGGAGAGAGATTTTCGTTTAAAGGTCATAGCTTAAATAGCGTTTTTATTTGACTTAATTTTTGTTGGATAAATCTAGTTGAACTATGGCTGAACTGACTTGTTACCCAGTCTAGTGAAAGTCCAACTATCACGTTATTCATGATCAACGAATATTGCTTTAGGCTTCCTACTGTCGGGAGTCACTACAAGTCTTTTTGTGACTATTCATAAAATATGCGCTATATGACGAAATTTCAGTTATTATCTGCGCTATTAGCGAACGCTTAAATCGTTTCGGACAACTCGTTTGGTTGGTCATTCATGACAGCTACACCTCTGACTACACTATAATTAAGCAAGCAAAGCCGCAGCACGTTATGGCTGTTGTAATTGATAGAATTTATAACTATACAAGATCAAAAGTACAAAGGAATATTAATGTCAAATAAGCAACACAGCACCACTATTAACTTACCGCGAGGTAATCTTGATCTCACCTATCAACTTAACGATACTTCAGGTAGTAAAGCGACTTATCAACTAGAAGAACTATTGAGCTTTGCGCAACGTATAAACCCCAAACGCGCATTTCTATTCGTCTCAAAAGTCTTAGGTCGTCATATTCCAGTCGCACCTAGTACCATGCGCAGTGCTTTTACTGATTTGGCAAATTTAGTACCTAATGATTTACCCGAGCCGATTTTGGTCATTGGTATGGCAGAGACTGCCGTTGGGCTATCTGCTGGTGTGCATCAAGCGCTACAAACGCGCTATCCGAATGCACTACTATTAAACTCTACGCGTCATGCGCAACATAGTGGCAATAATGACAAAAGCCGCGACTCTTTGTTGACCACTTTTAGCGAAGACCACAGTCATGCCAGCCAACATTTAATTTATCAAAGCTCTGATAAAGTCACCCAAGAGCAATTACTTGCTAGCAAGACGCTTATTATGGTCGATGATGAAGCCTCAACGGGCAATACTTGCGTCAATGTCGTGACTGCCCTACGTAATGCTGGACTCGCACAATTAGAGCAAGTACATCTCACCACTTTGGTTGATTGGTCCCTAAATCAGAATCAGGGTACAGCTGATGCAGACGATACAATATCTACTCGTTTGCCTAATATAGACTTTCATCGTCATCATTTATTGTCTGGTGCATGGCAATGGACGGATGCACCCGACCCTGAACCTATTATCATGCCATCGGTCGATACGACAGAGGCTGGCAGTCAGCCATTAGGCAACACTGGTAATTGGGGACGCTTCCCAACGCTAGATAGCACAGATGGATTTGATAATTATCTGGAGAAGTTTCAAACTGCATTTACGCGTTTTAGTGAGCAAGCACAGTTTGATAAAAAGCAATTACCTGAGCGGATTTTGGTATTGGGTAGTAATGAGTTTGTGTGGTTGCCGTTTTTATTGGCGGAATGGCTTGAGCAAAATACTGGCTCACAGAACAATAGTCATAGCGATATTCAAACAGTGAAGTTTAGCGCCTTGACACGATCACCGATTGCACTTGGTGGTGGAATTGAAACGATGATGAGCTTTAGCGACAATTATGGGCTTGGTATGACTAACTTTGCTTATAACGTTGAGCCTAGCGATTGGGATTTGATTGTCTTGTGTGTGGAGACCTCAAACGATAGCGTTGATGACCTGTGGCAAGGTTTGGATAATGTGTTGATAGTGGGTTCTTAGATTTAACTTAGCCTCTAAGCCATTCTTTGATTTTCAAATCTATTACTACGGACACTTTTATGACCACCCCATTCTTCAAGAGCGACCCCAACATTACCAAACCTTACGCCTTAATGGATTTAGACGATACCCTATTTCAAACCCAACGCAAAATTGATGCATGGGACTTGCCAACGGCTGAATCTGAAAGCTTAGTGTGTGCCACGGTAAATAAACAAGCCGAACCATTAAGCTTTATGAGCCAACGTCAAGCGACGTTTTTTAATTGGCTACTTGCTAGCACTGAGTTAATAGTAGTTACCGCGCGTGATCGTAGTGAAATCAAACGTGTAAAACTGCCTTTTGAAAGTTGGCAAGTATTGACCCATGGTGCAATTATTTTGACAGCTAATGGCGAACTATTAAGCGCATGGCAACAGCATATGTATGAACAGCTAAGTCCTTTGCAAGACAAACTTAACCAGCTGAGCCAATTATTCGCGGGTCACAGTAGAAACGATAACAGTCAGCTGGTATTTACACCGCATATTGATAATTTTAATAATGGTTCTGTTAATGAAGAGCTGACCATTTATCTAGCTATTAAACATGCGCAAAAAGACCATCAAGCGTTAGTCGAACTAGCCAAAAAGCTACCTACATTAATACGTGATTTTGATCAGGATTTTTATGTGCACGTCAACGCCAACAATCTCGCGATACTGCCACATGCGGTTCATAAGCATCATGCGGTACAGTTTTTATTAGACCATCATTTAGACAGTCAGCGTCCGAGTTTTGGCTTTGGTGACAGTCTGGCAGATTTACCTTTTCTGCAACTGCTAGACTGGTACGGTATGCCCAATCATGGTCAGCTGCATGACAATCTTAGTTCTTAATGATTTTCGGCTCTTAACAACTCTTAAATATCAATAATTATAATAACGACAGCAGCTTATACGAGTAAAAACCTCCTATGACCAATCCTAATATTCAGAAACTAGAAAAATACGGCTCAGGCAGCTATCTTGCCAGCGATGTAACCGTATTGCTCGGTATCGTCGATAAAGACGCAGTTACAGACGTGCCAGTCAGCCAAAAAGAAGCACTGATCCAAAGTGGGCAGCGCCATTATTCGGACATGCTGACCTTAGAGAAAGCACCGACAGCCATGCATGAGCAATTATACGCGCAGGCATTAGAGCAAGGCACAAATAGAACCGCGACGGATATCGCTAACTTGGCTTATACGCTACACCATACTTTTCAAAACCCTCTAAATGAAAGCACCATTAATGTTAAGCGCCCACTAGTACTAGTTAGCTTAGTACGAGCAGGTTTGCCAGTTGGAGTATTGCTGCAGCGTGCGTTAGCCGATGCCGATAGCGACTACTCTCTGCCCAGTGTGCATTACGGTATTAGCATCATCCGTGATCGTGGCCTTGATCCAGTCGCTTTACAAATGATATTACACGCTTACCCAGACAGCCCTATCGTATTCGTCGACGGCTGGACGGGGAAAGGCGCTATTTATCAAGAGCTTGCTCATAGCTTAGAAGTCTTTAGTGACCCTAGCCATCCCAATTTTGCCAATATTTTTCATCAAGGAAAAGACGCCATCCCGCTACTTACACTCGCTGATCCAGCGGGCGTAGCATGGCTAGCTGCTAGTGAAGAAGACTGGTTGATCCCATCAGGTTTATTAAATAGCACGGTGTCGGGACTGATTTCACGTAGTCTTTATACTGAGCCGCAATCAGGTCTACATCGCAGTGTTTTTTATGATAATTTAATAGAGGCAGATCATAGCTTAGCGTTTATCGATCATATTGATACAGCACGACGTGCATTAACGATACCTTTGCAACGTTTGCCAACATTTAAGCAGCCGCGCTATCAGACTGCTGATTTAATAGATAAGCTGGCTGCAGACTACAATATCACCAATCGTAACCGTATCAAGCCGACGATTGCAGAGGCGACACGCGCCATATTACGCCGCGATCCCGAGCGCATTCTACTGGCTACTGCCGAGCATCCCGATACCGTGTTATTGCGACATTTATGTGCGCAGCGAGATATTAATATTACTGTGTTAGGTGCTAAAATACTCCCCTACCAAGCCATCACTCTTATCAAGCAACGCACAACAGACAGCCAACCATAAGTAGGATAAGCGTCCAGCGCTTTTGTCCCTGCACTATCATTCACTACTATTTACGATAACATCTACTATGTCAGAAAAAACGTCCAGCCTTTATAATTATACTCAGTCTTATGAACACCTGATCACTGAGCGTCATGCTATGATCAAGCCGCATACCCATCACCCTTATCAACTTGGTGCTAGCCTTTATATGCCAGCCACTCGCCAAGACATTTGGCAAGTCATTAAGCGTGACAAATTACCGACGATTAATAGCATTATCATTTGTTTAGAAGACGCGGTTAGCCATAGTGATGTTGAGTTGGCACTCGAGCGCTTGCAGGTACTGCTCCATACGTGGTCGGCACATGTTAATAGTATTAATGAGCCAACCAGACAAGCTAATCTTCAATCAGAGCAGCAATCAAAGCAGCAAAACCAGCAGCCGACGCGACCATTGGTCTTTGTACGTCCACGTAATCCGGCCATGCTACAGCAGCTAGCAGATTTTGCTCACATTGATCTGATTGATGGCTTCGTCATGCCTAAAGTCGATATGTATAGCTTATCCAATTGGCGTATGGCCTGTCAGAATGTAAGTACTGACCAGTTATTGATGCCGACCTTAGAGACTGCAGCCCTATTCAACCCGCATCATAATCAAGAGTTAGCGATTGGCTTTAAAGAAGCCTTTAGTCAGCCAGTCTTTGCCCTACGTATCGGTGGCAATGATCTGTTTGCCGCGCTGCGTTTGCGCCGTCCGAAAGACAGCATTGTCTACGATACTCCGATTGGTACTCTTGCCTATCAGTTACTTGGCTGTTTTGTACCGCATGGTTTTTATCTAAGCGCGCCAGTCTTTGAATATTTAGACCAGCCAACGCTATTTATGCAAGAGCTGACTCGCGATGTGAGCTTAGGTTTGGTCGGAAAAACCGTCATTCATCCAAGTCAGATTGCTTTGGTACAACAAGCTTACTGCGTGCCCCTTAGTATGCTAGATGAGGCGCAAGCGATACTCCATAGTGAAGCGAAAGCTGTATTTAAATATAATAATACGATGTTAGAGCCTGCCACACACCGTGCTTGGGCGCATGAAGTGGTCAATCGTGCAGAAGTGTTTGGTACGATTAACGATGGTAATAGTGACTATAAAGCGCGCTTATAATCAATCCTAAATAAAACTGGCACGCTCTATGCCACAGGCTGCTGGTATTAATTTCCCTTGCGTGCTGTGCCTACGCCGACAGAGGCTGCGCGAAACTAATACCAGCAGCACTGTACCTATTTTAACTATATAAAAAATGCAGTTGTAAAAGTCGTCTATTAATTTTAATAAAAAAGCCGCTATTCAATCAATGATAGCGGCTTTTCTATTATTCAAACTTTGAAATCTTACACACAGCATTCTAGGAAATTACTCATCACTGTATTTACTTGCTCAGGCTCTTCCACGGTCGCAGTATGACCAGCTCGCTCAATGACAGCAAGCTTGGAGCCTTTAATCGCAAAATGCATCCGCTCAGACTTGGCATATGGCGTCGCTGCATCTTCATCACCGACCACTATCAATGTCGGCGTCGTGATACTTCCCAGCTGATCATAAGTCCCCTTGCGCTCAATGATGCCCATCGTGGCCTTGGACACACCAACCTTATTATTGCCTTGTATCTGTGCCAGCCAATCTTTGCATTCAGATTTGCGTGACTTGTCTGCTAAGAAGCTACTGCCAAACATAATCGGCATAACCTTTTTACTGACTCGCTTCATACCTAGCCAACGAATCGCTGTAATCAATTTGCGATATTGCGGTGCAGACTTAGGATCTTCAGGATCAGATGACGTTTCTAACAATATCAATGAAGACAACAGCTCCGGGCGACTTATAGCGATACGTTGCCCGATAAATCCACCCATCGATAAACCTACAAAATGGCAACTATCAATGTTAAGGGCATCAAGTAGCGCGATAGTATCATCGGCTAAAGTGTCCATATCATAGCCGGACTTAGTAATCTGCGACTGTCCCTGCCCGCGAAAATCAAAAGCGATGCAGCGATACTCATCTTGAAAGTGTGCTACCTGCTTATCATACATTCGTGTACTCCACAGTAGGCCATGAGCGAACACCATTACGGGTTTACTCTGATCATTAGGTGCACTGTCTTCGTAATAAATATTCGCATTGTTGATTTGAATATGAGGCATAGAAACTTCCTTGTCTGATAATTATTTATAAGTAAAAAGCGATTAGCTCGCTTGTGAATGACTTTTTGGTACAAGCGTGAATGCTTTAGCATAAGACATAAGATATTTATTTCAAGTAATGTTTCTAATAATGAATGTAAGCAGCTTTAAACCCGTAAAGACTTCTCACCACCTATTAATTCCTGTCTATAGCTATGCAGAAATACTATCAAGATTAGTATGGCTTAAGCGCCCACAAAACCTGCTTTTATAATCATGACAAGCTGCTATAGTAAGCAGAATTAGCAACAAATACTGAATCATTTATTCGGATCACTTTTCATTCATTATCGATCAATGTTAATCAGCCATTTAAAATAAGGAAATCCAAGATGTCACAATCTCTAGTCGAGTATCACAGCGAAAACCATATTGCCACCATCACTCTAAATGACCCAAAAAGTCTGAATGCCTTTAGCACACCATTAAAGACCAGTGTACTAGAAGCGCTTGAGCAGGCTGAAGCTGATGATAAAGTTAGAGTAATTGTCTTACAAGGTGCAGGCGGCAATTTCTCAAGCGGTGGTGACATTAAAGAGATGCTATCTGAAGGCATAGACAAAGAAGTCATTTCAAATAAACTAAAAGGCATGGTGGAAGGCGCTGGAGAAGTCAGCTTAAAGTTGCGTAAAATCCATAAACCAATTATTGCTAAATTAGAAGGCGCGGTTGCAGGCGCAGGCATGAACTTAGCCTTAACTTGCGATTTTCGTATCACCGCAGATAACGCGAAATTCGTGCAAGCCTTTGTACATATCGGCCTCGTACCTGATGCTGGCGGTGTGTATTTATTAAATCAGTTAATTGGCCCTGCTAAAACCACTGAGCTTGTAATGCTTGGCAATAAAATCAGTGCACAAGACATGGCTGACTTAAACTTGGTCAACCAAGTCGTGTCATCTGAAGATCTTGATGCCGCAGTGTTAAAGCTTGCCTCTCGTCTGAGCGCTCTGCCAGCTAAAGCCTTGTCTAGCATGAAACATATGCTCAATACTCATGCTTACTCAGGCTTGAATGAGGCACTCGATATGGAAGTGCAACAACAAGCAATGCTGGCGAAAACTGATGATTTCATTGAAGGGGTTACAGCGTTCATTGAAAAGCGCAAACCAGTTTATCAAGGTAAGTAATAAACTAGTCAGGCTCGCTTTTGCAATATCATCAAAAAGGCTGCCAAATGGCAGCCTTTTATTTTAGGTAAAGTCATATAGAGAATGGTCAGCAGCATTATGATAAATCTAGCTACTCATTAAGAAGCGGAGGCTGACTCCTGTTGATATGGTAAAGTAAATATCTTGTCAAAACCTAACGTAAAAACAAAGGTATAAACTAAGAAGAATAGCAATAACGCTGCCTCCATTATAAAGGCTTTTGTCACACCAACATCATACCAAATCATATACAGTGGTAAGCAAATTAAAACCAATCCGCCTTCAAATCCCAAGGCATGGGCACTACGTATCCATAACGTGCGCTTGGTCACCTGCTTACGACTTTCCCACGCCTCAAAGGCCGTATTGTAAATAAAGTTCCAGATCACAGCGGCCAATGACACCATCACAGCAACTGGTAAGGACTCTGCCGCATCGCCACCACTGAGTTTCATCAGTACAAAGGTAGAAGAAATGATTGCGATAATCTCAAAGATAATCACATAGACGATACGACGTTTGAGTGGGGATAAAGTAATCAACCAAAACTCCAGAGCACTTGATTGTAAACAAAAAAGTGCCTATCAAAGTATCGGTCCGTCCCGAGATAGAAAAAATAGATTAAGTGCAGAGCCACGGTTTCCGCCTGCGCCTATATTATACCTAAGATACTGAGAGAAACCAGTCGGTGCTTATAGCAAAAAACCCCGCATCATGACGATACGGGGTTACTATTTAAATAAGAGCTGTAAAACTTAAAAACATTTCATTTTAAAGCTTAGGTCAACTGAGCAACGTTAATTTTATCCGCTTCTTCAGTGTACTCTTCCATACGGTCGAAGTTCATGTATTGATACACTTCTTCGCCCATGCTGTTTAGCATACCAGCATACTGCTGATATTCTTCATTGGTAGGCAATTTACCAAGTACCGCTGCCACTGCTGCAAGCTCTGCAGAAGCTAAGTAAACATCAGCGCCTTGACCTAGACGGTTCGGGAAGTTGCGGGTTGAGGTCGATACCGCAGTAGAGTTCGGTGCGATACGTGCTTGGTTACCCATACATAGTGAACAACCAGGCATCTCAGTACGAGCGCCGGCTTGAGCATAAATGTTGTAATAACCTTCTTCCATCAACTGACGCGCATCCATCTTAGTAGGTGGCGCAATCCATAGACGAGTTTTGAGGCTACCTGCTGGTACGTCTTGTAGCAGTTTACCCGCAGCACGGAAATGACCAATGTTGGTCATACATGAACCAATGAATACTTCATCAATGGTATCACCAGCCACGTCAGCCAATGTTTTTGCATCGTCTGGATCGTTCGGGCAGCAAAGGATCGGCTCTTTAATCGTGCTCATGTCGATAGTCATATCGATGGCGTATTCTGCATCTTCGTCAGCACGCATGAGGCTTGGATTAGCCAACCACTCTTGCATTTGCTCGATACGACGGCTAATAGTACGCGCATCGCCATAGCCTTCTGAGATCATCCACTTAAGTAGCGTGATGTTTGAATTTAGGTACTCAGTTACTGACTCTTCAGATAGCGTGATGGTACAACCTGCGGCACTACGCTCAGCTGACGCATCAGATAACTCAAACGCTTGCTCAGCGGTTAGGTCTTCTAAGCCTTCAATTTCAAGAATACGACCATTGAATTCGTTGATTTTGCCTTTCTTATCAACGGTTAATAGACCTTCTTTGATCGCTTGATAAGGAATCGCATGGACTAAGTCACGTAGCGTGATACCAGGCTGACGTTCGCCAACGAAGCGGACACGGACAGACTCAGGCATATCAAGTGGCATAACACCAGTCGCTGCTGCGAATGCTACTAGACCAGAACCAGCTGGGAACGAGATACCCATTGGGAAACGAGTATGCGAGTCACCACCAGTACCAACGGTATCTGGAAGTAGCATACGGTTCAACCACGAGTGAATGATGCCATCGCCCGGGCGTAAGCTGACGCCGCCACGGTTCATGATGAAGTCAGGTAGTGTATGCTGAGTCTCAACGTCAACTGGCTTTGGATAAGCAGCAGTGTGACAGAATGACTGCATGACTAAGTCTGCTTGGAAGCCCAAACATGCCAAATCTTTTAGCTCATCACGGGTCATCGGACCAGTGGTATCCTGAGAGCCAACAGTCGTCATTTTAGGCTCACAGTACATACCCGGACGTACGCCTTGCAGGCCACAAGCTTTACCAACCATTTTTTGCGCAAGGGTAAAGCCTTTACCCGTATCAACTGGCTCTTCTGGCTTGGCAAAGATATCTGAATGACCAAGACCCATGTATTCACGAGCACGGTTAGTCAAACCACGACCAACGATTAGTGGAATACGGCCACCAGCACGAACTTCATCAAGCAATGTTGGTGAGTTTAGCTTGAACGTTGACAGTACTTCGTCAGAGTCATGCTTAGTGATTTTGCCTTCATACGGATAGATGTCAAATACATCACCCATGTTTAGGTTATCAACAGCCACTTTTTCGATTGGTAATGCGCCAGAATCTTCCATAGTGTTAAAGAAGATAGGTGCAATATTGTTACCTAATACTAAACCGCCGCCACGTTTGTTTGGCACGTTAGGGATATCATCGCCCATGAGCCACAATACTGAGTTCGTCGCAGACTTACGGCTAGAACCCGTACCAACCACGTCACCAACATAAGCCAGTGGATGGCCTTTTTCTTTTAACGCTTCGATCTGCTTCATTGGACCGACAACGCCCTCTTCGTCAGCAGTGATGCCGTCGCGAGAGTTTTTGTGCATGGCTAATGAATGCAATGGGATATCAGGACGGCTCCACGCATCTTGCGCAGGTGACAAGTCATCAGTGTTGGTTTCGCCAGTCACTTTAAACGTCGTGTAAGTGGTCTTTTCTGGTACGGCAGCACGGTTCAAGAACCATTCAGCGTCAGCCCAAGATTGAACGACTTCTTTAGCGATGTCGTTGCCAGCTTCAGCTTTTTCAGTGACGTCATTGAACGCGTCAAATACGAGCAATGTCTTTTTCAATGCTTCTGCTGCGTCTTGTGCAACATCGGCGTCGTCTAGTGCAGCAACCAATGGCTGAACGTTGTAGCCACCTTGCATAGTGCCTAGGATTTCAACGGCTTTTTGCTTGCTGATAAGTGGTGATGATGCTTCACCCTTAAGGATAGCAGCTAAAAATGCAGCTTTAACGTAAGCAGCTTGGTCAACGCCAGCAGGAATACGGTTTTCTAGCAGGTTCATTAAGAACGCGTCTTCGCCTGCTGGTGGGGTTTTTAATATTTCAACCAACTCTGCTACTTGTTTTTCATTCAGTGGTAGCGGAACCGTTCCTAGCTCAGCACGTTCTTCGACATGTTTACGATAAGCTTCTAACACAATAGTCGTCCTCGTCAGTTGGGGGGTATTAGCACATTACGTGGATAGTCAGCATGACAGCCTGCGTCTATGTACTAGGTGGAATAATTATCCGTGCAATCATAGCTTAAAACGCTCTAAATGTTAATGGCTCAGCCTTTAAAAGGCTCATAAAGCAGCCATAAAGGGGTCATATTGAACATTTATTATATAAATAGTACCATCAACAATATGATTGACTGCCTTTATAGAACCCGTACTCAGTTTGTAACTCTTGTCAAGCACAGCTCGATTTACGGTTAAACAAATACTGTGCGACGGCGATACTCTTTTGTAAGATATTATTTCATAAAATATCATTTTAATACGATAGCTTAGAAAAATAGCGCTTGAAAAAATAGTTTTTATTAGCAAATACTAAATTGATAAAATAAATATGAAGGATGACGACATGGACGGTAGTGATATGGAAAACCACGACATAGAAAACAAGGATATGGAGCACAACGCTAATTATCAAAACGGTCTCAAGGTTCGTACTGAAGTAATGGGCGAGGCACATGTCAAACGCTCGCTTGATAGCGCAACTGGATTTACCCAGCCATTGCAAGACTGGATCATTGAAAACGCTTGGGGCAGCACTTGGCAAGATGACTCGGTATTACCGCGCAAATATCGCTCATTAATCACCATCGCCTTTTTAATTGCACAAAAGAGCCCAACTGAGCTAAAAGGACACATTCGAGGTGCCATTAATAACGGTGCCAGTGTCGCTGAGATTCGAGAAGTATTGATGCACAGTTTGCCTTACTGCGGTGCACCTGCCACCCAAGAAGCGTTTCGTGCTGCTATAGAAATACTGAATGAGTTGGACATTGACATAGATATTTAAAACTATGGTAATCAGACCAATCGTAGTAGTCTTGATTAGGTCAGTGAGACAATATTCTTTGGAAATTAACTCCTAAATCTCTGCTATAATATCTCAACTCATAAAACATTTTAATAATTCCATAAACCCTTATACTACAAAGGGTTAAGAGATAATTTAATTATGACAACTGCCGTACAAACACATGTGCCTGCTGCTAAGGTCAAACCCAAAAAAGCCATCCAAGGCGAAAAGCTACGTGGCTACGATAAAGTTGCACGTATCCCAATTAAAGTAATCCCGACCGTCGAGGCGAAGAAAAAGCCAGATTGGATTCGAGTTAAGATGTCGTCGCCTGCTGAAGTGGCCCGTATCAAAGCCACCTTGCGTGAGCAAAAGCTCTATACCGTCTGTGAAGAAGCTGCCTGCCCTAACCTGCCGCAGTGCTTCGCTGATGGTACGGCGACCTTTATGATTATGGGTGATATTTGTACCCGTCGCTGCCCGTTCTGCGACGTGGGACATGGTCGTCCAAATGAGCTGGACGCTGATGAACCCCGCCATACGGCTGAGACCATTTTAGGCTTGCAGTTGAAATATGCCGTTATCACCTCTGTTGATCGTGATGATCTAAAAGATGGCGGTGCTGCGCATTTCGTTGAAGTACTCAATGAATCAAGAGCGCTTAGCCCGAACTGCTTAATTGAAATCCTAGTACCTGATTTCCGTGGGCGCATGGAAGTGGCTTTAGATTTGCTGACGGAAACACCGCCAGATGTGTTTAACCACAATATCGAAACTGTGCCTCGTCTGTACAAAGCCTTCCGCCCAGGCTCTGACTATCAACATTCATTAGATTTGCTCAAGCTGTATAAAGAGCGTCGTCCTGATATCGCTACCAAGTGCGGTTTTATGGTTGGCCTTGGTGAAACTGAAGAAGAAATATATGCATTGCTTGATGATTTAAAAGCGCATAACGTGGATATGATTACGGTTGGTCAGTATCTACAACCTAGTAAAAACCACGCGCCAGTTGATCGTTATGTCCATCCAGACGAGTTCCAGCGTTATATGGATTATGGCAAAAAGATTGGCTTCTTTAACATTTGGGCAGGGCCGATGGTACGCTCAAGCTACTTTGCCGATCGTCAATACTACGGCGAAGATTGCCCAGCACCTATTCGCAGTAAAAAGGCATTGGCAGCAGAAGGTAAGCTTGGCTGCTAGTATCTGATTGATTAAGCCAGTTATTTATAGAAAAAGGAGACTCGAAAAGGTCTCCTTTTTTATTGTGCTCTACTCAAAGCGACTACATTAGTACGCTAAGATAGTGCTATATTTTGCATTAATAAATTATGACAACTCTCTTACCCTCTTATTAATGAAGGACTAACTAATGAGCAGCGAATTTACCCCACAAGAAGGCTCTTGCTCCTGTTATAGCAATACTTATACGGTCAACAATAAGCCCATTGGTCGTTTTATCTGCCACTGTACTATTTGCCAAGAATTTACTAGCCAAGCTTATAATGATGTGACGGTTTTAATGAAGTCCGATGTCAGCAATTTAAACCTCATTAGAACCAAATTTCGCCGTTGGAAACTCCCGCCAAATATTAGTCGCGGGCTTTGTACTCGCTGCAACAAACCCAGTATAGAAATGGCGTTGGGTGGCAATCTCATATTAGTACCGACAACAAATTACCATGATATAGCTGCATTGCCTGAACCGACTATGCATCTATTTTATAACCGCCGCGTTGAAGATATGGACGATGATTTGCCCAAGTACAATGGCTTTGTACAAAGTCAGGCAATGATCGTTAAAGCGCTTGCTCAGGGTATGTTTAAAAGAGTGAGTAAACGCTAGTGGCTATATATTTAGAATCTGAGTTTACAATTTATGTTTAGAGCTTAAGATCTGTTAAACATTCAAATGTGGTACTGGCAATTCTAATATTTGAATGTTTAACAGACCCTAAAAATCATAACTAAAAACAGTTAGCTGAGAATCTAAAAAGGGTGAATAACAAATAATCGTTATTCACCCTTTTTTGTGACTTTAATACATCTCTAAAACCTTCAAACCTAACGCTTTAAACGGTTAGAGTTGGCGTTGGCTTATCAGCTGTTTTTATATTAAATACAGCCACGATTAATACTATTACTCCGCCGATTAATCCTGTCGTAAGCTCAGGATAGATCAATAGTAATGCGCCAATGGTCAGTATTCCACGAGTTAGTGGATTCATAGCACCTTTAAAATAACCCTCCAGCGCCGCACTTAGCGCGATAACACCTGTGACCGAAGTCAACACGACAGTTACTATGTCAAGAATAGGCGGTAGCGGAAAATCTTTCGCCGTGACCGCTAGACCAGTTGGGTCTATCATCAGCATCGTGGGGCTATAAATAAACATAAATGGCACGATAAATCCGGCCAATGCTAACTTTAACGATAAGAAGCCTGTCTTCATCGGATCGCCACCGGATATACCAGCGCCGGCAAAGGCTGCCAGACACACAGGCGGTGTAATATTAGCGAAAATACCAAAATAGAATACGAACATATGCGCTGATAAAATCGGAATATCAAACCCTGCTAAAGCTGGTGCTGCCATCGTTGCCGTAATAATATAAGCTGGAATAGACGGTAGCCCCATGCCCAATACCATCGATGCTAGCATCGTTAAAATAAGGGTTAGGAATAATGACCCTGCTCCTAGCGTCACGATTGATGAGGTCATCACCGTACCAAAGCTGGTCAAACTCACAACCCCGATGATCACACCTACCACCGCACAAGCTGCCATCACGGCTAGCGACTGACGAGCACCATCTTCTAAAGCACCCAAAATGTCAGAAAACCCCATTCTGGTCTCTTTGCGTAGCATACTAATCACGACCGTAAAACCAATGGTATAAGCCGCGGCATAGCCTACGGGTACGTTTCTGATTAATAGAAATATCAAAAATACAATCGGTAATAGCATGTGACCGCGCGCTTTTAATACCTCTTTTACCTGCGGTAAGCTCTCTTTGGCGATACCTTTTAGGTCGCGACGTCCGGCGCGAAAATGCACTTGAGCAATGACGCCCAAATAATAAAGTACCGCTGGTAGTAGTGCTGCTAAAGCAATCGTACTATAGGGCAACCCTGTGGTCTCCGCCATGATAAAAGCACTGGCACCCATAATAGGTGGCAATATCTGCCCGCCCACAGAAGCGCTCGCCTCTACTGCACCTGCAAAGTCCTTATGATAACCGACCTTTTTCATTAAAGGGATGGTAAACGCTCCGGTGCTGACAACGTTCGATAACGCTGAGCCGTTGATACTACCCATAAAGCCACTTGAGATGACTGCAACCTTTGCAGGTCCGCCTTTTTTATCACCAGCTAATGCTAGTGCCAAGTCATTAAACAGCTGCCCCATGCCAGAGCGCGCTAAAAATGCGCCAAATAAAATAAACAAAAAGATAAAAGTAACCGATGCTCCAATCGCGACAGAATAGAGACCTTCAGTCTTTAAAAATAGTTGACCAAAGATATCACCCATATCATAAGGGCGCGTAAGCAGCCGATCAGGCATAAAGTCTAGATGACTGACAAACGGATAAGCCAAAAATATCGACGCTAATATAGGCAAAATCCAACCAGTGATACGTCGACTGCCTTCAAGCACACAAATCACTGTGACAATAGAAAATATCACATCAACCTGATTGGCCATGCCACCACGCGAGGTCACAATATCTTGGTACTCGTATATCAGATAGGCCATTCCAGATAAGGACAGGGCAAACCAAATCCAGTCATACCAAGCCACCTGCTGGCGGCTGCTTCTTTTACTGGCTGGAAAAATAAGAAATATTAAAGCAAATCCAACACCGACATGCACAGAGCGTTGTAATAATGCTGGCATGGGATTAAAGGTGATATACAAATGAAATAAAGAATATAAAATGCAAATCCCAGCGATAAAATATTTTACTGGGCCTTGGGTGATGTTACGGGTGATTGACTCTCGGTCATACTTTTCTAATATTGCTCGATTATGAGCTTGCGCTTCAAGTTCAGCATCTACATTGGTATCAGCATGAGTATTGGAATGTATAGGCAGGTCAGCATTGTTGGCTGACATCGTTGTCACATTATCGTGATCCGTCACTTGAGAGTTCATGACAAAAGTCCTTTTTCAATCTATCAATTAAATTATACGCCTTAGGCGTAATAGTTACTTCAGAATAATCTGGCGCCCACTCATGAATCAAAAGCCGATAGTCAGCATAATCAAGCTCACCCTTGGTAAGCCTGGACACTACCCAATTAAGGCTAGGCAGTTTTTCATTGATTTGATAACCCAAATAGCCAGGTTTTTGTATGGGCGCAAGCGCTTCAGTAGAAGGGGTGCCGGCGCCAAATGCTTCAAAATAAGTAGTGGTCAGGAGTAGTCCATCGTTTTCACGTTGATACTGCTCCTCCCACCACTGTTTTTCTACAGAATGAATCCAGCGCAACTGAAAATTAGGTTCAGTGAAATAACAGGTTCTTCCATCGACTTGCACTTCGATAACAGGCTGACGTGATAAGCTGGCCCATGGCGCAAAAAAAACTAGCGCAACAACCAGTGCCGCGCTAGTTAATAGCCATAAACGTTTATTTGGCTGCTTGCTCATCATAGTACTTTTTAGCTCCAGGATGAATCGGTGCTACCATGCCAGTGTTGGCAGTCTCTAGACTGATATCAGTGGCCGCTTGGTGTGCTGTTCTTAAACCATCTAAGTTTTCAAATAAAGCCTTGGTCAACTTATAACCGTCAGCTTCAGATAAATCCGAGCGTACTAATAAGGCATTCATAATCGCTGCAGTTGGAATGGCTGTATCATTACCATAAGTGCCTGCAGGAATCTCGAAAGTTTTAAAGTAAGGTTTGGTTGCAATGATTTCATTAAGCTTGTCTTGATTGATGGTTATCAGCTGCAAATCTAGGCCCTGCTCTAACTCCATCAATGACGAGTTTGGTAGACCACTACTAAAGAATGCCGCTTCGATTTTACCCGCTTTCATGCCATCTGCTGCTTCAGCAAAGCCTAGATAATCTACTTCAACATCATCATAAGTGATACCGAACCCTTCTAATAACGTTCTAGCATTAACTTCAGTTCCAGAGCCTTGATCGCCTACTGCAATACGCTTACCGCGCAAATCTTCAATATTTTTGATGCCAGATTTTTTGGTAGTGACAACTTGCACCACGTTAGGATATAACACAGCAATCTGTTGAATGTTGGCTATTGGCTGATCGAAGTTGTTTTTACCTTCAACGGCATCAGTGACGACATCACTAAGCGCCAGTACCATATCAACCTTGCCTTGGGTCAGTAGATTGACGTTTTCTACTGAAGCGCCTGTCGTTTGTGTTTTTGAGTTAACCCCAAAGGTCTTGGCATAAATCTCTGATAGCGATGTACCAATGATATTATAAGGGCCTGACGCGCCCCCTGTCGCTATGGTGACAAACTTAGTCTCAAGCTTATCATCAGCAGCTGGGGCAGCCGTTTCTGACTCGCCAGTGACCGCTGAATCATCAACGCTCGCCGTTTCATTTTCTGTTTTTGAGCACGCAGTGAATGCTAAACTAGACGCAATCATTGCTATGATTAGAGACGTTTTACTGGTCAATTTCATTGGTTTCTTCCTTGATGATTAAGACTATCTTCGGTTATAAGTTAATTTAATTTATCAATAGCCTAGTAAGCATACCGCAACTCACTTCAAATACAAATTATATCTAACGACTTTTTCGTGTTATACCTATAAGCCTCTCATTAATAGTGATTTATTTTTGAAAAAATATAACCTATGCTGACGACAATCATAACGACATGGAAGCCAATTAAGATGAGCACAGTAATAGATAGTCAAATCGCAAATGAAAAGCCTTTAAACAATAGCACCTCCACAACTATTCGCAAATCAGCTGATATCGCTATTATCGGTGGTAGCGGTCTGTATCAAATGCAGGCTTTAACCAATAAGCGCAGCGTTAAAGTTGAGACACCCTATGGGGATCCATCCGATGATATTGTACTCGGTGAACTTGATGGCGTAACGGTCGCATTCTTAACGCGACATGGTCAAGGGCACAGATTGACCCCATCTGAGGTGCCTTATCGTGCCAATATCTATGCATTAAAGACCTTAGGCGTCAGCTATATCGTCTCAGTCTCAGCAGTTGGCTCATTGCAAGAGTCGCTGAAGCCATTAGATATGGTCATTCCTGATCAAATGATTGATATGACTAAGCAGAGAGTAAACTCGTTCTTTGGAGATGGTGCGGTCGCCCATGTGTCAATGGCTGACCCTTTATGCCCTGAAGTAGCAGACATCTTAATGCGAGCTTATGATAAAGCCAATATTACGGATGGACAGTGCCACCCTAAAGCGACCTATGTATGTATCGAAGGGCCGCAGTTTTCTACTCGCGCAGAATCACACTGGTATCGACAGATGCAAGCGGACATCATCGGCATGACCAATATGCCAGAAGCGAAGCTGGCACGTGAAGCAAGTATCGCCTATGCCACCTTGGCGCTAGTGACCGATTTTGATAGCTGGCATCCTACCGAGGAAGCCGTCAGTGCCGATTATGCTATAAAAAATCTAATGAAAAATGCAGATAACGCGCAACAAGTGATTAAGCAAGCAATCGCTCTACTTGCCGCCGAACAGCCTAAATCAATCGCTCATACTGCGCTAGCTCAAGCGTTAGTCACCCCTATTGAAGCGATGGATGAACAAACCAAAACTAGACTTGCAGCGTTACTTCCTTAGATGTTGAAATATGCATTCAATAAAAGAGGCCATCAAATCATTTGATGGCCTCTTTCATGTTTAATAGACTATTTTTTAACAAATAGTTTTTTTAAATCATACAAATCTTATTTTTAACAACAGCTGCCTGAATCAACAGACGTCCCAGCATTTGAGCTAGACATTATATTCGCTTGATTACCAAATGGCAGGATGTCACCACAGCCTGCAAAAATACCGTAGTGGCGACTATCATCTCCAATAAAGTCAAAATGCTTAGCAAAGCGCGATTCTTTTAGCATACGAAAAGTATTACCGCAGACGGGGAAGACGCGACCCGTCTCAATCGCATGATGCTTATCTAAATCAAAACAATGCGTTAGCTGGTCAATGGTTCCGTGATAAACGACTGCTTGACCGTGGTCTTCACAAGCATCTTCAAGCGTTGCAATCTTAAATAATCGATAAGTAGCGGAAAAAAACTGAATATCACCAATCTTAGCGGCAAGTAGCGTATCAGTGATTTCAAGCGGACGATCTTCAACCAAACGTGGGTCTAAAAAATCAGCATTTCGCGCTAGACGCTCAAAATCCTTCCAGTATAATGCACCGCTCAAACACTCTCCATAGAGGACAGGATCATTGGTTAAGTGCTGCGGGATACGGCGGTCTGCATATACGTCAGAGAAGTAAAACTCACCGCCCGGCTTAAGCAAACGCTGCACACTGGCCATCACCGCGGCTTTATCAGGTGATAGGTTAATGACACAATTTGAGACAATGACATCGAAACTATTAGGGTCTAAATTTAGCTCATCTAGCTTTTCGATATAACCTTTTAAAAAAGTCACATTGTCGTAGCCGAATTTATCGATATGATAGTCTTGATACTGGTTAGCAATAGCCAATTGCTCATCCGTCATATCAACACCGACCACATGACCTGTCTTGCCAACTAATTGTGCGAGCGCATACACATCACGGCCTGATCCACATCCCAAATCTAGGATACGGCAACCTTTAAGTAGCGCTGGGCAGACCAATCCACAACCATAGTATCGACTTAAAACTTCATCATGAATATTGGCTAACAAAGGCTTTAACCAACTTGGCATATTGCTAACATCACAGCATGCTGACGTTTTTAAGTCCTCGGTGCTTTGTAGCTGCTTGCCATAATAATCTTGAACGACCTCATGCATAATAACTTCCTTGTTAATAATAAAACAGCTTAAGCAATCTTATAAATGTCATTCTAAAAGTAATAAAAATTAGTCACATTTAGAGGACAAGCCAATCAACATCATATTTTTTCAAGCCAGCCTACGGGCAGGTATTTTAAATCTGCAGGCTCATCAATATCATGTAATGGATTTAGTAATATCAGCGACCAATCCAATGCTTTAATACGCTGTCGAGTCACCGCTGCTACGCTGGCAGTACTCCACTCGATATCCGAGAATAAATCAGCATGAATTTGCTTAAATCCTAAGAGCACATAACCGCCATCCGAGGCTGGAATCATTACGGCATCAGACTGCTCTAGTTGCTGCGCTGCACCTTGGATACGTGTTTCAATCAGACTGGGACAATCAGTACCAATTAATAAAACCTGTTCAAATTTACTCAAAGCTTGCTGGCTGGCAGTTAACATACGCAACCCTAAGTCACCATCTGCTTGCGCTGACCACTGTAATGACTCGGGTAAATTAAGCATCTGCCAACATGGGTCATTTGGTGCTGGACTAACGCACAGCTCAACGCTAAACCCAGTTGCTACTGCCTGCTCAACACTATGCAATAACAGCTGGCGTGCCATACTGGTAGAGCCTTCGATACCGAGTGCGGGTTGCAGACGAGTTTTTGCCATGTCACGTGCGGGAAACTTGGCAAAGATAATGATGAGCGTGTCTGTTGGCATAGGATACTTTGGCATATAATATTTAAATTTATTTGTAGGGTGCGCCGCGTGCACCGATAGAAAGTTGTTGTTCTAAATTGGTGCGCATGGCACACCCTACGCTTGCTGCTTAATGGTCTTTAAGTTAATAACTAATTTTTATAGTAACGCTGTTTGATATTATCAGCAGATACACCGCACCAATAATCAAAGCGCAACCGCCACATCAGTAATATCGTGCGCCAAGTGCCATACTGTTGCCAGCGCCGTGGTGAAGTTATCACCTTACTATTTAGACAAGCTGGCTTACCGATAGCTTTAAGACGTTTGCAAAGCTCAATATCTTCCATCAACGGCTGGTCAGGGTAACCGCCTAGCTGCTCAAAAAGTTCTCGCTCAACAAATATTGCTTGGTCACCTGTAGCAATCCCACTCAATCTCGAACGCCAATTCATCATTTGACTGACTACCTTGAGCATCCACTCAGAACTGTCCAAATGTACATCGAAACGCCCCCACTCTGCTCGCATGACTGCCGATTTAATATCGGTGATAGCGTGGTTCGGCAACTGCGTATCAGCATGCAAAAATAGTAATATGTTACCTGTTGCTAGGTCAGCACCTGCATTCATCTGGGTAGCACGACCAGCGGCGGACTCTACTACTTGCCAGTCAGCAACTTGCCCGTTACTAGCTGATTGGCTAGCGATAACTGAGTGACTGGTATCGATCAACCCTTCAATCAGTTTCTTGGCGACAGCCACTGAGCTATCCGTTGAACCGCCATCGACTAATATGACTTGATGCGGTAGTGGATTCAGATGGACAATATGACTAATCAATCGCGGCAAATTGTCCGCTTCATTTAATACCGGTATTACGATAGAGATATTAATTGCCACAGCAGTCATGTTTCTTAACGCCCAGTTTATTTTTTATTCAAGCGCCAATCATAATCAGTGTAGCTGATTTTAGTCTTGCCACTTTTTAGATCGGCGGCTTGAGATTTATTAAGACCCAAAGATGAACTATAACGACCTAAAAAACCCTCTAAGTTATTAGTACCACGCCAATTTGTCGCGAAGTCTTCTTTGTACCATTTAAAAATTGGTGAGACCTCAAGCGTGCTGCCTTTAAGACGATTACGACTACTATCGGCTAAGAATTTACTGGTTACTTGCTCTAGCTGCTTGTCTAATTTGTTGCCTGTGAAAGCATCATCTAACAGGGCTGGGCAGCCAATGCTCGCACAATTAACCGCAAAGTGAATACGCGGGTCGTTATAACGCTTGGAGCCACGAATCAGATTGTGTTCAATATCATCCAGCGAGCGTGTTTTACCCAATAATGGAATAAAATTCTGCTTCCAAGGCGAGCTTAATAATGATCCAATATCTTTAATCGACTTGATATTTGGATATTTGGTGAGCACCAACTCTACCGTAGCCGCGTTGTAGACATTAATTAAAAAGGCTAATTGCTCATCTTTATTCCAACGATTGAATTCAGATTGACTAACTTTACTAGTGGCACTCAGATAGCTTGACAGCTTACTCTTATCCGCTTGCATACCAGCATAATCCACCACTGACGCCTTACCAGCACTAGTCATGGTCACATGTTTGTCTAGCAACGCATCCCAACTGCTGTGATTAAAGTCAGCATAGGCCACTGCACTTGATAACAAGATAGTGGTAGCAATAGTCGTCTTGACTACTAAGTTATTGAATAACGACATCGTATTAACTCCGTTGAAATTGATAGGTTTTTACCTATGCTAATTTTATGTACTTTAATTTTGTGGACTATAACAAAGCTAAATAGCTGACTCTTCTAAAATTCCACCGCAGCTGCTGCCTTGTCCTGCCGTACAACCATAACAGTGATCTGCAATGGCAATATCATCACCAGCAGGATTCTGCATTAATAAATCTCGTAGATGCCGACGGGATTTGTTTGGTACCGGAATCTTTAGCTGCTGATTAAAATCGCAATCAAACAACTCTCCTAACCAATTGACACTAATGGTCGAGCGGCACATAACTTCGGTTAAGTTAGCAGCCACATAATTGGCTTTGAGCAGATCCATATAGGGATGGAATTCATTTTTAGCTAATAGCACCGCACCAAAGCGCTGAATAGGCATATTGGTTAAGGCAAACAGCTGATTAAACTCAATATCGAAGTGCGCTTTCAACTCGTGCTTATAGTCAGCTTCCAGCTGTTGCTGATTGGGTGGTAGCGTTGCACCTTGCGGGTTATAAACAAGATTCAACGTTAAATTAGAGTCAGCTTTATTATCGCTCTTTCCGTAACCCAAGGCATTAAGCTTATGCAATCCTAAAATACTGTCATCAAAAGCCCCTTTACCGCGCTGCTTGTCTACATTTTCTAACGAGTAACAAGGTAGCGAGGCGACGACTTCAACCTCATTATCCGCTAAAAACTGCGCCATATCTTCATAACCTTCTTCCATCAGAATCGTCAAATTACAGCGATCAATCACTTTTACACCCAACGCTCGTGCTGCTTTGACCAAGTGCTTAAAATCTTCGTGCATCTCAGGCGCGCCACCGGTCAAATCTAGCGTATCGATATTTTGTGCTTGTAGGACTTGTGGAATGAGATCAACTAGCTCACGTGACATCATCTCCGTACGGTACGGACTGGCTGCGACATGACAATGCACACAGGACATATTGCATAAGTAGCCCATATTAACTTGCAGGACTTTGAGTTTCCGTCTTTTAATAGTAGGAAAATCAGTATCTTCGAGTAGTTCAATGGTAGATTTCATAATGGTATAGAATCCAGTTGTTGGCCCTCTTTAGCGTAAGGAAACATAACTAAAACTCTGACTTAAGCAATATTAATCTTATAAGTTCGCTGTCAAAATAAAGTTAATCTAATTAATAATACCTTATTTTTTTCTCATATTTTTATTAATATTAACTATTTAGCTGGTTATTCCATATCAGCACTAACTTTTATTGGGTGCTACGAGACGTTCATCGGATATATACAGACGATATAAATAGCCAAATAATATTGACCGCATCTGGCTTTATAGTTAGATTGGTTGCAGCCATAATTTGTTGCATGATGAATTTATCCTAAATAAATGTGATAAAACATTGATTTTGTAGCTTATCGATATAATAAAGTGCTATTAAAGACAGGTTATCTAGAATGATATGATTATAATATGCACCCTAGAGCGCGTTAAATAATCAAAAAGGATAAGACGGTTATAAGCGTAGACTCCAACACAATACAACAGGCCATACGTTTTAAACCCATAACTATTTAAGGATTCGCTTATGAGTACTTTTGAACAAATTACTTCTTCTGATAATACCCATTATTTGCATCATACATTTTTTGAGCCAACAGACGGCGAGGTTAAGGCGACCTTGCTAATCGTACACGGCATGGCAGAGCACAGTGGTCGCTATGCAGAATTTGCGCAATTCTTAGCCGACAATGGTATTGCAGTCGCTACTTATGATCAGCTCGGTCATGGACGTACCATTAAAGCACCAGATGAGTTGGGGTTTTTCGGTAATGAGCACCCTGCACAATCATTATTAAAAGATGTCATCGTTATGGCGAATACTTTAAAAAATCGTCATCCTGATGTGCCGCACTTCGTTATGGGTCACTCGATGGGTTCATTTATCGTGCGCACCGTACTTAAGCATCATGCTCAAGATTTTACTGGAGCCATTCTGATGGGCACCGCAAATGCGAATCCACTAGTAAAAATCCTGCTTCCGTTAAACACTATTCTTGCAAAAACAGCCCCAAAAAAGCCAAATACCGTATTCGCCGAAATCATGAATAAGGTACTCAATGCTAAGCTTAATGAGCGTATTTCCCCCTCTCCATTTGCATGGTTAAGTGAAGACACTGCTAATATTGAAGCATATGAAGCTGACCCACTGACTGGTTTTGACTTTACTAACAATGGTTTTATGACGTTGTTTACGTTGATGCAGGCTGGATTGCATAAAGGCTGGGCATCTACTATCAACAAGAGCTTTCCGATGCTATTTGTCAGCGGCGAGAACGATCCTATCGGTAATATGGGTCGCGGCATTCGCGATATAATCAAAAACTTGCATAAGCAAGGCTTTAGCAATACTGATGCACGCTTATACCCTAACATGCGCCACGAGCCGCTACATGAGCAACACCAAACCGTGGTTTATCATGATATTTTGCATTGGATACGTCATTTAAGTGCATAACAGTGGCTGACTCGGTTTGCTAAAACTCGCCAAATTAGCGACAATACGCTAAGCTACTTTTTTAGTATTAGTTGCCAGTCATATTTAGTTGCAGCTCATATTCAAATATAAAATCTATTTTCAATTACCTTCACCTATACCATCTCAAAAATTAGAGTAACGCGGAAAACAAGTGCAAGCCCTACAGCTAGTAGGCTAAACGAGTTTGACAAAGTTAAGCAGGTTTTTAGGTTTGGTATGATCACTTTTTAGGAACTTTTATGTCATTACAACAGACCATCGAACAAGCATTTGAAAAACGTAACGAATACAGCCCAAGCACTATGCCACAAGACGTACGCGACGCCATTAATGAAGTGCTTGAAAAGTTAGACAATGGTAGCTTGCGCGTTGCTGAAAAGAAAGATGGCGAATGGGTTGTCAATCAGTGGGCCAAAAAAGCGGTCTTACTATCGTTCCGCCTCAATGACAACTATGTCATGCCAGCTGGCGAGCATGTGCAGTTCTATGACAAAGTGCCAACTAAGTTTGCTGATTGGACCGAAGCACAGTTTAAAGAAGCTGGCGTACGTGTCGTACCACCAGCAGTTGCTCGTAAAGGCTCATATATCGCAGCAGGCGCAGTGTTAATGCCATCATATGTCAATATCGGTGCTTATGTCGATCAAGGCGCCATGGTAGATACATGGGCGACTGTTGGTTCATGTGCTCAAATTGGTAAAAACGTGCATCTATCAGGTGGCGTGGGTATCGGCGGCGTACTTGAGCCACTACAAGCCAACCCTACTATTATTGAAGACAATTGCTTCATCGGTGCACGTTCTGAAATCGTTGAAGGCGTGATCGTAGAAGAAGGCGCAGTTATCTCTATGGGCGTCTATATCGGTCAGTCTACGCGCATTTATGACCGTGAAACGGGTGAGATTCATCGTGGTCGCGTACCAGCTGGCTCAGTTGTCGTACCAGGCAGCTTGCCTTCTGAAGACGGCACCCATAGCTTATATGCCGCTATCATCGTGAAAAAAGTCGATGCGCAAACACGCGCTAAAACTTCAGTAAATGAGCTATTACGCTTAGCATAAACGAATCACCTTTAAATAACTTTTATATCATTTCAGCTGTTATTTAATTGTGAGCGTTGTACTCAGTTTAATGAAAAGCCGACTTGTCCTAAGTCGGCTTTTTTCTGAGTGCTTGGCAATTGGAACAGTTCTATACTGTTCATTTTCAGACTGCTTATCAAAGGAACTGATATGATTAACTGTCACTACGCCATTATTGGTGGAGGCATTAACGGACTCTCTGTGGCACGGCAATTACTTTTGGATTTTCCAGAATCTGGAGTCACGGTGTTTGAAAAAGAAGGCGATGTCGCCCAGCACCAGTCAAGTCATAACTCCGGTGTAGTACATGCTGGTCTTTATTATGAGCCGGGTGGTCTTAAAGCACGCTTATGTCGCCGAGGTGCTGAATTGGTCAAACAATACTGTTTAGAAAATAATATTGCTTATGATGAGTGCGGAAAAGTAGTAGTGGCATTAAATGTCGTTGAAGAAGCTAGGCTAGAGAGTATCTATCAAAAATCTATCGCCAATAAAGTGCCAAACGTTCGCATGCTAAATGGCGAAGAAATCAGAGAGGTTGAGCCCAATTGTATTGGCACTAAAGCTCTCTACTCTCCGCGTACCGCTATCGTAAGCTATGGAGATATTGCCATAGAAATGGCAAAAGAAATCAAGCAAAAAGGCGGCAATATTATCCTTGGGAAAAAGGTGATTCGTTTAACTGAAAAAAATAATAAAGTTATTGTCCATTTCTCAGGCCATCTTTCAGACAGTGACCAACACGATATTCATTTCGATCAGGTTATTGCTTGTGCTGGCCTGCAGTCTGATCGACTAGCCGCTCATTCAGGCGATATAGAAACTCCTAAAATAGTGCCATTTTTTGGTCAGTATTACGTGATTGATGAAGCTTACAAAGCACACGTTAAAGGTTTAATTTATCCTGTTCCCGACCCTAGCTATCCCTTTTTAGGCGTGCATTTTACCAAACGCATTGATGGTCAAATGACCATTGGGCCAAACGCATTTATCTCTTTTGGTCGTGAAAATTACAGCGGTAAAGATTATAATATCTCAGATATTTATGACTTTCTCACCTATAAAGGTTTTTGGAAGTTTTCGTCGAGAAACATGTCTGCGGCCGTGCGTGAGTTACGTACGGTACTAAGCCAAACGAACTTTGTCGAACAAGCCGCTAAATATGTTCCCTCTTTAGCAAATGTCTCAGTAACCCCCGCTACCAGAGGGATTCGTGCGCAAGCAATGGAGACTGACGGCTCTTTAGTCGATGATTTCGTTATTAGAAAACAGGGAAACATTACCCATATTCGTAATGCACCATCGCCAGGTGCAACGTCATCCTTAGCGATTGCCGAATATATCGTCAGAGAAGTCATGACGCATTCATAAATATAGTCAGTACAACATAAAATCATTACGTTGGTGACCATGTTACGTTAATAGCCATGTACTGCATCTATTTTAAAGTAAATGAGCTATAGCATGATTAACAGTCTAATGAATTAGTCGTGAGCTTTTTTGCTACACTCCAGTATCTTTTTTTGCGGCTTAATAGGATAGCTTACGTTATAATCCTTTTATTATTAATAATATGACTGAGTTATAAGTTTATCTACCTTGTAAATCATCTTTTTATAAGCCCTCTTTTTTCGTCTTGATTGATACCTGTCTAAACATGTATCGACACTTAACTGTATTTGAAAATGTTATGAATGAGTCATCACTACGCAACCTTACTATTCCTGTCACCGATCCTGAAGCAGGACTTCGTATCACTGAAATTTTTTATTCTTTGCAAGGTGAAGCCTTAACTTCAGGCTTGCCGACGATATTTGTACGCCTGACTGGCTGTCCGCTACGCTGCGTCTATTGTGATACTGAATACGCTTTTAGTGGTGGCGAGCGTCAGGCGCTTGAAACCATTATGACTACGATTAAAGGTTATCCTTGCAAACGCATTTGTCTTACCGGTGGCGAGCCCTTAGCACAGCCTAATGCTATTGAACTTATGAAGCGCTTATTAGCCGATGATTATGAAATCTCCCTTGAAACAGCAGGTGCACTCACGGTAGAAAACGTCCCGCCAGTTGTCAGCAAAGTCATGGATCTTAAAACACCAAGCTCAGGTGAAGTTGATAAAAACCTATGGTCAAATCTTGATTATTTAACCCAACATGACCAGATTAAGTTTGTCATTATGAATCGTGAGGATTACGATTGGGCAAAGGTGAAACTGTTTGAGCATAAGCTTGATAAACTGGTCGGTACCGTTTGGTTTTCACCAATGTTCAATGTAGCAGATGATTTTGATGAAGAGGCCAGCCCTGAAGTGCCTGTACTGGCGCGAGAACTTGCAGAATGGATGTTAGCTGATGCGCTGCCTGTACGCTTTCAATTGCAATTACACAAAATCATCTGGGCGGATGCCAAAGGTAAATAGCCAATAATCAAAGCCTAATAGCTGCCCTGTCTTAGTAAAATTATAATAGTCAACCCACACACTTAAAAGCATATACCAGCCAGCTGTAAGGACACAGGAATGGTCAGATTAATTTTGTTAGGCCTACTGGCTGGTGCGTTTTTTAGCTCGACGTTTATTTTAAACGAGCTGATGAGTGCAGCCGGTGGTCATTGGTTTTGGTCGGCAAGTCTACGTTATGTTTTTATGTGGCTTATCATTACCGTTATTATTACGATGCAATATGGTTTTGGTCGCATTAAAGAGCTGACCACTATTTTTTGTCAGCATTGGGGTTTTTGGTGTGTGACCGGAAGTATTGGCTTCGGGTTATTTTATACGGGCATCTGCTATGCCGCTGACCATGTCGCAGGTTGGGTCGTTGCGGCGACATTTATGTTCACTGTCGTCACCAGTTTGCTCGTACTATTGGCCTTTGGACAGCGCTTTGATAAAAAGTTTATTGGTTACGCGCTATTAGTATTTATCGGTGTGGTGCTAGTCAACGTCAGTGAAGGCCTACGTGCCGCTGCTGTAACAGATATCAATGCTGCGCCAATGGCAGAAATGCTGCTTTACGGTGCATTACCTGCGCTGATTGCCGCTTTTAGCTATCCCATCGGTAATCAATTAGTCTGGCAAGTCTCTTACAACGCGAAAAAAGCTAACGCTGATAAGCGTGATGCTGCGAAATATAAAACCTTAGCAGACGACGCTATTAAACAAAGTAGCGCCATTACCGTCCAATCTCAAACTACTCTCCAAACCCTGATTGCACGCATTCCTGCTATCGAAACCTCACTGTTGCAAAATGCTTTTAATAAAGTATGGCTAATGACTTTGGGTAGTTTGCCGTTTTGGTTACTTTCAGGCATTATAGTGCGGCCTGAATTGCCTGATACTTCACAACTATTTAATACTTTATTAGTAGCACTATTGGCAGGAGTAGCAGCGACCACTATCTTTCTGTATGCGCGTGGTCAAGCGCAAACGTCAAGTGAGGTTGCTGGGGTAGATTCGACCCAAGCCAGCGAGGTGATATTTGCTTTAATTGGCGGTATATTATTATTGAATAATGCGATACCCTCAGCGATGGGGCTCATCGGCATTGCACTGATTATGCTAGGATTGGTGTTGTTTGCAAAAGATGGTTAAAAAACGCTTAAATCTTATTCGGCCGCTTAGCAAAAGTTATATCAGTTATATAAGATAAGTTATTAGCATTAAACTAAGTTATTAGTATTAAATAATGCTCAAGTTAGAGCGTTCCATCAACTTTGATAGTGAGTGCTTGGTGATACAATCATGACTAATGATTTGATTTTTCCTGATATCTTACTCTATTTACTCGATATGGTTGGCGTGATTGCTTGTGCTATCGCCGGAACTTTGCTGGCTCAGCATAAAGGCTTTGATATCGCTGGCTGTATTCTCGTATCTATGGTCAATGCAATTGGCGGCGGTACGCTACGTGATATGGCATTGGATCGCCATCCTCTATTTTGGATGACCGATCTCAATTATGTGATTGTAATCACTGTGACTTCCTTAATTCTGCAAATCTTTTTTCATTTGTATCACAAGATTGATAACGCACTGAAGCTTTTTGACGCGATTGGCTTAGCAGCATTTAGCGTTATTGGCTTTAAAGTTGCATTAAACCAAGACATGTCACCGCTAATTGCAATTATGATGGGGGTCTGGACCGCTATCATTGGTGGTATGCTGCGCGATATTATTTGTAATGAGATACCGATGGTACTGCAGCGTGAGATTTATATCTCTGCAAGTATTGCCGGATCAGTGACTTATTTGCTGCTTGAAAATTTGGGCGTAAATGCAGGATTGAATGAATTTATCATGCTTGGCGTTATCTTTGCCGTGCGTATGCTAGCGTTGCGCTTTGATTGGCATCTGCCCTCTATTCGCTTGGTTGATTAGTTAATTAGAATAAATCTTGCATAATCTTAGAATCAAACTGCTCTGTTTTTCCTGTTGAACATACTGACTATTAGCAATCATACCTTTTAATAATTAAGAACTTAGTGAGAATCACCCATGTTGGCTATCGCCCTGGACCCCGCGGAATTGATTACCACTTTTGACCCACGCTCTTTGATATATCTGTTTGATATGATCGGCATTGTTGCTTGTAGTATTTCGGGTACGATATTAGCCAAACATAAAAACTTCGATGTATTTGGCTGCTTACTGGTATCGATAGTGACGGCAATCGGTGGTGGTACGGTACGCGATGTGATTTTGGATCGTCATCCGCTATTTTGGATGGTGGACATGAGTTACCTTACGGTCATCACTATCTCTTCATTAGCGATGCAGATATTCTTTCATCCCAATTCAAGACGGGTCGATAAGTTTTTAAAACTCTCTGATACGATTGGTCTATCAGCCTTTACCTTAATCGGGATCAAAGTTGCCGACAGTATGGGCCAATGTCCCCGTAGCATTGTTACTGGGCGTCATTACGATTATTGTCGGTGGTATCATCCGCGATATGATCTGCAACGAGATTCCGTTAGTGCTCCAGCAGGAGATTTATATTACCGCAGCACTAACTGGTGGCATTCTCTACTTTGCGCTACACAACCTAGGCGTAGCTGAATGGGTTGCTGATATCTCTGCTATGAGTACTATCTTTACCTTAAGGATGCTTGCCATTCGTTATGACTGGCAGTTTCCGACACTCGAATGGAAGTATTAAAGCCTAGCAACTATTAATACAGCAACTGCCAATACAGTTAACGCCCTAGCTCACTTCTACAGTCTCTTTGACGAGCGCTAAATCTTTTACCATAAGCTGCAAGCTTTGTTTGCCATTCCATTCGTTGATGTCTAGCTGAAACAACAAATGTACTTTTTCAGCGCGGTAATCCCAAGCACTGCTATCAAAGTTAAAATAAATCGCCTCAATCGGATACTGCACCTCAGGATAACGCAGTGATAGCTTCAAATGCTTGTCTTTTAAGACTTTAAAGCTCAGCACCTCAAATATGCCGTCAAATATCGGCGGTGCAAAGCCATGACCCCAAATACTGGCATTGGCTAAATGCTCAGCGAACCATAAGCTAAAGTCACCTGCTTGTAGTGGCCCATCGGTGAATTTCTGCTCGGCGAACACCTCATCATCCATCTCTGCCATGACTTCATTAAACGCCATCACAAACGCTTCAAAGTTGCTACGTTTAATAGTCAAACCTGCTGCCATCGCATGACCACCAAAGTGAGTAATCAATTCAGGATAACGCTCGGCGACTTGTTCAATGGCATCACGAATATGCACGCCAGCGATAGATCGTGCTGAACCTTTAATCGCATCATCATCTCCAGTACGCTCTGTATCCGCTGGTGCAAAGACGATGCTAGGCAAATAATGACTCTCTTTTAAGCGCCCAGCGACGATACCGATAACACCTTGGTGCCAATCATCCTGATATAAAATAATACTGCGATTGCCATTGCTGCTAGGTTTGTTTTTAACAAGGCTATTATGAGGAATAATTCCATCATTGTTTGCGTCAGGATTGCTGTTATTAGAACTGCTATTCTCAAAGCTGTGATTTTGAAGATCATTGTTTTCAAGATCGTTATTCTCAAGACTGTCATCAGCCGCTAATGTCTGCACAATGCTATCAGCTTGCGCACGCATCTCGCCTTCTACATGACGACGGGTACGGTTTAGCTGCTCAAGCTCCTGCGCTAAACGCTGCGCGGTGCTCCAATCTTCAGTCAATAAACATTCAATACCGATACGCATATTATCCATACGTCCAGCGGCATTGATACGCGGGCCTAAAACGAAGCCGAAGTCCTGCGCGTGTAATTGCTTGGGGTCCCGACCCGCTTGCTCAAGCAGTGCCAATATGCCCATACAGCAGCGCCCTTGACGGATAGCGGTCAAACCATGATGCACTAAGATACGATTATTCTTATCGAGTATGCCAACGTCTGCAATCGTGCCAAGCGCCACTAAGTCTAAATACTGACTGACTTGTACGGTAGACTTGCCAGCTTCGCGGCGCAGTTTTGCCAAACGTCCAAGTACATAAAACGCCACGCCGACCCCTACCAATGCCTTACTAGTAAAATCACAATCGAGCTGATTGGGATTGACCACCGCTTGAGCAGGCGGGGTCTCTTTGGTCGTAAGGTGATGATCAGTGATAATGACAATAATACCGTCAGCCTGTGCACGCGCTACGCCTTCATGGCTTGAGATACCATTATCAACAGTAACTATCATGTCTGGCTTGTAGGTCTCAATACCTAACTCGACAATCTCTGGCGTCAGACCATAGCCATATTTGAAACGATCTGGTACTAGGAAATCAACGACCGCGCCCATCTTGGTGAGCGCACGCATCATCAGCGCAGTACTGGTCGCGCCATCACAGTCAAAGTCGCCAACGACAAGGATACGCTGACCTTCATCAATGGCCACGTCTAATAGACGCACTGCTTCGGTGACGCCATGTAGCATCTCAGCTGGCAGTAGACCAGACAATCCTGTCTCAAGCTCATCAGGCACAGTAATACCGCGACCTGCATACAGGCGAGCCAGAGTAAATGATTGAGCGGCAAGTGGTTGCAACGCAGTGGGCAACTCGTCGATGCGAGTGCTGGTATAACGGGGGGTTAAATTTAGCATGAGCGTATTCTACTGGCTTTGTTAGATGGTCACAACGGGAATTTATAGCGCTTCAGTCTATGGTACATGATGCATGGTTGCCCAAAATTGATTACGTTCGGCGCTTCGCGAACTTTCTACAGGTTAAATTTCTACTCAATACGGTGCGTTATTTACAAAAACTGTGCATAGTGACCTTATTTTTCTGCATTTTGATACAAAGCAATGATTGTAAGCCGTCTATAAATCCATAAAATGGTAACCATCTGAGATACTTGCTATCTGTTGAATTTTTGCTCTTTTGTTTTTTATCATTTATTCATCTATAAGGAAGCTTTATGAAAACCACTCCAGCAGCTGAAAAACTACCAAATACTATTGATCCAAATTTAGACTTAGAACAAGTAAAAAAAGACTGCCAAAAATTGGTCAAAAAACGCGCCAAATATTCAGCTGGTGTCGCCGTCGTCCCTGTACCATTCTTTGATGTCGCGGTTGATGCAGGTATGCTTACCCAGCTACTACCTCAAATTAGCGAACGCTTTGGCCTGATTGAAGGTCGTGAATCAGCAGTCGATTTAGAGTCGCGTGCTGTACATTGGGGTGCTTTAAAAGATCGTACTGTTGATTTCGCTGGTCTTATGGCGACACGCGGTATTGTCAAAAAGACTGTACAAGGCTTCGGTGGTCGTATCGCTGCCAAGCAAGTAACTAAGTTTATTCCTCTTGGTGGTCAAATGGTTGCAGCTACCATGGGCTATATGATTTTCAAAAAAATCGCGAATGACCATATTAATGAATGTTATAAACTAGCGAAAGACATTCAGAAAAAACAACATGGCAAGAATGTCTAGAACTATTAGATAAGCGCATAAAAATAAAACCAGCTAAGATAATTTGTCTTAGCTGGTTTTTTGATGGCAATTAAAGTATTTGTAAGCTCAATAGCAATTATGACAGTACAGCATGCATTCAGAAAATCTGTAAAGAACAGACCTTATCCAAGATTAAAACTCGTACTGCAAACCCAGTTGTACTGAACTGTCTCTATTATCCCGTGCAAAGGTGGTGTCCCCGTTTAGATAAGCATAAACGTTCTTGTGAACTTTGCTACTGACACCCAGGTCAAAACGTCCGTAATTATCATCGTTATCTTGAGTAATTCTAACCTCTCTCTTTTTACCATCAGCTAAAGCAGTCGCTGATAAATTAGCTATCAAGCCATCTTCAATGACATGCACGTAGGCAAGCTTGCTTTGTAACTTAACGGGCGTATCCGCCACATTGAAACGATACTGTAATTGGTAACCAAGCTCTGAATCCCACGCATCATTAGAGATATCGTCAATATCAAGAGCAGTACGAGAGTTAGCGTTGCCACTGGTATAACCATCGATGTCGATCTGGCTATAGTTGAGACCTAAATAAGCGCCATGGGCGACATTTTTATTAATAATAAAATTATAACCCAATTCATTGTGTGCGCTAAACACATCAGCATCAACGCTACCACGCTCATTATTATTGATGATATTGATACCATCATTCCCATCCAATCTTACCGTTCTATTGGTATCTAAATCATGTTGAGACAGGCTCAAAGACGTGGTATTCCACCAAGGTGTGTTTTTGCCACCCAGTAAAGAGTAAGCTTGAACACCATAGCTCGTGTCTTTTTTGATGCTATTTTCCATACTCTTATTGTTTTGATTGGCAGCCAGCAAACCTGCACCCATTCGCCAATTAGGCTGTAGAGTGTATTCGCCATATAGACCAATCTGTGCCCGTCTACTCTCTTCCATATCCTCAGTATCTATATAACTTTGAGAGCCATCAACCCAGACATGAGTACGCGAATCAGAATCGAGAGATGCAGGTTGATCAATAGTATTTAAAGCGAGAAAATTGGCCCGCTCAAACACTGGTGAATGTGAATCAGTAGCGTTGTTTTTTAAATGCTCGCTCATCGTATTTTGCAGATTAATAGCACTCTTCATCGATTGCACGATGTCTGCATTGGTTTGCTCAACGATCAATCGAGTAATAATACGAGAGTAATCACGCATTCTTTGAGCAATGCGCGCCTCACCAAAGGCATCTACCAACACCTCTTCATTGTCTAATGCAGGATTGTGCCACGTATAACCATCCGGAATTTTTGGATTGTCAGTCTGCGTATAACCATCATAATAAGGTCCCAAGCTCCAGTTCGTCGCTTCAAATGCAACTACCGGCATAACACTATCGAAAGACTCTTGGTCACTACAGCACCCGACGCCATAAGGCTCGTATGGCTCAGTTTCACCTGGTGGAATAATGGCTGGGTTAACTTGGAAGTCGATGCCCAGCTCTTTTGCAATACGAAGCGCATTTTCGCGCAAGCTCACGTTAGCTGCCACTTCTTGACCGTTATCGTCATACGCGTTTCGACCTGCATTGGCATACATAATGTCACCAGTGATTAAGCTGTCTAAATTAACCATACCTAGCGCATTTGATTTTTCTGCTTCGCTCAATGCTTCAACGAAAGCTTTTGAGCCGTTAAGCCCGCCTTCTTCAGCACCAAACGCGACGAGTTGAACGTCATGCTCGGCTTCGATACCGTTCAAGTTTCTGACCAGTTCTGACAATATCCCAGCGCCAGAAGCATTGTCATCCAATGCTTGCAGATTTTGGTAGTTTGGATAGGCTACAGCAGAGTCATAATGCGCCCCTATAAATAACGTTCTGTCGGTATCAGCCGTTCCTGATTGAGTCACCACTACATTATTACTAGTGAGCTGCTGGTCTTTGAATAATCCATACGGAGCGATAAAATCAAAATTCCGAAGATCAACTTGATTGTTACTGCCATCGATAGTCATACGTTGTTGCATATAATTGGCAGCTTGTGATTCTGTATCAGAGCCTGTATATCTTCCAGAGTAGTTACGAGCAAGTGTTAACGCTGTCTCTGTGCCATAAGCCCCATATTCAGCGTCCGCCCATGTCTGTGTCCCTGTCAATGCGGTCAGCACTGCAACCACTGACAAAGTAAGTTGTGATAATTTAATAGCCATTGCACCGCTCCTTGGTTGGGACGTATTTCACATTCGACCATAGCACTGACATTAATGGCAGAACTTATCTATGAATGTTCAACACGCCCTAAATAAATGTGACTAATAATAAAAATTAATTAAAAACAACATCATTTACAAGCTATAAAAATCTCAGGTTTGGAGGTTTATTTGCTATAGTCCGTTAAGCTACAAACACAACTGAAAACATTGAAGGGAAAACCATGAAAAAAATCTTAGTTTCAACCGTTATGCTTGCTACCTTCGCCCTAGCTGGATGTACAACCACAGGTGGCGTAAATACTAATGCGGGCACTGCGATGGGTACAGCGAACGAAATCGGTATGAACGTATTCAAGGCAGCTATTGATAACCAATGCCGCAGTCAGATTGAAAATCAAAGTGCTTGGCGTATTGCTAGCGCTGCCATGACTGAGACACAAGAAGAAGCGGTAAAAAGTAAAGTTTGTGGTTGCGTGAGTGAGCAAGCACCTCAACAAGTTACTATTGTTGAGTTGGGTAACGCTGCTATAGATTCAGCATACCGTACACAGTTAGTGGCAAAAGTCGTCGCCAAATCGTTGCAGAGCTGCTACGGCAGTATTGTTAAATAAGAAGCATCACTAAACAACGATTTTGCTCAGAAAAAGACGCTAATAAAGGGTGCGTTGGTGAATCTTGACGCACCCTACTCCCTATTATGTACAATACACTGCGTAAAACCGTACAACACACTGCCTAACACCCTAAATATAGCCATTATCAAAAGAAAATACCTGAGCTCAAAAGACTTAACTTCTATTTGTTATAGATTCATTTGGCTACAAAGGGGCTGCTAGAGGCAGAATTTTGTTACGAAAATATTTGGATTTACCATCAAGAACTTTATCAACTTCTTTGATTAAATCTTGGATAATGTCGTCGTAAATGCCATGATTTAACTCTTTTTCAAAAGGCGTATATGGATGTTTACGAGCTGCTGATCTCACCTCAGTTACACCTTGCTTGGTATAAAAGATATCGACTCGACCATCACTATTTAATACGCAATTTAACTCTCCATTCTCAATCACCAGCTCTACACGTTCAGGCATGAAAATATAATCATCCACATCAATTAGCTTTTTTTCTACTTCTCGTTTTAAAAACGACTTAATATCAAACATAGATATATCCCTAACGTTTAAATTTTTATAAAATCAATCTAAAATAACTTTCACACAAGTTTGCTTATAATACAGATTCGCTACTACCTACCTTCAATTGAATACAACAGACGTACAACCTTTAGAATCTATCACTTTATCTATCATGAGTTTTATATAAATTATTATACTTAAATTCATAAAGTATCTGTTTCGTTATCCTTTAGAGTCCACCAACTATAGGGCTAATCATTGATTGACCCAGCATTTGTTCAAATCTTTGATAAATAAAGCTTTATCTAACTATTTTATAAGAGACAACGCTTTTTTTTAAGATAGGAAATGTAAAACTGCGTGTGCTGTTAGTAAGATCAAGGATAATTGTTAATAGTAGTATCAGAGTCACTAAAAAATGGCATTACTATGTAGGAAAAGTAGGAAAAGTAGGAAAAGTAGGAAAAGGAAATATAGAACAACATAATAGCGGATGGTAGGATTAGCGCTATTATTACACTCCAATAAAAAAGGTAAGCTGCAAATTTTGCGACTTACCTTTTTTAGTATTAATTTTAGTGCTAATTAATCTCTTCTACATTGTCAATCACACCCAGCCTTTCTCACGAAATGACTTTAATACTTCAATGAACACTGCCATCTCATCGGGTGTTCCAAGTGTTAAGCGACTAAAACCTTCAATTGGTGGAAACTCGCGTCCGACCACAATGCCATGTTCTCGCATTCTTTCCATGTAGGTTTTTACATCGCCTTTGACTTCATGAAAAATAAAGTTGGCTTGTGAAGGCAAATGATGCAGACCCAATTCGTCTAACGTCGCTTCAACCATTTCACGTGATTGATTAGTCATACGTAAGCTGCGCGCCAAAAAATCTTCGTCATCTAGCGTCGCGAGGACGGCCACTGCACCTGACAAATTGGTATTGTCTATGGACATAAAAGCTTCGATGGCAGTGGTCGTTTGCGGATTAGCAATCGCATAGCCCATGCGCATACCTGCCAGCGCACATAGTTTTGAGAAAGTACGAACGACAATCAGGTTGTCTGATAATTCCTGCTTTACCCACTCAACCCCACTCTCAAAACTTGGGTCTGTAATGTATTCTGAATAAGCTTGATCTAATAAGAAGTAGTGATTCGCTGGAGCATTTTTTACCCAAGCTTTTAGCTTATCCGTTGCGGTGATGGTTGCCGTTGGATTGTTAGGATTGCAAAGATAAAACAAGCTAATCCCATCGAATTCGTTAACTGCTTTTTGCAGGTTATCAAAATCTAAATCGTAATTGTCAGGCGTGAGTGGTACTTTTACGACAGACTCGCCGATAGAGAGTGCATACAATTCTGCATAAGCAAAAGTAGGATCAGGCACGATGACTTGGAATTGCTTACCTGCTTTTAAAGCTTTGGTTTGTAGCATTTGCACGACAGCTCGGATGTTTTCGCTGGAGCCGTTACCTAGCGAGACGTGGCTTTCTGTCACGCCGTTTATTTCTGCAATTTTGCTAATGAGGGCTGCGCGTTGATCGTCTGGATAACGAAACCCGATATCAAAAGATTGTAGGATAGCTTGCTTGGCAGATTCTGCCATGCCTAGTGAGTTTTCGTTAGAGTTTAACTCTAGTAAGTTATGAGTATGCACAATGGATAATAGACCTAATTTGGAAGTGAATGATGGAGTGAATGGGTGCCATATTAAGTGGCATTGAATTTGATTACAAGGGGGTCTCATAAACAAACATGAGATACTTTTTTGGTAGTAATTTTTACAGGCAAAAAGACCGTTTTTAATCTTGAGCACGCCATAAAAAAGGTGAGATGCAACTTATGCAACTCACCTTTTCTAATATTGATTAGTCCTGTTTAGCTCACTAATCTTTTAAAGTACCAATCATACCCAACCTTTTTCACGAAATGACTTTAGTACTTTGATAAATATTTCCATCTCATCAGGCGTGCCAAGCGTTAGGCGGTTGAACCCCGTGACAGGTGGAAACTCGCGACCAACCTTAATACCACTGTCTCGCATTCTAGCGATGTAGGTTTTTAAATCACCTTTTATTTCATGAAAAATAAAATTGGTCTGGGATGGCAAGTAGCGAAGTCCAAGCTCGTCTAATACGGTTTCAATCATCTGGCGCGACTGATTAGTCGTACGCAAACTTAACTCTAAAAATTCTGCATCATTTAACGTCGCAATGGCGGCGACCGCACCTGATAAGTTGGTGTTATCCATAGACATAAACGCTTCGACAGCTTCAATAGCTTGCGGGTTAGAAATCGCATAGCCCACTCGCATACCAGCCAAGGCACATAACTTTGAGAAAGTATGAATCACAATAAGATTTTCTGATAATCCTTGCTTTACCCACTCAACCCCACTCTCAAAGCTTGGGTCATTCACGTATTCTAAGTAAGCTTGATCTAATAAAAAGTAGTGGTTGTCTGGTGCGTCACCTATCCATGTTTTAAGCTGTTTCGTTGATGTAATGGTTCCGGTTGGATTATTAGGATTGCAAAGATAAAGTAAACTAATTCCGTCAAACTCGTCGGCAGCTTTTTGCAGACGTTGAAGATCTAGGTCATAGTTTTCGGCAGTTAATGGTATCTTGACTACGGACGCCCCAATGGAGTTTGCATACATCTCTGCACAATCAAACGTTGGCACAGGGATTACCATCTGAAACTCTTTGCCCTCTTTGAATGCTTTATGTTGCAGCATTTGAATGGTAGCTCGCATATTTTCAGTCGAGCCATTGCCTAATGAGATTTGGTCTTCTGCCACGCCATGAATGGTGGCAATTTTGCTAATGAGTGCAGCGCGTGGATTATCTGGATAACGAAAACCTTCACTTAAAGATTCTGTAACGGCTTTTTTGGCAGAATCTGACATGCCTAGCGAGTTTTCGTTCGCATTTAACTCTATCATTTTATTATTTTGCATGATGGACGATACGCCTAAATGTCAGTGGATAATAAGATCAAACTTAGTGACTGATATCATATTAAGTGGCATTTGGTATGATTACAAGTTTTCTAAACCCCAAACATTAGTTATTAATCCTATCCAACAAAAAGCTATCTTACTTTCAAGCATTTAGCAGACCATAAAAAAGGTGAGCTACAAATATGCAACTCACCTTTTTGTTAAATACAAATTGATATTAACTATTATCCAAGTAATTTGTTAAATCAAATGCGCTTTTAACTCCAATACTTTATCTCTTGTCTTCGCTGCATCCTCAAACTTCAAATCACGCGAGAACTGCTTCATAAGCTTCTCAAGACGATTGATTTCTTTGGCAAGCAAATCAGGACTACGCAAGATACTAATATCGACATCCGGCAGATGACTCTTGATTGGAATCACCTCATTATCATTGGCATTGAGATCATCGCCAGTATCAATCTTATCTGTGATACTCCGGCGCGCGCCTTTTGGCGTGATATTATGTTCAAGGTTAAAAGCGACCTGCTTTTCACGGCGACGATCCGTTTCTTCAATCGCTTTTTGCATACTGTTGGTGACACGGTCAGCATAGAGAATAGCCTTACCATTGATATGACGCGCGGCACGACCAATAGTCTGAATCAAAGCACGCTCAGAACGCAAGAAGCCCTCTTTGTCCGCATCAAATATCGCCACCAATGACACCTCAGGCATATCCAAACCTTCACGTAGCAAGTTAATGCCGACCAACACATCATGCACACCAGTACGTAGCTCATGAATAATCTGCATACGCTCGACCGTATCGATGTCAGAATGCAAATACGCGACTTTTACATCGTATTCTTTGAGATAGCTGGTCAAATCTTCTGACATGCGCTTGGTTAAGGTAGTGATAAGTACACGCTCGTCTTTTTCACGGCGTTTGGTAATCTCCGATAGCACATCATCGACCTGCGTGAGCACGGGACGAATTTCAATCTCTGGATCAATCAGACCCGTTGGGCGCACCACTTGCTCAACCACTTGCTCACTGTGTTCTAACTCATATAAGGCGGGCGTGGCGCTCACATAAATAGTTTTGGGCTTGATACGTTCCCACTCTTCAAACTTCATCGGGCGGTTATTCATCGCACTTGGTAGGCGAAAACCATAATTGACCAAGTTCTCTTTACGCGATCTATCGCCTTTATACATCGCACCGATTTGGGATACGGTCACGTGCGACTCATCAAGAAATAACAACGCATCCTCTGGAATGTAATCAAACAAGGTAGGCGGCGCCTCCCCTGATGGGCGTCCAGAGAGATGCTGTGAGTAGTTCTCGATGCCGTTACAGTAGCCGAGCTGTTGAATCATCTCAAGATCATACTGTGTGCGCTCTTTAAGACGCTGCGCTTCAATCAGCTTATTATTATCGCGGAAATACTCTAAACGTGGCTCAAGCTCCGCGCGAATAGTATGACTGGCCGCTTCTAGTTTATTACGCGGGGTCACATAATGCGATTTTGGATAAATAGTAATACGTGGAACCTTGCGTACCGTCTTACCAGTCAGTGGATCAAACCATGTAATTTTCTCGACTTCATTATCAAATAGATGCACACGCACAGCCAGCTGCTCAGATTCAGCTGGATAGATGTCTAATAACTCCCCGCGCAATCGATAAGTACCACGCCCGAAGTCCAGCTCGTTACGGGTATATTGCATCTCAACCAAACGCTTAATGGTCGCAGTACGATCTATTTTGTCGCCGACGACGATATGCAGTAGCATTTTCAAGTAACTTTCTGGATCACCTAAACCATAGATACACGATACCGAGGCGACAATAATCGCATCACGGCGCTCTAATAATGCCCGCGTTGCTGACAAGCGCATTTGGTCAATATGATCGTTAATAGCACTGTCTTTTTCGATAAAGGTATCGCTGGCGGCGACATAAGCTTCGGGCTGATAATAGTCATAATAGCTGACAAAGTACTCAACCGCATTATTCGGAAAGAACGCTTTAAACTCACCATATAGCTGTGCAGCTAGGGTCTTGTTATGCGCCATGATAATGGTTGGACGCTGAGTTTCAGAGATTACCTTGGCCATAGTGAAAGTCTTACCAGAACCAGTAACACCAAGCAACAACTGCTCATCCATGCCAGAATTAATACCTTTGACTAACTTTTCAATCGCCTGCGGCTGATCCCCTGCTGGCTCAAAGTCCGTAACCATCTCAAAGGCACGACTTGATATTTGCGTCCCTGACGCATTGACACCACTAATTTCAGCTTCGCCTTGGAGCTGAGTGGCCAATTGGTTTAACTGACGCGACGAGCGCGGTTCAGGCATTCGCATAATGGCTTTCTTCCTGATATCTATAAAAGGTTATAAGAGGTAAGGTTTAAAACAATATGGGGGTCAAACTACTCTTTTTAAAGGATAATTGCAGGTTTTATCGCTAGGATTGACTGACGGCTAATCTAGTGATTAAGACGTAAAAATATACAATAAAGAGGTTGGATATTCAGGTATATTTTATCGATAGAGCATCTTAATTATCAAACATAACGAACCAAGGAATATACTATGAAAGGCAACTGTTTGTGCGGCAATATAACGATTGAAGTAGAAGACATCAATACTTTTGTGGCATGCCATTGCGGAATGTGTCGGCGCTGGGGCAGCGGACCTTTGATGGCGGTACATAGTCAATCAAAGCCTAATATTAAAGGTCAGGAATCGATAACTGTATATCAATCATCTGAGTGGGCTGAGCGTGCATTTTGTAATAAATGTGGCACTAATCTGTATTACCATCAACTTGGTTCTGAGGTTTATGTATTGTCACTAGGACTATTCCAAGAACATGCCAACCTTAACTTTGCTAGCCAAATATTTATCGATAAAAAACCTGAATATTACGAATTTGCTAACGATACTGAAAATCTTACTCAGCAACAACTGTTCGATAAATTTGCTGAGAAAGGCATCACCACGGCCAAAAAGTAATCATCATACGCATTAAATCCATGTTGAATAGCCTTATATTTTCTTCTAGCGTTACAAAGCTTTTCACGATTAACAAAGTCATTACACGACCACTTAATAAAGCCTAACGCTTAAGGGTTCAATCATCGATTTAAGCTGTTATTATCATTAATGAATTAACGAGCAACACCCAAGCAGAATGTTAGTCAGGATTTCATACTGATTGTAAAAGCTAATGCATCATTTCTGCTTAAGAAATATATTAATAAAGAACTATTCATCATAAAATTTCTAGACTCAATAAAATAACTCTAACTAATGGAGCAAGATATGAGAGAACGTTACGCAAGTGGTATAAACGACGACACTGCTAAAAAAATGGTCGATCTACTAAACGCTAATCTAGCCAACTTAATCGATTTAAGTATGGACAGTAAACAGTGTCATTGGAATCTACAAGGTACTGGCTTTATCGGTGTACATCAGTTATTAGATGACACTTATGGTCGTTTGACTGAGGCTTTTGACACTGTCGCTGAACGTATTGTTATCCTTGGCGGTAAAGCCAATGGTATCTCTAAGCGTGTGGTTGAGGACTCTATCTTGGAAACTTATCCAACTGACATTACTGAAGTTGATCAACATGTTCGTGAGCTGACCAATCGCTATAAGACAATTGCAGCATCATTGCGTGAAGCGATCGATACCGCTGGAGATGCTGGTGATGAAGATACCGCTGATCTATTAACTGAAATTAGCCGTATCGTTGACAAAGATGCTTGGTTCATCGGTGCAAACGCGCCAAAATCATAAATTTTTTATAAACTTAGCTAACTAATAGCTTTGATATATAAAAATTTGATACATAAAAGCTAGTATAAAACTGAATATGAATGCAAAAAGGTCACCGTAATTGGTGACCTTTTTTTGCCTGTCGTTTAAAACTTAAATACTCACTCAGTAATACTTATTCAGCGTTTTAAAAGTTACTAGAATGTCAGCTTTGATAATTGCTATCTACCAGTTTGACAGAAATATCAGACAGCCTCACTACTTTCTAGACTCAAAATTTCGGCATTGGGCACGGAGAGTGTCAGAATAGCCTCTTGAAATAACGGATCTGCACGGAACTGGTTTTCAATATCTTCGAATTTTTGTGCGATTTTTTCTTCTTTTTGATTGCCGGCAATATCTACTGCCGCTACCATAAATATCTTTTTGGGTCCGACCCACTCTAAATGCAGATACGAGACACTATCGATATCAGGATGATTGAGCAGCTCGACTAACGCATAATTGTGTATGCTATCTGTTACTTTATATCCGACTAAAAAATCACGATTACGGCTGATTAGAAAGATGGCTACTACTCCTAATAGTAGGCCAACAATGATGGAGCCAAGTGCATCCCAAAACGGCTGCCCAGTATAAGCATGCATACCCATTGCCGCAGCAGCGATAACCAAGCCAATAACAGCTGCCAAATCTTCAAAGAATACACCACGTAAAGTTGGGTTTGAAGTACTAACAACATAACCAATGGCGCTAACATTAATCGCTTTGCCATGTTTTTTGCTTTGTAAGTAAGCTTGTATTAACGAAAAACCTTCAAGTACAAAAGCTACCGCTAATACGATAAAGCCGATAGTGTAGTTAGTTTCACTCTCAGCAGCATTCCATTCGGTGATGCCTGTATAAATAGAAACGATGGAACCTGCCATAAAGACGCCAAAAGCGGCAATCATTGACCACACATAGGACTCTTTACCGTAGCCTAGCGGATGGCTTTCATCAGCAGGTTTAATCGCCTTTTTTTCTGCGACAATTAATAAGGTGCCGTTACCCGCATCTGCCCAAGAGTGCGCTGACTCCGCTATCATAGAGGCAGAGCCAGTCATAAATGCAGCCACTGTTTTTGCAATAGCAATGATAAGGTTTGCCCCGACTGCAATCAGTACCGTAACTAATGACCCAGAATGTTGATCGTCGTTATTAGATGCAAAGTTAGAGGCCTTATCAGGAGCAGAACTAGAATTGGACTCTTCAGTGGGATTACCAGCACCGCGAGCACGATGACTGCGCGGCGCTGACTGGCTATTAATATGGCCATGTAGATTGGTTTTCGAGGGCTTCAAACTCATAATAGTCTCAATAAAATAATGAATGTTTAATCACTATATTTACTATATGGTTTACGGCAGTTACCTTGCTGTTTAGAACAACAGATACTTTGCTATTTAAAATAAAAGCCAGCCCAGTCTGAGATATGGCCTAGTCTAAGATAAAGTAATCAGTCGCTTTTTTTAGCATTATCATTAGTGGCACTAGCTGAATTTCCAATCATTTCATCGATATCACAGCTAGGACGTTGTGAGCTATTCATGCGCAGATTTTTACGCTCCAAACCTGCATCAAAGCGACATTGCTGCATGGCATTTTTAATATCAAGCGGCGGAATAGGTGTCGGCTTACCATTATCATCGATAGCTACCATGGTGAAATAGCAGCTATTGGTATGGCGAATGGTACGCGCGCGCACATCTTCTGCTTCAACGCGAATACCAATTTCCATAGAAGTTGTGCCCACGTAATTGACACTCGCGGCAAAGGTGACCAGCTCACCAACATAAATGGGCTCACGGAACATCACTTGATCGACGGACAGCGTCACCACATAACTACCGCTATAACGACTGGCACAAGCATAAGCGACCTGATCAAGCATTTTAAGCAAATCACCACCATGTACATTACCAATGAAGTTTGCCATATCAGGCGTCATTAGCACCGACATATAGAGCTCATGGTTTAATGGGGCTTTTTTGGCCGTTGAAGTGGTGTTTAATTGTGGCATAGTTTTCCCAGTTCGCTATTATCAGTTAAAGGTGGCGTGCATAATTGGCAATAGTGTAACGCAAACCAGCTGTTTTATGACAGCTTTATGATAGTGTCCGGTCGGTCAGCATCAGCGGTTAATCAATATTTCGAGCTACTCATCACTGTCAATTTAACTAGCTCAGCCAGTGAAAACGATAAGCCAGCCATGCCACAATAGCACTGACAGAACCTGTTAATAACCCGCCCCATACGAAGTCCACTAAGGCAGTATCTAACGTAAAGCCTTTATATAACGCAAGATTGGTAAAGTCATAAGTACCGTAAGCCATTAGTCCTATTAACCCGCCCAGTAAAAAAATATGACCGATCGAAGCACCTGCTTTAATTTGCGGGTAAAGAATCAATATGCAGAGAGCTAATAGATAAAACATGTAAAACACGCCAGCCGCGACCATATTTGGATCATCAGCGAGTAAGTGTCCGATACGCTTTTCATAGAATAAGCCTGTCATAGTCTTAAGCCAGACCGCGTCGATACCTAAAAATATGACAACCGCAGCAAGGTAGATAAATACATAACCCATGATAATATCCTTTTATAATGGTAACTAAGCATGAGACACGCTTGCAGCATTGCTTATTATTACGCTAATTATACCTAAGCTGACACCAGGGCTGCTGGCGAATCAGAAAAATGCAGCGAATCGATATTGTCCGGCTTAACTGCTGTTACCTGTACTACTCCAATCGTACGCTCCAAAAAGCCGCCTTCACAGTAGCAGAAATAAAACTCCCACAAACGGATAAATGCCTCGTCGTAACCGAGTGCTTTAATCTCTTCACACTGCGCCATAAAAGCCGTACGCCAATCGCGCAATGTATAAGCATAATCAAAGCCATAATCATGCAATTGCTTAATGACCATATCTGTCTGTTCGGTAAATTGAGTATTTAGCTCTTGGTTGGATAGCAAACAACCACCAGGGAAAATATGTGTCTGGATAAAGTCGACCGATTCTAGATAATCTTCATAATCTTGATCATTAAAGGTGATGGCTTGTAGCACCATCAGTCCTGTAGGCTTGAGTAAGCTATTACATTTAGCAAAGAACGTTGGCAGATATTCATGACCAACTGCCTCTATCATCTCAATACTTACTAGCTTGTCGTAATTCCCTGTCAGCTCACGATAATCTTGTTTAAGCAGAGTAATCTTATCAGACAGTCCTGCCGCCTCGACTCGGCGATGCGCCTCCTGATACTGAGCGTCAGAGATGGTCGTCGTCGTTACCTGACAGCCATAATGTTTGGCCGCGTAAATCGCAAAACCGCCCCAGCCTGTGCCGATTTCAATGACATGATCATCAGCCGTCAATTGCAAGCGCTGACAGATCAGTGCCAGCTTATGCTGCTGTGCCTCTGCAAGCGTTGTATCAGGTGTCATGTATACCGCTGATGAGTACATCATAGTCGGGTCTAAAAAGCGCTCGTACATGGCATTACCCAAATCATAATGCGCTAGAATATTAGATTTGGAGCCAGCCTGATCGTTACCGCGCAGTTGATGCTTGGCTTTCTCTAAGGTTTTACTTAGACTTGCAAAGCGATTTTCCAAACTGTTCAGCACTGCTAAATTGCGTGCAGCCAGCCGTATTAAACCAGTCAAATCATCAGTATCCCACTCACCCTCAATATAGCTATCGGCAAGTGCAATAGAGCCGCCAAATAATAATCGACGATAGACATTACTGTCATGAATTGTCAGAGTAACGTCTAATGAGTGACGACCCACTGCTGAGCTGCTTATTGCGCTGGACTGCTTGCTACCGAAGCTGTTTGTCTTCAGTGCTCGCTCGTCAAAATCCTCTATTAAAGTGATGCTACCGAATTGAAGGTAGCTAAGCGCACGGAATATTGCCTTTCTAGTCAAGTAATTTACACTTTTATTAACTGGCTTTAAGACCACACTATCATTAATTGTTTGACTCAAACGCGCAGTGATTTTATCTATTTTTGATGTAGGTGTACGGTCGGTTGGGCTTGCTGGCATCGTGCTATTATCCTTTTATATTTTAAAGCGGAAATTTTTTGTTAGGATTGACGGTCACTTTTACTAAGAGATATCTGTAGAATCTTTGACGTGCTGCTGACTATCAGCCAGCTTTTCATCGTAATTGATATAAGGAACCTTTTTAATAGCGTAGAGCTTGAAAGCATGCCAATAAATACGTGTCAGCGACGTAAAATTCATTAACGGATTTTTCCGCAGACTGTCACGAATTGTCGTCTGTGTCATCGGTATACCGGACATCTTGACCCCTGTTTTTAATACTTCACCACGCGCGTCACTTATGTTGATAGCGATGCGAACTTGCAAGCAATTATCTGACTGTTTTTTTACCTTTACCTGCCAGCGATACAGCTGATCTATCGGGTTAAATGGTGAAACATGAAAGTCTTTATCGTGGCAAAACTCGGTGTCAGTACCGTCTAATAAAAACCCATAATAGTGACGTTTGTCCCATGGTGTGTTGGAAACCTCTGCGAGCAGATGCGTAGGTATTTGCTCCTTATCAAAACCCAAGTAAAAATTGACTGGGCTAAAATATAGTCCAACATTGCGGCAGACTACCATGCCCATCATTTCACCTGCCGGAGCACTACCTGCATACTTAATAAACGCTTTTTTTAAGCGCTGTTCGAGAGTTTCAGCACTATTTAAACCATTCTTCTTGTCGTTATCAGCATCATCGTCATCTACACTTGGATGTAAATAATCATCTGCACAGAACTGCTGCAATGCTTTTTTTTTCGCTGAAAATAGCAGTAAGCCTTTTATACCGATACGCTTATTTAACATTGATTTGGCTAAGGCTAATGTGCTCACTTCCGGTAATAACTCTCCCGCTGCTAGCGCACTGATATTGACACCCCAATAACGATACGGATAAGCAAATTTGTGCACGCTTGGTAGCAACCGACTATGCCACGTTGTCCCTTGAAACAACTGATGCAGCAACATATTAGAGACTTGTGGTAACTCATGAATTGGCATGGTGTCAGACGGATGGGCTGAGGTAGTCATAATGTGCTCTTATATAATGATATTATTGCACTGCTATGCATTTTTAGCTTTGCGACGGCCGAATAAGCCTCGTTTTTTCTTATTATTGAATGCTTGTGCAGCTGGTTGTAAAGTTGCAACATAGTCCACCAATTCTTGATTGGTAGTAGCCGTCATTACGTGACATTTTTTGAGTTTGCGTGCTTGCTTATCTGCCTTTACTGGCAAGTCTCTATAACGAAATGGCGTGTGTGTGCTATCACTATGGGGTAGGTGATTTGGATCGACTTCATCTTTAATATCAATCGTACTACCCAATGCCTGACAGACACGCAGGCCACTACGTACGCCATCTTCATGAAAGCCATTGAACCAATATGCTCCGCAAAAATGCGTATGTAGACCACTACCCGATATGCGCGACCACTGAGCTTGTGCAGCAATCATCTCGTTGTCGAATACGGGATGGTTATAGTCAATACTTTTAATGACCTGCGCTGGATCAATATCTTTATTTAGCGTGACTAGATAATTATGCTGCTTGGTCAAACGCTGCAAGATATTCATATGATAAGTCAATACTGGCTTCGCAGATGCTTGTTGTTCGCGTTCACCAGTCTTATCCTGAGCTTTATCTTTACTGTCAATCAAGTAATTCCAACTGGCCCATGCTAGTGATTTCTTTGGCAATACTTCGGTATCGGTATGCAGCACCGCCGTATTATTAGTAAACTGAAATTGTCCCAGTACTTCACTCTCATCAGGACTGGCATCTTTCAGTAATTTTAGCGCCGTATCTGCATGACAAGCAAAGATAACGTCATCAAAGGTTAGCTGTTGCGCATCGCTATTAGCACTTTTATCGATGACGGTTAACGTCACTTTATTGTCATGCCGAGTGACCGATTGCACCGGACTATTGACTCGCACAGTACCGCCGGTTTTAACGAAACGCGTCACTAACTTATTAACATACTGCTTAGAGCCACCTTTGATAGTGAACCATTGCGGACGATTAACCACATCGAGCAAGCCATGGTTATCAAAAAACTGGGCGAAGAATACTAATGGCGTATCTTGTACTTTTTCTAGACTGGTTGACCAGATTGCTGAGACCATCGGCAATAGATAGTTATCGGTAAACAAAGCGCCATAACGCTTACTCGTCAGATAGCTACCTAGGGTTTGCTCAGTAAAACCCCTAACATCCTGCCCTTGTGCGCGCGCTGTCTCATAGTCTTGACGCAATTGACGGATATGTTTATTGAACTGCAAAATATCAGTCATAAACGCCCAAAACTTAGGATTAAGGACATTTTTGCGCTGCGATAATAAGGTGTTAAGCGTATGACCGTTATATTCAAAGTTGCGAGCGGTATTCTTCACTGAAAAGCTCATATCCGTTGCTTGAAACGGTACTTGCAAGTCATGCAATAAACGAAAAAAATTAGGGTAAGTACGCTCGTTAAAGACAATAAAACCCGTATCTATTGCACTATTCTCCACTTTATTTTCTTTTGACTTTTTGCCATATTGCAATGTCACATCAATCGTATTTACATGCCCGCCAATATAATCGCTGGTCTCAAACACTGTTACTTCATGGAGCTTTGCCAAATAATAGGCACAAGTTAACCCTGCTACCCCAGAACCGATAATAGCGACACTTTTTGTTGCTTGATCATTGACTGCTTGATCATTGACTGTCTGATTAGCTTGTACTGGTTGTTGCTTTACAGTTTTTGGTTGATCAGATGCACGCTGACGGCGAAAAAATGGCATAAAACTTTCCTTGGTGTTCTATTTAATAAGACATTACTTAGCTTGATAATGAGTCGCTTAGCTCACTATTTTTTATTCATTTTTTCACTGACTTGCTGCCATACCGTATCCGGCAATGCGCCTAACGTCTTTAACGATAGCGTTAGTCTTCTGGGAAATTCAATGACCTCATCGCCATCTTTGATACCTTGACGAATAGCAAAACTCGCTTGCTCAGGCGTCTGTATAAACGGCATTGGAAAGTCATTTTGCTGCGTCATTGGCGTTTTTACAAAACCTGGTACCACTAAACTAACATCGACATGGTGCGGTGCTAGGCTAATTTGCAAGGTTTTCATTAAGTAATGAATCGCAGCTTTCGAGCTACCGTAAGCTTCTGCACGGGCAAATGGTACATAAGCCGAAGCAGAACCAAGGCCGACTAAACGTCCTTTTGAGGCAATGAGTTTGGGCAACACGCCTTCGATAGCATGTGATAGCGTACCCATATTGACCGACATGACTTTCATAAAGACGCTACTATCAAAATTAGGCATATCTAAATATTCACACATACCTGCGCCACAAATCGCTAAATCAATTTGATTTACTTTGTCAAAGGCCTCGATGACCTTCTCGCGATCCATCAGATCTAAATCAATCGGTGTTGCGCCTAGGTCTTTTAGCTCTGCTAATGCCTTGTCATCACGCCCAACCGCGTACACTTCATGACCATCTTGTAAGTAGTCCTTTGCCAATTGATAGCCAATACCAGAGGTTGCACCAGTGATTAGAATATGTAGTTTTCTAGGAGAGTCCGTCATCGTAAGATCCTTTTTTGAGTGGTCTTTTTTCAGTAGTTCTTTGAAGTAGCTTGTTAAATACCGAAATTTTTATAAATTCAAAAATATGAATATGTTAAGAGATAATACTAGGTATCTCTGTTAGCAATAATCTTATCGAAACTTCTAATTCATTTAATAAAACTAAATAATAGGCAGTTAAATAATTATAGTATAAGGACTGATAATTACTGTTGTAACTTCGCAAGATGTTTCTTATAAATGTTGTTGTTTAGAACCAACTTTCTTTCTTACACTAGCCACAGCAATGCCCTATTGCCAATTAAGACAGCGCAATATCAGCATGCTACAATGCCAAGAATGAACTTATTAAAGTTAATATAAAGGCCTTCATGGATTTATATTCAACCCAGCCTTCCAGTTTTTACCCCGTACTAACGATAACTAATAACGCTATATAATTAGCCTTGATTACCCAACTTTTACTCCCCGCTAAAAAGGAGCTCTCATGAGCGAATTGCAACTGTCTGACCGCGTCAACAACATTAAACCATCACCTACCCTAGCTATTACTAATAAAGCCAAAGAGCTAAAAGCGTCTGGTAAAGACATCATTGGTTTGGGCGCAGGCGAGCCTGACTTTGATACCCCAGAACACGTAAAACAAGCAGCAATTCAAGCGATTAACGAAGGTTTTACTAAGTACACCGCTGTCGATGGCACCCCAGAGCTTAAAAAAGCCATTATTGAGAAGTTCAAGCGTGATAATGACCTCAGCTATGAGCCTAATGAGATTTTGGTATCGGTCGGTGGCAAGCAGTCATTCTTTAACCTTGCGCAAGCTTTTATCAATCCAGGTGATGAAGTCATCATTCCAGCACCGTACTGGGTCAGCTATCCTGACATGGTTATCATCGCTGAAGGTGTGCCAGTCATCGTGAAGTGTCCAGCTGAGCAAGACTTTAAAATCACTGCCGAACAGTTAGAAGCGGCCATTACTGACAAAACCAAATTGTTGGTGCTGAATAGTCCATCTAACCCAACAGGCATGATTTATACCTTAGATGAACTAAAAGCCATCGCTGAAGTGCTCAAAAAGCATCCACAAGTTTATGTGGCTTCTGATGATATGTACGAGCATATTCGCTGGACAGGTGATAAGTTCTACAACATCTTAAATGCCGCACCTGAGCTAAAAGAGCGTGCGATTATTTTAAATGGCGTATCAAAAGCGTATGCGATGACTGGTTGGCGTATTGGTTATGCAGGTGGCCCTGCTAAATTAATCGGCGCAATGAAAAAAGTGCAATCACAATCAACCTCATGCCCAGCATCGATCAGTCAAGTCGCTGCCGAAGCGGCTATCAGCGGTGACCAAAGCGTATTGACGCCTATGGTCGAAGCTTTCGAGCAGCGTTGTAACCTCGTCGTCGATGGCTTAAATGCGATTAAAGGCATCACTTGTCTACGTCCTGATGGCGCATTCTATGTCTATCCTAATATCGTGCCATTGATTAAAGCGGCTGGTCTCTCGTCTTGTACTGAATTCTCAGAATGGTTATTGGAGAAAGTCGGTGTAGCAGTCGTCCCTGGTGATGCATTTGGTCTTGGTGGCTACATGCGTATCTCATATGCCACTGATGAAGCTACTTTAAAAGATGCCCTATCACGTATTGAAAAAGCGGTTGCAGACCTTGATGTTACTGAGTAAGTTTTAGTAGAAACTCGTTTAAAACAGCTGACTTAATAGTAAGTTTTAAACTAAAAAAGACGTCTATGATATCTATCGTAGGTGTCTTTTTTCATGTATTTCTTAAATTTTTCAACTTCAAAAATACGCTTATAACGGGATTTGTAAGCACAGAAAAATATAATTTTTGTAGAAAATGCAAAAAAAGCTTGACGTATCTTTTATTTTTGCTAGAATACGCCCCACTTAGCAAGAACTCGTTAGAGCCTTCTAAGTCTCGTTGTAAGAAGTTAAACACTTACAGCTTATTCTCCAATAGCTCAGTTGGTAGAGCAACGGACTGTTAATCCGTGTGTCCCTGGTTCGAGCCCAGGTTGGAGAGCCAAATTTTAGTAGTAAACTACTTTGAATTATTATTAATTCAATTATGGCATTTGCCAAAACCCTCGTCGATTTGATGAGGGTTTTTTTATGGGTGCTATATGCGCAACTCTACGATTAACCTTAGATAGTTAGCCCTAAATAATTTGACTAGAAAAAACTTAATCAAAAACAATCGCAGCTTGGCTATTACTCAAGTTTTCACCTGCATTAACCATCTTATCTGTCTTTGCTTAAATCAAACTCTTACTTCCAACCAAAATAGCTTGAAAAAACGACAAATAATGGTCAAATATGCAGCACAATTAGTACTAAACATCGTTAAATCAAAAATTATCATCAATAACTGATGATTAGTGATTTATTTGGTTGACAGGCTACAGCTACTTGGCTAAAATGTGCCCCACATAACGCAAACGAGCTTAGTGCTTGCTATGTCAGACACGTTCAGCAGGTTTGCCGTTATCACAGCTTATTCCCCAATAGCTCAGTTGGTAGAGCAACGGACTGTTAATCCGTGTGTCCCTGGTTCGAGCCCAGGTTGGGGAGCCATATATTGAAAAGCCTTCATCTACTATTGATGAAGGCTTTTTTATGGTTATTGTTTTTGCCTCTGTAGTGTTCTTTGCAGTGGTTTTGTTGTATGGTAAGTAGTATTGATAACTGTTGATCTATAACGGCTATCTAAAATATTTATAAGTAACTACTGTGAGCGTCAATTGCAGATGAATAGCTACTATTATTCTTGTTCTTTGTTTTTAGTCACTAAAAGTAATGGTTTATTATGATACCTGTACGCATAAAAAATAAGTTCTCTGATCATCCGCAAAAAATCATGCGCCCGATCAGTATTCGCCTCTCTGAGGAGATGATTGAGCTGCTAGAGGCAACTTCATCGGAGCTTGGATTTAAACGCATTCAAGGGCTGATTCGCTTGTACATTCGCCAAGGGCTTGACCGTGATCATCAAGACTATACCTTAGCACATGATGAAGTTTTTATTGAGACCTTGCGTAAGCGCGGTGTCAGCCAACGTATCATTGATGAAGCAATTGTGGTCACTCACAATAATAACATCACGCATCCGTTGACTGAATTACAAAATAACGACTAGATCTGGCCTACGTACTGGATTAGTTATTGGTACTAATGTTCTAAGAGATAGATAAAAAAAGCTAGCAGCTAAGTTGCCTAAACGCACTTATCTGCTAGCTTTTTTTATGGTTGTATCTTGCGTACCTTATTTTCAACAACCTACTTTATTATTTACCTTACTACTTTTCGCAACTATTCTTTATCCCTAGTCTATCTCTACTCTATTGTTAATCGTATAAATCCTTCTTTTCTATTATACAAAGCTTCTCTTTCTATCAGATGAAACTCTAATGTTAAGCATAATTTAACATAACAGCCAACGATGACTCATAATACTATTCATCAAAATACGGTATATTGCAATTGAGGTGATTTGCAGTAAGGTCGATTTAGTCCTGATAGGCAAAATAGATTTAACCTTGCCACTATATAATAATTAGAGAGTCTATTAGAAAACAACAAGGAGGTAGATGATGGTGAATTTCTTAAAGAAACGATTGGTAGCGAATACGCACGCTGTGGCATATCGCTCTAATACCTCGCATAAAATTCGTGCTCAATACTCTTACCAGCGCATGAGCACAACTGCATTGATTGTCTTGTGCCTAGGAGCATTACCTTTAGTAAGTGGCTGCTCAAAGCCGCAGACTGATCCCAGTAAGCAGACCATACCAACTAACTCTGATCAATGGCAGACAAAGCTAGGAGATACCTTTGAGCAGCTACCTGAGGGTGATAGACAGCTGCTTAGCCGCTACATGCTACGAATGAAGCTTAGCGGTGCCTACGAGTCTGGAGCGATGCCACGCATAACGATTAAGCAAGCGCTAGTACAACAACGCGAGTACGAGCGCCTGCATCCTAACAATCCAACTGGTAAAAAAAGCCCTGTTGTTATAAATCAACAGAAAGGCGCTATTCATGCCTTAACTTATCCTGTCGCCCTACTACCAGTCAAGACCAGCGATAGCGATAGCTTAAATCAGGTGAAGCTACAGTTTATGCTGTCTAATCATGGCACAGTGGCTATTAAGAGCTTTCAAGGAACACTGCTAATGAAAGACGCAAAGCTGACAAAAGGCAAAAAATTTAATGTGCCGTTAACGCAGTTCAAATCGCCAATCGAGCCGGAGCAATCTGGCAAAATAATCATTGAGAGTAGTATTGAGGATATCAATGTCATGCGTGCGATTAGAAATGCACAAGATGTGACAATAGAAATTAATGAAGGTACGCTAACTCTGACGGATGGACAGAATATTAAGTTTGTAAACGCGCTTGCGAAGTAGACTGTTTAATTCATATTAAGGCTAATTAAATGTTTTACTGCTAGGGCGTGTTGAACATTCATAATTTAAGCCAGATAAAGGCACAAGCTAGCGCCACTGTATTCTCATAGCTTTGTTTAAGCTTGTCGTATCTAGTGGCTATTGCTCGGAACCGTTTTAAGTGAGCGAATGCATTTTCAACTAAGTGGCGAACTTTGTACAAGTCCCAGTCCATATGGTTATTATCCAATTTTGTATTCTGCTTTCTAGGAATATTATCAAAGCTTCCTGCTCGTTTAATATGTTCTCGCAGCGCATCAGAGTCATAGCCTTTATCAGCACATAGAATATCTGTATCACTCAGATCGATATTATCAACTAAATCTGGTGCTACCTTAACATCGTGAGTCGTACCATCTGATACGATAAAACTGATCGGGTTACCGTGAGCATCCACTGCTAAGTGAATCTTAGTAGCGCGACCTGCCACACTTTTACTAATAGCTTGCGCAGTCTCATTAGCACCACTACTGTGCTGATGCGCTTTTATATGAGTACCGTCTATAAACACCCATTCAAGGTCTGAGTCTTTGATTAATAAAGCAAACAGTTGAATCAACTTATTGCTGCGAAACCAACGCTGATATGCCTTATAGACGGTGTTGGGCTTGCCAAAGTAAGCTGGCAGATCACGCCAAGGACAACCAACACGCATCCGATAAAGGACGCCTTCAACGGTTAGTCTAAGATTTCCTTTGTCATAGATGTTAAGTTCTAGTAGTATAAATCTTAGTCTTGTCCAGTTCTCATTCGTGAGCATTGTCCGAGGCATAGCGAACGGTATCTTTTTTGTGTGAGAACTTAAAGATTACTGCTTCGCTATTTTTTTTGCCATCAATTTATTCCCAATGTTCAACAGACCCTAGATATACTGTAAGTTATTTGGCTTATAATTCTATAAAAAATAGCCATAAAAAAAGCCCCAATCAATAACTGATTGGGGCTTTTTGAATTTGGCGGAGACGGAGAGATTCGAACTCTCGAAGGGCTATGAACCCTTGTCGGTTTTCAAGACCGGTGCATTCAACCGCTCTGCCACGTCTCCATTTGTGCATCATTATAGCGATATGAAATGAGAATGCAAGCGCATATTTAAAAAAACTTGAATTATTTTACCGCTGGACGTTTTTTACTTATTTCTTGCTTACTAGAAGCTAGGTGCAAACACATATCAAGAAGCCTATTCGCATAGCCCCACTCATTATCATACCAAGCAAAAACCTTATATTGATTACCTATTTGCATAAGCTGCTGACCATCAATGATGAGTGACTCAGGCTGATGAATAAAGTCACTTGATACTAGAGGTTCATCGGTATAGGCCATAATATCGAGCAAATGCGCTTGGCTGGCAGATTTGAGCACTTCTCGCATGTTATCCACGCTAACATCTGGCGCATTAAATACAAAGGTCACATCAATCGCTGCAACATCAATGGTTGGTACTCGAATAGAATGACCATTAATCTTCCCTACCATTGCTGGCAACACGCGTTCCGTGGCTGCGATACTACTGGAAGTCGTAGGAATAATATTATAGCCAGAAGCACGCGCTCGTCTTGGGTCTCGGTGAGCCTGATCAAGTACTGTCTGATCAGCGGTGACCGAATGTATCTCAGTCATCATCGCCGACTCTACACCAAATGCCTTATCGAGCGTATCAATCAGCGGTACTAATGCCTGCGTAGTACAAGAGACGCTAGAAATAATCGGTAGCTTGCACGTTAGCAACTCAGTATTTACGCCCATGACAATACAAGCGTCGACATCATTAAAGGGCGCAGCTCCAATAATAACTTGTTGTGCCCCAGCTTCGATATGCAGATGTGCTTGCTCATAAGAGCGAAAATGTCCCGTACACTCTAAGACCACATCGATTCCAAGCGTCTGCCATGGTAGCTGCTTAGGATCTGGCTCTGAGAGCATGCGTATACAGTAGGTATGATTATTTTTAGTTAAGCATAGCTGAGTTTCGCTATATTCGTCGGCCAAGCCTTCTACTATGTCCGCACTAACGCCAAGACGGCTCAATCGACCATGAGTGCTATCAAACTTTAATAGGTGCAATAAAATATCGGGGGATGCCAAGTCGTTAATAGCCACTACATGAATCGCTCGTCCAAGCACCTCAAAACGCTCTAGCAGTGCGCGCAGTACATTACGCCCTATACGTCCAAAACCATTAATAGCGACTCTTAGTGGCTGCGTGTGCTCGCTGGTAGCATGAAACGCCGCTGCTACTGCAGGATCTGACGTGAGTCGATAGTTGGCACTAGAAAAATCAGGCATAACAAGGTATCGCTATAAAAGTAGGGGATAATATAGGGAGCAAGATTGCAAGCCTACGGTGTAATAAAAATCAGCGCCAAACGAATAGTATTGTAATCGACACTTTGTTTAAGACTCTCGTAAATAGGCTTGATTTTCACACTACCATTATCGTTAAAATCATTCGGATTATTGGCGACTTTAATCGCCACATAGGCATTACCTACTGCCATCATTACTTCGTCGTCAGGACGCAGATGATCACAGGCAAGGCTTGGGTCTTGGCGTTTAAGATCACTAATGTGGCGCATAATCGTTGACTGCGCAAGCTCACGCGTCTGCGCGATATCAGCGATGGATAAGCTTTCTTCTAAGAGCAGCCGCGTCGCTAGCAGCGTACTATCTGATTTATCAGAGACTTGATTGCCTAATTTTTGTTTCTTGTCTTGTTGCGCCTGTTGTTGCTCACGGCGCTTTTTTTGCAGACTTGTATAAGCGTCAATGACTGATTGACTCAGTGTACCGCCTGCTTTCAAAACAAACTTCTCATGCGCCTGCTTCATGCTTTCTTCATCAAGCATTGCATAGTTGGCATCAGCTTCATCGGACAGCACCAAAAAGCGTTTGTCGGCCCCGCGTGCCAGTGGATCAAGTTGCAAGCTCATATCATTCATACCTAGCAGCTGCAAACCTGCCAGCGACTTAAGCCGTGATAACGCCACATAACCTTGTCCCAGCTCAAAAGTACGTGACAAGTCAATTTCCGCAGCATCAAGGGTCATTCCTTGCGACTTATGAATGGTAATCGCCCAAGCTAAGCATAGTGGTACTTGCAAATAACTTGCTAGCACGTCTCCAGTCTCATCTTCAATTATCCACTCTTCAGGCTCAGCGATGACTTCACGTCCTGAATTAAGCCTAACCACTGGCATTTTCTGCGTCGTTGGCTTTTTAGCTTTGGGCTTCTCTTTATCTTTGCTTTTGTTTTTAGCAGTATCTGTATCACTGTCCGTACTGACATCTTCTTCAATTAAAAGGTCACTATTGTCTTTGCCATCATCGACTTTGACTGCTGCAAAGCCTATCAATTCACCCATCGTGCCATTAGAGACGCCAAGCTCGGTGTTGTTTTTGATAAACATCACTTTTGCGCCAACTTTGAGAATGAGCTCATCTTGAGTACGCACCGTCTTTTTGAGTGTCTCAACCAGTTTACTATCGCCAGTCACCGTGGACTCAAAATGCATCATCTCCCCATCTAACGCGGCCAGCTCTTTATCATTAATTTTGTTAACGTTGAGATTGTGCGTGTACAGACGTGTACGCTTGATATCGACGTTTTGATCATAGGTGGCTTCTAAGGCAGCAATCGCTTCAAAAGTGACTTCTTGACGACGGATTTGGTTAAGAATATCGTCTAAATCAAGACCGCCATTAGCCGCCTCGCTTACCTGCCGATGTTGCTCAGACAGATAGCAAATATGAAACTTGGCATCGAGCCAAGCCTCCGACATAAAGGCGAACTTCTCACGATTACTCTCGCCCTTACTGCCAATTGGCGGTAGCTGAAAAAAGTCTCCAGCGACGACGACCTGAATACCACCAAATGCCTTGTCATTTTTGCGCACATGCTTAAGTACTTGGCTGACCAAATTGAGCTGCTTGGAATGCAACATCGATATCTCATCAATAATTAGAACAGCAGTGTCTTTCAACCTGTCCGCTAAAAATTGTTTGCGTGATAAATTGGTTAAATCACGATCAGTTAGCTCATCTTTAATACCGATGCCCGACCAGCTATGAATAGTTGTGCCGTTCATGTGTGTGGCCGCGATACCGGTACTTGCAGTGACAGCGACTGGCACACGGCGCGCACGCAAATAATTGATATATTGATTGAGAGTATAAGTCTTACCTGAACCTGCTGAGCCTGTCAAAAATACATTTTGACCTGTTTTTAAGATATCAAGAGCAGAAGATTGACGCATATATCCAAACCAATTAAGTTAATAGTAATAAGAAAAAAGTAGAAGAGAACAAAGTCGCCCTCTATGCATTGATAGTCGAAGCAGTTAAAAATTGGTACAAGGCAATCCAGCGCAAATAGTACATTGGATAAATCAAGCAAGATGAGAGCCTTAAAATTGTACAAATGCTTTGACTGTAGCAGCTTAGAGTATTTGGCAACAATTATAACAGCTGCATCAGCTTTGCGAACTACTTTAACTCAATCATCTTGTATAACTTAAAGTTATGCAATACGGATTACATCATTATAAAAAGTCATTATAACTCTGTGTCAAAGCTCAGTACGATAGGGTGAGTAGTTAATCAGGAAGATTGGCTATTAAACACGTAAGTATATATTTTTTATAGCATTTTATAAAATAATAAATAAACTTTCATGTGATCTATCTCAAACAATACAACAAGGAGTCGTTAATGTTATACGCCTATCCCAATACTGAAAACAGTCCTGTCCAATTCCGCGAAAAATATGACAATTTTATCAACGGTGAGTGGGTTGCACCAGCTGATGGTGAATACTTTGATAATACAAGTCCTATCGATGGTAAGTCTATCTGCCAAGTCGCACGCTCAAAAGAAGCGGATGTCGAAGCTGCGCTAGATGCCGCTCATGCCGCCAAAGATGCGTGGGGCAAAACCAGTGTTACTGAACGCTCTAATATGTTGCTCAAACTTGCCGACGGTATCGAGGCCAATTTAGAGGCAATCGCTATCGCCGAGAGCTATGAAAACGGTAAACCTGTACGTGAAACCCTCGCCGCTGATATTCCAATCGCCATCGACCATTTGCGTTACTTTGCTGGCGTTATCCGCGCACAAGAAGGCGGCATCAGCCAAATTGATGAAGATACAGTCGCTTATCATTTTCATGAACCACTTGGCGTCGTCGGTCAAATCATTCCTTGGAACTTCCCCATTCTAATGGCAATCTGGAAAATTGCCCCTGCTCTTGCAGCGGGTAACTGTGTCGTCCTCAAGCCAGCCGAGCAAACCCCTGCTTCTGTTTTGTATATGCTTGACTTAATAGGCGCAGCGGACATTCTGCCTAAAGGCGTACTGAATGTCATTAACGGCTTTGGTGTTGAAGCTGGTAAACCAATCGCTTCTAACCCACGTATTGATAAAGTGTCCTTTACTGGTGAGACCACCACTGGTCGCCTCATTATGCAATATGCCAGTGAAAATATCATTCCGGTGACTCTAGAGCTGGGTGGAAAAAGTCCAAACATCTTCTTTGCCGATATCATGGATGAAGATGATGACTTCTTAGACAAGGCAGTTGAAGGTTTGGTCATGTTTGCGCTAAACCAAGGCGAAGTCTGTACTTGCCCATCACGCGCCCTCGTGCACGAAAGCATCTATGATGAATTTATGAAGCGTTGTATCGCGCGCGTTAAAGCCATCAAAATGGGCAATCCACTCGATACTGATACTATGATCGGTGCTCAAGCCAGCTCAGATCAGTTAGAAAAAATCCTATCTTATCTCGATATTGGTAAAAAAGAAGGCGCGAAAGTCCTTGTCGGTGGTGAACTCGCCAAACATGATGGTGAAATGGCAAACGGTTATTATGTACAACCAACCATCTTTGAAGGCACCAATGATATGCGCGTGTTCCAAGAAGAAATCTTTGGTCCTGTGCTTGCCGTTACTACCTTTAAAGACGATGAAGAAGCGATGGCGCTCGCCAATGATACCTTATACGGTCTTGGTGCTGGCGTATGGACGCGTAACGGCACTCGCGCTTATCGTTTCGGTCGTGGCATTAAAGCCGGTCGCGTTTGGACGAATTGTTATCACCTCTATCCTGCGCATTCAGCGTTTGGCGGTTATAAGCAGTCTGGTATCGGCCGTGAAAACCATCTAATGATGCTAGATCATTATCAACAAACCAAAAACATGCTGGTATCTTATAGTCCTAAAGCGATGGGCTTCTTTTAAATCTACCTCTCAAAGCACTTTATGGCAAAAACCGTAAAGTGCGAACTTAATGCTCGCTGAGTATTTTAAAGTAAAGAACGATGATAAGGAGTTGCAACGTGAGTAATAAAATGAAAGCTGCTGTTTTACATGAGTTCGGACAACCTTTACAAATTGAAGAAGTGGACATTCCGACCCCCGGTGCTGGTCAAATCGTTGTAAAAATGCAAGCATCAGGTGTCTGTCATACCGATTTGCATGCGGTTGAAGGAGATTGGCCAGTCAAACCTAGCCCACCATTTATCCCCGGACACGAAGGCGTAGGCCTTATAACCGCCGTTGGCGAAAACGTACATCATGTCAAAGAAGGCGACCGAGTCGGTGTGCCTTGGCTCTACTCTGCCTGTGGTCACTGTACCCATTGTTTGGGCGGCTGGGAGACTTTATGTCTACGTCAAAAAAACTCTGGCTACTCAGTAAACGGCAGTTTTGCAGAATATGTTCTAGCAGATGCCAACTATGTGGGCATCATTCCTGAGGGCGTTGACTCTGTTGAGATTGCACCAGTTTTATGTGCAGGTGTAACGGTGTATAAAGGTCTTAAAATGACCGACACCAAGCCAGGCGATTGGGTTGTCATTTCAGGTATCGGCGGACTTGGTCACATGGCGGTACAGTACGCCATTGCCATGGGCTTGAATGTTGCCGCTGTGGATATTGATGATGAGAAGCTTGAGTTTGCCAAAAAACTGGGTGCGACCGTCACTGTTAATGCCAAAAACACCGACCCTGGTGAGTATCTACAAAAAGAGATCGGTGGCGCTCATGGAGTGCTCGTGACTGCCGTATCCTCTAAGGCGTTTGATCAAGCCTTAACTATGTTACGACGCGGTGGTACTTTGGTTTGTAATGGTCTGCCTACTGGTGATTTCCCTGTATCTATCTTTGACACAGTTCTGAACGGTATCACTATTCGCGGTTCAATCGTGGGTACACGTCTTGACTTGCAAGAATCGCTAGAGATGGCAGCAGAAGGCAAAGTGAAAGCAACCGTTGCCGCTGAGCCGCTTGAGAATATCAATGATATTCTTGAACGTATGCGCCAAGGTAAAATCGAGGGTCGCATTGTGATTGACTACTCCATGTAGCCATTTCAATTTTTTGAGACATTTTGATGTTTTTGAAACTGTCTCAGTGATTGGCACTTTTCGTCATAAACAACAGGTCGTATCCCTTCAACTATGCGTTACTAGCAATTTGAGTTGAAGGGATACGACCTTTTTATTCTCAGCTTTCAGATGTCAGTTGTTAATAATTTTTTAATAATGAGTTATTTACAGTATGAGTTAGCAGTACCCTTAGTCTATTCATAGCCTTTATGTAGGGGAATAACATGACAAGCACGCCTAACGAGCAAAAGAGCGCGGTCTCTGGCAGCACTCAAGCTGAAAAAGATTATTTCGCCAAACGACAACTTAAAGAAGGTGCAGTTGGCTGGGTTTTATTAATAGGTCTTGGTGTTGCCTATGTGATCTCCGGAGACTTTGCTGGTTGGAACTTTGGCCTAGCACAAGGTGGTTGGGGCGGTATGTTTGTCGCCTTAATAGCCGTGGCTCTCATGTATCTGTGCATGTGTTTATCGATGTCAGAGATGTCCACCATGTTGCCCACAGCAGGCGGCGGATATAGTTTCGCCCGTACCGCTTTTGGTCCTTTGGGAGGGTATTTAACTGGTACTGCGATTTTGATTGAATATGCTATCGCACCAGCCGCTATCGCAGTGTTCATTGGCTCATACTGCGAGTCATTGTTCGGTATCGGGGGCTGGATCGTATATTTAACATGTTATATCGTCTTTATAGCTATTCACTTAAAAGGCGCAGGCGAAGCATTAAAGATTATGTTTGGCATTACCGCTGTTGCCTGTATTGCCCTGGTCGTATTTATTGTGTCGATGTTTCCGCATTTTGATAGTAAAAATTTATTTGATATTGCCGTCGGTACACAGGCGGGAGCAAGTCCGTTTCTACCCTTTGGATATATCGGGATTTGGGCTGCCGTTCCTTATGCAATTTGGTTCTTTTTAGCGGTTGAGGGTGTACCTCTAGCGGCTGAAGAAGCTAAAGATCCTGCTAAGTCATTACCGCGTGGATTAATCGGCTCTATGCTAATTTTAGCGTCATTCGCGCTGCTTATTTTATTCTTAGGACCAGGTGCTGCGGGTGCAGATACCTTAAAAGATTCAGGGGCGCCTTTGGTTGATGCCCTAATTGCCGTATACGGTGAAAATACGTGGTTGGCAAGTTTTGTAAACTTCGTTGGTCTCGCAGGTCTTATCGCCAGCTTCTTTTCCATCATTTATGCCTACTCTCGGCAGATTTTCGCCTTATCGCGTGCGGGTTATTTACCCAAAAAACTATCGCTAACTAATAGCAATAAAGCGCCTTATTTGGCTCTAATTGTCCCTGGGATTATAGGTTTTCTGTTATCGCTTACTGGCGAAGGAGATCTTCTTATTCTTATGGCGGTATTCGGTGCGACCATCTCATATGTATTAATGATGGCCTCGCACATTAAGCTGCGTTTATCTCGTCCTGACCTGCCACGCCCTTATAAGACACCGGGCGGTATCATGACTTCAGGTATAGCGCTTGTGCTCGCTTCTCTTGCCGTAATCGCAGGACTGATGGTAGATCCTAAAGTTTGGTTTATGGCAGCGGGGATTTATGTCGTATTTATTCTCTACTTTGTCATATTTAGCCGTCATCACTTAGTGAGTGGTACGCCAGAAGAAGAGTTCGCTGAAATTAGAGCCGCGTCAGATGATTTAAGTTAATGATGTTTATAGAACTTGTATTTTATAGCCTATAAAACGTATAGATAGAAGGTGAACAAAATGGCTTATCAACATACTGTAGGACAGAAAACCTACCAATTTGAGAGTTTAAAGGTGTTACTTGCCAAAGCATCGCCACGACGCTCAGGTGATGAGTTGGCTGGGGTTGCAGCCTCTGATGCCACTGAACGTGTAGCAGCACAAATGGCTTTAGCGGATTGTTTATTAATCGACTTTTTGGATGATATTACTATCCCCTATGAAGACGATGAAGTAACTCGGCTGATTATGGCACAACATGATAAACAAGCCTTCGCTAAAATATCTAGCTTTACCGTTGGTGATTTAAGAAACTGGCTATTAGGAGAATCTGCTACAAGGGATGAAATAGCCCAATTAAAATATGCCTTTACCCCAGAGATGGTAGCTGCCGTTAGCAAAATAATGCGCGTACAAGACCTAATTTTAGTAGCAAAGAAATGCCAAGTCGTTACTAAGTTTCGTAACACTATCGGTCTTGATGGTTGCTTATCTACGCGCTTACAGCCCAATCACCCTACTGATGACATGCTGGGCATTTCTGCCAGTATTATCGATGGCTTGATGTATGGCAACGGGGACGCTGTGATTGGCATCAATCCCGCCACTGACAATCTACAAAATTTATCAGAATTACTAAAGCTGCTAGACCATGTGATATCTGAATATCAAATTCCCACTCAATCTTGTGTATTAACTCACATAACCTCCGCTATCCAATTGATTGAGAAAAAAGTACCCGTTGACTTAGTCTTTCAGTCAATTACCGGCAGCGAAAAAGCCAATACTAGCTTTGGTATAGATTTAGCGCTATTGAGAGAAGGCTATGAAGCGGGGCTCAGCCTCAACCGTGGCATGGTCGGGCAAAACGTTATGTACTTTGAGACCGGACAAGGCAGTGCGCTGTCAAGCAATGCACACTTCGATGTCGATCAACAAACGCTTGAAGCAAGGGCTTATGCAGTGGCTAGAGAATTTAACCCACTGTTAGTAAATACGGTCGTTGGATTTATTGGTCCTGAATATCTGTTTGACGGCAAACAAATCATTCGCGCCGGCTTAGAGGATCACTTCTGTGGCAAGCTGCTTGGCGTACCTATGGGCTGTGATATTTGCTATACCAATCACGCCGATGCCGATCAAGATGATATGGATACCTTACTGACCTTGCTTGCGACGGCTGGAATCAACTTTATTATGGGTATTCCAGGCTCCGATGATGTCATGCTCAATTATCAAACCACCTCATTCCATGATGCACTCTATGCTAGGCAGCTGCTTGGATTGACTCCTGCTCCTGAGTTTGCGCATTGGCTCAGTGAAAACGGCATTTATACTCAAACGCAAAACAGTATTCAGTGGTCAGACAAGCCATCCTCTCTACTTTCTGGCATTATATAACCCTATAATAGTGATTAAAATAAATCTATAAAGTTACGCAATACCGAATCATAAAGGAGAATGCTATGTCTATGAATGATTCGCAAGTTAAGCAGTCGATTATTGACGAAGACAAACCCGAAACGAGTCAACGATCTGAATTGGTTCATCTAGATCCTTGGCAGAAGTTAAAAGAATATACAGATTCTAGAATCGCTTTAGGACGAGTTGGCTGTAGTATTCCTACCAAAGCTTTATTAAAGTTTCAGCTTGATCACGCTGAAGCCAAAGATGCGGTATTACAAGATTTGGATATCGAACGCTTGGTTGATGATTTGTCTACACAATGTCATCTTATTTTTAAAGATATGGACACAGAGGCTGCGACAGAAAATTTAGAAAAAAGTGACGAACAATCTCTAGAGCAATCAGATGAGGTTTGGGAGCTATTCAAAGTGATGAGTCAGGCAGAAAACAAATCTGACTATCTTAAACGTCCAGATTGGGGAAGGCTATTAAACAGTGACTCCTCTGGCAAATTAGAGCGCTTTTTAGAGCAATCTGGCACAGATAAATCTTATGATGTCATCATCGTGATGGGAGATGGTCTGTCGGCACGAGCGCTAGAAGAAAATGGGCCCAAGCTTGTAGCAGAGCTTATTCCGTTATTCAAAGAGCAAGGCTGGAGCATCGCGCCCTTGGTCATTGCTACTGGCAGCCGTGTGGCTTTAGGCGATAAAGTTGCTGAACGTCTCAATGCCAAAATGCTGATAATACTTATTGGTGAGCGGCCCGGTCTTAGCTCCCCTGACAGTTTAGGTATTTATTACACTTGGGACGCGCATGCTGAAAGCCATGATGCCATGCGCAACTGCATCTCTAATGTGCGCGCAGCTGGACTGCCCATTAAAATGGCTGCAAATCGACTATTAGCCTTAATGAAAAAATCTTGTGAACTTAAATTATCTGGTGTTGATTTAAAGGACGAGCAAGAGCTGCCAACCCTAGATCAAAGTCAACCAGCGATAAGATTGCTATAAAATACATTGCATAAATTATTGTCATGACAAGGAGTCCGACATGAAACTTGAAGCTACAGAATCCTGTAAAGAATTAATCGAACTATTAAAATCTAAGCACGGTGACCTGATGTTCCATCAATCTGGCGGCTGCTGCGATGGCAGCTCACCGATGTGTTATCCGTTAGGTGAGTTTAAAGTTGGCGGTCAAGATGTGTTGATCGGTGAGCTGGCTGGCTGTCCATTTTATATGGGTAAAGCACAATATAAACTATGGCAGCATACCGATCTAACTATCGATGTGGTAGACGGTCGCGGTGCGAGTTTTTCACTTGAAATACCAGAGGGCAAACGCTTTATCGTGCGCTCAGAGATATGTGAAGTATAGGCGAATTACTTTAGAAGAAATATATTATTGCTAGAAATAATAAACACATCACACCTCGAAAATCTGTTTTGTTAACTTGATTCATCAAACCTTCCTTTCCTTAAAGGCGTATTGACCAATCGATACGCCTTAGTCATTTTTATTTATTTATTCTGATAAAATAATAGTTATTGTAATGGACGACCAATGTTTAATTGGCATGGACGCTACAAGGAATAAGAAATGGAATTTGATACAAAGTTTGATTACGTCATCGTTGGTGGCGGTTCAGCGGGCTGCGTACTTGCCAGCCGACTTACGGAAAACCCAGACATTAGTGTTTGCTTGTTAGAGTATGGCGGTGATGGTAAAGACCTGACTATTCGCGTACCTGCTGGGCTTATTCTTCTCGTCCCTGGCAAACCGCTCAAGTTAAACAACTGGTGCTTTCATACCACCCCTCAAACTCATTTAAATAACCGTCGCGGCTTTCAACCTCGCGGACAGTGTTTGGGTGGCTCATCCGCTATTAATGCTATGATTTATACGCGCGGCAGTGCTCTAGATTATGAGCGCTGGGTAGAACAAGGTTGTACTGGATGGGGATTCGATGATGTCTTGCCTTATTTTATCAAGGCCGAAAATAACGTCCATGGTGGCGATGATCTGCATGGCGATAGCGGGCCGCTCCATGTCAGCGACTTACTTAGCCCACGTGATATCTCAAAAGCATTTGTAGAAGCAGGTGTTGCCAATGGACTGGCTCACAATCAAGACTTCAACGGAACAAAACAAGACGGCGTAGGCCTGTACCAAGTCACTCATTTTCATGGTGAAAAACAAGGTCAACGCTGCTCTGCCGCTGCCGCTTATCTACACCCAGTCGAAAGTCGGCCTAACCTTACTATTGTTACTCACGCTCAAGCCAACCGTGTCTTAATCGAAGATAATCAAGCGGTAGGCGTCGTCTACGAAAAAGATAGTGTTGAACATACCGTTATGGCTCGTCATGAAGTCATTTTATCAGGTGGCGCTTTTGGCTCACCTAAAGTACTCATGTTATCGGGTATTGGTCCAGCCGAGCATTTGCAAGCGCATGGTATTGATGTTGTGGTAGATTCACCAGAAGTGGGCGGCAACTTACAAGATCATTTGGATGTGGTGTTTGACTACGAGGTCAATACCACCGATGTATTTGGAGTCGGCATGGCTGGTGGTAGAAACTTCTTCAAAGCTCTTTCACAATGGAGAAAAGATGGCACAGGTCTGCTGTCCACCAATTATGCTGAGGCTGGTGCTTTCTTTAGTGTTGGCGATGACCCGCAAGAATGGCCAAATACTCAGCTACACTTTGTGATATCTCGAGTAGTCAATCACGGCCGCGATATCAAACTTGGCTACGCTATCTCATGTCATGCTTGCTACCTGCGCCCTGAAAGTCGCGGTACTGTCCGGCTTGATTCTGCCAATCCCTCTGATCCAGTATTGATTGATCCAAACTATCTCTCTCATCCCAAAGATATTGAGTACATGGTTGCAGGAGCAGAACGTACCCGAGCAATCATGCAAGAAGCTCCAATCGCCAAATATATCACCGAAGACTACCCTGCTCCCTATCTCGAAAAAGACGGTATGCTTGGCTATATTAAAAATAGATCTGATACCATCTACCATCCTGTTGGCACCTGCCGAATGGGCTCAGATGAAAGCTCCGTAGTGGATTTGGAATTGAAGGTGCGCGGTGTAAGCGGATTACGGGTAATCGATGCGTCAATCATGCCAACTTTAATCAGCGGCAATACCAATGCGCCAACTATTATGATCGCTGAGAAGTTAGCCGATATGATTAAAGCCAAACATGATCATGTCAAATCAGTTTCATCCTAAATCACCGAAATTTAATGGCTGAAAGTTAAAGGCTATATCACTAGCTCTGATATGTATCATATTACGAAGAGAGTAGTTAAATAGCCCTCTTCATTCAGTCACTTCCACTTAATTAACAACGTTAAGACGTGATATTTTTGTTGAATTTAGTTTACAGATATCTTGCGTTGTAGCCATTTAACAGAGTATATTCAAACGACTTATTTATATTTGTATTTTTTGCATACTTGATTCAGAGTGGGTAAAACATGACTACTGTTCTGCATTGCATATTAAAGATACTATATTAATAAATACTTTAAAGGGAATTAAGAGCTTGCCAATTGTGTTCATGGTTCGAACACGGATCTGTATATTTATTGGCAATGACTTATCGTTTACATAGGATGTAACAATGCAAAAAACACTCTTCAAACTTACGATGTTGGCTACGGTTGTCTTGAGTATAAGCGCTTGTAGCAGCGACAACAAAACCACTAATGATTCTGCTGCCAGCTCAGACGCCAAAGCGGCTAAAACATTACTTTACTGCTCAGAAGGCAGCCCCGCTGGTTTCGATCCAGCACAATATACTTCTGGTACTGACTTTGATGCCAGCGCCTACCCTATCTATAACGGCTTAGTAGAATTCAAAAGAGCGGGTACTGAGATTCAACCAGGGCTGGCTGAAAGCTGGGATATTAGCGAAGATGGTAAGACCTATACCTTTAATCTACGTAAAGGGGTCAAATTTGGTAAAACAGACTACTTCACCCCAACCCGCGACTTTAACGCTGATGACGTCGTCTTTACGCTAAAACGTATTACTAACCCAGACTTTGAATTTAATAAAGCCTATCCTGCTGAGTTCCCATATTCGGTCGGCATGGGACTGCCTGATATTATCTCCAATATCGAAAAGGTCGATGACTATACGGTAAAAATCACCCTCAGCGAGACCAATGCGCCATTTTTACAAAACCTAGCGATGGCCTTTGCTTACATCAATTCTGCTGAGTACGCAGATCAGCTAATGGCTGCGGATAATGCGGCTGATATTAATACCAAACCAGTTGGTACCGGACCTTTCGTCTTTACCTCCTATCAAAAAGACGCGCAAATTCGTTATACCAAAAACCCAGACTATTGGAACAAAGACGATATTCATATCGACAATCTAGTGTTTGTCATCACCAAAGACTCAGCAGTTCGCGCCCAAAAAGTTCAAGCCGGCGAATGCCATGTGTCAGCCTATCCAAAACCTGCCGAAATTGAGTCAGTCAAAAAATCCGGTAAAGCCACAGTTCTTGATCAGCCTGGCTTCAACGTAGGCTATGTGGGCTACAACGTAGAAAAACCAAAGCTTAGCGACCTTAAAGTCCGCCAAGCGTTAGATATGGCCATTAATAAAGACGCTATTATCAATGCGGTCTATCAGAGTGAAGGGCTTAAAGCGACCAATCCTATGCCGCCAACGCAGTGGGGTTACGACGAGTCGATTAGAGACGCTCCTTATGACGTTGAAAAAGCCAAATCACTTATGAAAGAAGCCGGTGCTGATAATCTTGCCATCAATCTATGGTATATGCCCGTTCAGCGGCCGTATAACCCTAATGCCAAGCTTATGGCTGAAATGCTGCAAGCAGATTGGGCGAAGATTGGCGTCGATACCAAGCTTGTCACTTATGAGTGGGGCGAGTACCTGAATCGCGCTGCTAAAGGTGAGCACGATGTTATTCTAGCTGGCTGGACCGGTGACAATGGTGACCCAGATAACTGGCTTGGTACCCTATTGTCTTGTGACGCTATCGGTGGTAACAACTACTCACGCTGGTGTAATAAGGACTTTGACAGTTTAGTGACCAATGCCCGTCAAATTACCAATCAAGATGATCGCGTCAGTGATTATGTACAAGCTCAGCAGATATTCAAAGAGCAACTGCCTTGGACAACGATGGCACATTCGGTGGTAACCGTATTCACGGCACCAAACGTTGTCGATTATAAAATTAGTCCACTAGGTTCAATACGCTTTGATGGTGTGAAGGTTGAATAACCTTGGCTAATTAAGTCCGGTACGACATGCACTGTTATTTAATTTGTATTCGGCTGGATCAGACTCTTTGCTCCAGCCGTATTTGTATGAGTTAAGCGCTTTGCTAAACACATTGCCAAACATATTGTCACGGACAGTCTCAGCACTGCTAATACGCTAATCATCGATCTATAACTATTGACCCTCAACTATTGAGCAGCCCATGCTACTGTATATTCTGCGTCGAATTGCTATTCTAATTCCCGTCTATCTTGGCCTAACACTGTCGACCTTTACCCTAATTCGTCTCGTACCTGGAGATGCCGTCGAGATTATGATGGGTGAGCGTATGGTCGATCCAGAGCTACATGCCCGTGCACTAGAAAGACTTGGATTAGACAAACCACTCATCGTCCAATATTGGGATTACTTAACCGGTATCTTGACCGGTGATTTTGGACAATCCTTTCGTACACGTACCCCAGTGTTACAAGACTTCTTTGCCCATTTTGTACCAACCTTAGAGCTGGCTGTATGCGCCATTGTCATTGCCAGTGTCATTGGTGTTAGCTTAGGTATCTTTGCTGCGCTGCGACGTGGTACTTGGATTGATTACACCTTAATGTCAGGAGCGCTGGCAGGATACTCTATGCCCATATATCTATTAGGTCCTATCCTAACCGGTATATTCGCCCACTATTTAGGCCTGTTACCAGTCGCTGGGGTGATATCTGTCGCGCAGTTTTTAGATGTTAAGCCCTTATATGGCTCGTGGTTATTGGGTTCTCTGACGTCAGGAGAACCTGGCGCATTTTGGGATGTGGTAAAGCACTTTATCTTACCTTCTATTGCTTTATCGACTATTCCATTAGCGATGATCGCGCGGATGACACGCTCTGCAATGCTAGAGGTGTTAGATGAGGACTATGTGCGTACAGCACGAGCCAAAGGCTTATCGCCACGCCGAGTGATAATGATACACGTTATGCGCAATGCTTTGATTACAGTAGTCACTGTCGTTGGTTTGCAGATGGCGACCTTGCTTGCTGGCGCTATTATCACTGAGACTATCTTTAGTTGGCCGGGCGTTGGTAATTGGCTACTCGATGGCTTTTTTACTCGTGATTATCCTATTGTACAAAACGGTATCTTACTGGTAGCCACAGCCTTGATTTTGGTTAGTTTATTTATCGATATTTTGTATGGTCTTATCAATCCGCGTATTCGACATACTTCTTAATTTAACATTGATAAATAATTATATTACAAATAGTGACGACTAGCGCTTGCATGGTTTAGAGCAATTTTTAGCAAATTCTTAGTAATTTTTTAGGAATAAGACTCTAAACACTGTCGAAGCGCTAGCCACTACAGGAATTGCTCATGAAGCCTTCTGTTCTCCCCTCTGATATCAATCTGGCAGCCACGCCACCCTCGTCTTGGCAGCTATTTTTATCGACGTTCTGCCGAAATAAAGGCGCCGTACTTGGTTTTATTGTACTGGCATTGATGGTCATTATTGCCATACTTGCGCCCGCTATTGCGCCTCATGACCCTTATGAATTATTCACCGGCCAAGAGCAATTGCCACCAGCGTTTCTGAGTGGTGGCGATACGATGTTTTGGCTCGGTACTGACGATGCAGGTCGAGATACATTGTCTCGGGTAATGTATGGCGCGCGTTACTCATTGTTTATTGGTTTAAGTGCCACTACCCTTGCTATGTTGGTCGGTGTTTCATTAGGACTTAGCGCCGCGTTTTGGCCAAAGGTTTGGGGCAAAGCGGTGATGCTGGTCAATGATATTTTAATGTCCTACCCTAGCTTGCTGTTGGCTATCATTATTGCGGCTATCTTAGGCCCTTCTATGACCAATACTATTATTACAATCGCCTTGGTATGCACACCACCTTTTATTCGTCTGACACGTGCTACCGCGATGGTAGAGCTACAACGTGAGTATTTTGTTGCCTCACAAGTGATGGGTGCTGGCGTATTCCACTTATTGTTCGTAACCATTTTACCCAACTGTATGGCCCCGCTCATCGTACAAGCGACGATGATTTTCTCTTCTGCCATTTTAGAAGCAGGCGCGATTGGTTTCCTAGGCTTTGGTGTACAACCACCAGATGCTGAATGGGGTGCGATGTTAGGTACAGCGCGTCAATATATTCAAAGTAATGTTTGGCTAGCCATTTGGCCGGGTGTCGCTATTTTCTTAGCTGCATTATCAATTAACCTAACTGGTGATGGCCTACGCGATGCTCTAGATCCTAAATTGAAGCAGGTAACCTAATGACTGAAATTTTAAATAATGCTTCTGTAGTAAATTCAGCAGGTTCTTCGACAGAAAATACCCCATTACTACTGGATATCAAAAATCTCTCGGTAACCTTTGGTGAAGGGGCGCGTGCTTTTCGCGCAGTAGATGATGTGTCGTTAACGATTAGGCAAAGCGAAGTTGTGGCAGTCGTCGGTGAATCTGGTTCAGGAAAGTCCGTCACTATGATGGCCTTAATGGGACTGTTGCCGCCTTCTGCGACAGTTCGTGCTAAGCGAGTGATGTTTGATAATAAAGACATGCTGAGTATGCGAGCCAAAGAAAAACGCGGCATTATTGGTAAAGATATCTCGATGATTTTTCAAAATGCGATGTCTTGTCTAAATCCAAGCTTTACGGTTGAGATGCAATTGGGTGAAGTACTGCGCAAACATCTTGGCTTACGGGGTTCAGCGGTCCAGACACGTATCTTAGAGCTGCTTGAATTGGTTGAGATGCCTGACGCCAGAAACCGTCTCAAAGTCTATCCGCATCAGCTATCAGGCGGTATGAGCCAGCGGGTCATGATTGCGATGGCGATTGCTTGCGAGCCAAAACTACTTATCGCTGATGAACCAACCACCGCTCTTGATGTCACGGTGCAAGCGCAAATCATGGACTTGCTCAGCCGACTACAACGTGAAAAACAAATGGCAATGGTGCTTATCACCCATGATTTAGGTTTAGTCGCGCAAAACTCACGCGATGTCGTCGTCATGTATGCCGGACAAGTGGTTGAAACCAGTACCGTGCCGGAGATTTTTCAAAATCCTGCTCACCCTTATACCGAGGCATTGCTACAAGCAATCCCCGAGCTAGCTATCGATCAAGATAGACTCAATAGCTTGCCGGGTGTCGTACCCAGTCAATATGATCGCCCAAGCGGTTGCTTATTGTCTCCGCGTTGTCCGTATAAAGAGCCAGCTTGTGAAGTACCACCGCCCATTTTAGAGACGCCTAATGGCAGCGTGCGCTGTATTCACTCAGACCTGTCAAATTTACCTTCTCTCACTTCTATCGCTAACACTGCTACTGTGGAGTCCCAATTATGAGTAATAAAGTGGTCTTAAAAGCAGTGAATCTACACAAGCATTACCCAGTATCGCAAGGTTTGGGCAAACCTAAAGCTTATGTTAAGGCCTTAAACGGTATCTCGTTTGAGCTTGAAGCTGGCAAGACGCTTGCGGTCGTTGGTGAGTCAGGCTGCGGTAAATCGACCCTCGCCCGCCAGCTAACGCTCATTGAACAGCCTACTGACGGTGAGTTATTTATCAATGATGAAGCGACGACTGGCTACAGCCGAAAAGCATTAAAAGATTTGCGTACCGAGATTCAGATGGTATTCCAAAACCCTTATGGCAGTTTAAACCCCCGCCATACTATTGGTTATCAATTGACTGAACCGTTAGATATTCATACCAAGCTATCAAAGGAAGAGAAGCGCAGCAAAATTAATGAGATGATGAGACATGTTGGTCTGCGTCCCGAACACGCTGGCCGTTATCCGCATATGTTTTCAGGTGGACAGCGTCAACGGATTGCCCTCGCCCGCGCTATGATGCTCAATCCAAAAATAGTCGTCGCCGATGAGCCTACCTCCGCGCTCGATGTCTCGATTCAAGCGCAAGTTTTGAATTTATTCATGGACTTGCAAGACGAATACCATACCGCTTACGTCTTTATCTCGCACAACCTATCAGTGGTACGCCATGTCGCTGATGATGTAATGGTAATGTACTTAGGTCAGGCGGTCGAGCATGGACCTAAAGAGGCTATTTATAATGCTCCAAAACATCCTTACACCATTGCTTTATTAGCAGCGGCACCGACTGTAACTGGCCATAAAAATGACTTAACCTTACATGGTGAGCTTCCAAGTCCGCTTAACCCACCAAGTGGCTGTGCACTGCATAAACGCTGTCCTTATGCCAAGCCTAAATGTAGTGAAATAGAGCCGGAGCTACGAGAATGGGAAGGTCGATTGGTCTCTTGTTTACGGTTGGAAGAGATTTATGGGTAAAGTAGCTATCGGTTAGTCCCAGTTAATCAACATTCACCACACCGCGACATTTAGGAAACTGACTACAACCATAAAACGCCTGCCCTTCGCGCGCTCCTTTTTTTGCCACGCACTTGACCATCTCACCGTTGCATTTTGGACAGGTTGGCGTTTGGATCACATTAGTTGTATGGTTTGCCACTTGAACTGTCACAGGGTCATTTATTGTTGGGTCAGACTCGACAAGCTCAAATGGGGTGATAAATACGAAATCATCATTATTTAGCTGAGTGCTAGACGGCACATTGCTAGAGAGCACAATCGATGTCTCATCTTGTTCAACTTCCGTTTGACCAGACCATCGGAACACCTCTCTGCTTTTCAAAGTTGATGTTTTCGCAGTGTCTTTTATGATTGGTTTAGGCGCAGACTTAATAACTGGTTTGATAACTGACTTGCTATTCGGATTGCCACTAGATTGCTTATTTGAGTTGCCATGCTTGTCTTTTAAATACGCTTTATGCTGACTGTTAGTTTTCCAAGATTTGCTAAATCGATTGTTTTCAATCTGCTTAACGATAGATTCAACCTCTGTTTCGCTTAATATCTCATCTTGCTTCTTCTTCACATAAGACACCATACCACCTGTTAATACGTGCTCAGGTAACTCATCACGGGTTTTCAGCTCGCACTCACCGATGAAAGCAATCATCGAATGAAAGTAGCTCAGCTCCAAGCCTAATAAGTCTGCAAGCGTCTTAATGTGCAAGTAGTTTTGGCGCAATGGGTTCTGGAATTTGAATTTACTGCCATTCGGGAAAGCTTGTGTCCATTGTCTTTGCTTTTCGCTACCATATATCCAGCCTTTATAATTCTTGGTTTCGATGACAAAGATACCGTATACAGAGACGATAATATGGTCGATTTGAGTGCTGCCGCCATTGGCTAATGGCAAGGTGATATTGTTTAAGCGGTGATAGACCTCTTTATCAAGCTTTAGCCACATAGCTACATTGATGACGGTTTCACCTAGGAAGCCTTTAAAGGTGGACTTTAGGGACATAGCTTTTCTTTTTAATACGTGGATAGAAGTCGTAGGAGGTATATATGCGATGAATAGAGCAAATATAAAAAATGTATGTTTAATTTTTGCAGCGCAAACTGAATTATTCGTCGCTTAGAAATTAGGTATATTTTGGAATACATTCCTTTATATTATTATAAAAGCTATCATAAATCTCTTCAAAATATTTTTGTCTTTGTTCAAGTTTGTCTAGATTTTTTTCATTAGCGTTCATTTCGTGAAGTCGCTGAGCGACACATAAATCCAATCCTGCTTGTAGAAAAGCCTTACATTCACCTTTAAGTTCAGAAAAATATAGTATTGTTAATATCTCAATTTTTCCACCTTCTCTAGAAAAATTACTAAGATCGAAGCTTTTACTATCTTTACCTTGAAAACGCTTAGCTTCGTTCTCTTTTACAAGCGTAGCAAAATCTGCAAGCTTAAAAACTAGCTCCTCAAACTTATCTCTAAGAAAAGCTCGCCGCTCTTTTTTTCGGTCAAAATATTGAGTAATGAAAATACCGCACAAGCCTAAGAATCCAATAATAAAGGCTGCTATCACTCCTTCACTTAGACCTATTTGATGTAACCATGTTGTATGTGTTGTTAGTTTTATATCTTCCATTTATTTCATCCGAATTTCAGCATCATAAAATCAGAAACTGCAACTCCTATCTAATTATATTATAGAAAATAGATGCGATGGTTTTTACTATATTCTAACACCAAAATAAAGTCTAGCCACATTAAGAAGCTAAATGATGATCCATATTTTATTGGAGTTATTTTGTTAGTATATAGTTATTTAAAATAACTACTAAAACCCATCACGTAAAAAAAGAGCCACCAGATTTCTCTCGTAGCTCTTTTTTTGATTACTAACTAAGTCAGGTTTATTACACCAAACTATTTACCGCATCAACGACAGCTTCAGTAGTAATACCAAACTCTTTATACAAGTCGCTTGCAGGTGCTGATTCGCCATAAGTGGTCATGCCGATGACTTTGCCATCAAGGCCAACGAACTTATACCAGTAGTCTACATGAGCCGCTTCGACAGCGACGCGGGCGCGGATATTGGTAGGCAATACCGCTTCACGGTAGCTGGCGTCTTGCTCCATAAAGATTTCAGCACATGGCATAGAGACCACACGGAAGCCAACGCCATTTTCGCTAAGCGTCTCGTACGCTTCCATCGCTAAGCCAACTTCTGAACCCGTTGCAATGATGATGGCTTTTAGCTCGCCTTGTTCCTTCGCTAGCACATAGCCGCCTTTAGTGATATTAGCGACTTGCTCACTGTCACGTGCTTGATGCGGTAAGCTTTGACGGCTAAAGATAAGTGCAGATGGATTGTTTTCTGACTTAATCGCTTCTACCCAAGCCGTAGCAGATTCGGTCGCATCACAAGGACGCCATGTACGTAGATTTGGCGTGGTGCGTAGGCTAGTCAGTTGCTCAACTGGCTGATGCGTTGGGCCATCTTCACCCAGACCAATAGAGTCATGCGTATAAACATGGATGATACGTTGCTTCATCAATGCGCCCATACGCACAGCGTTACGCGCGTATTCCATGAACATCAGGAAGGTCGCCACGTAAGGGATAAAGCCACCGTGTAGCGCGATACCATTGGCAATCGCGGTCATACCGAACTCGCGCACGCCATAGTAAATATAGTTGCCATCAGCGTCAGTTTCGATGCCTTTAGCACCTTTAAATAGTGTGAGGTTTGAGCCAGCTAGATCCGCTGAACCGCCCAACAATTCTGGTAATAATGGCTGCAAGGTATTAATCGCATTTTGACTGGCTTTACGACTGGCAACATCACCGCCCTGCTCTTGGGTTTGTTGGATATAGTCTTGCGCTTGCTTGTCAAAGTCCGCTGGCAACTCACCATTTAAGCGGCGTAGTAGCTCGCTTGCCAATTCTGGATAAGCCTTTTTATAAGCTTCAAAGTCCGCATCCCAGTTCTTTTGTTGCACATCGCCTTTGGCTTTGGCATCCCACGCTTCATAAATTTCATCATCTAATTCAAACGGTGCATGCTTCCAAGATAACGCATCACGAGTCAAGGCGATTTCATCATCACCAAGTGGTGCACCATGGCTGGCTGCTAAGCCTTGCTTGTTCGGACTACCAGCGCCGATAGTGGTTTTGCAGATGATTAAGCTTGGTTTAGTGGTCTCAGCAATCGCTTTCTCAGTTGCTTGAGTGATAGCATCGGTATCATGACCATCAACCTTGATAACTTGCCAGCCATACGCTTCAAAGCGCGCTTGCGTATCATCAGTGAACCAGCCTTCAACATTACCATCGATTGATATGCCATTGTCATCATAGAAGAATACTAACTTGCCAAGCGATAACGTGCCAGCCAGTGAACAAACTTCATGGCTGATACCTTCCATCAAGCAGCCATCACCCAAGAACGCATAAGTATGGTGGTCAACGATGTTATGTCCGTCACGATTAAACTGTGCCGCTAGCGTCTTCTCAGCGATAGCAAAACCAACCGCATTCGCGATGCCCTGACCTAGTGGACCAGTCGTGGTTTCAATACCTGGTGTATAACCAAGCTCAGGATGACCTGGGGTCTTTGAATGTAGCTGACGGAAGCCTTTTAGGTCATCGATGCTGACATCATAGCCTGATAAATGTAGTAACGAGTAAATAAGCATTGAGCCATGGCCGTTCGATAACACAAAGCGGTCACGGTTGTGCCATTGCGGATCGGCAGGATTATGTTTTAAAAATTTGCGCCACAGAACTTCAGCAATATCAGCCATGCCCATCGGCGCGCCTGGATGTCCAGAGTTGGCTTTTTGAACCGCATCAAATGAGAGCACACGGATGGCATTGGCTAATTTACGTTCGTTAATTGGGGTGGGCATAGAGTGTCCTAATATTCGAATGAGAAGTATGGAAGATAAGAGGAAAATCGATTGAACAGTAAAATAAAAGCGCGATAAACGCTCTTAAAAATAAGGTGATTAATTAAGGGGCAATATTAACATATTTGCCATGAGCCAAGCCAAAAACGGCCTCATAAAATCGTTTGTATTTAACAATGACTTATATCGGTTTTGTTAAATAACAATTAATAATAGGCAAAAGTAATAAATAGCGAGTTAGCATTATAACTCGCTATTTATATAGACAAAATATTTATTAAACTGAAATTGTCTCAGCACCGCCCATAAATGGACGCAACACTTCTGGAATCGTGATACTACCATCCGCATTTTGATGATTTTCCATGACAGCCAATAAAGTACGACCAACTGCCAAGCCTGAACCATTTAGCGTATGCGCAAGACTTGTCTGTTTACCGTCTTTGACCCGTGTGCCCATACGGCGTGCTTGGAAATCACCACAGTTAGAACAACTTGAGATTTCACGATAGGTCTCTTGGCTTGGTAACCATACTTCAATGTCATAAGTTTTTTGCGCGGCAAAGCCCATATCGCCCGTACATAATTTGACCGTGCGATATGGTAGATTCAACTGCTGCAAAATATATTCAGCTTGTCCAGTCATTGCTTCAAGCAATTCATCTGACTGCTCAGCTGAGGCAATATTGACCATCTCAACTTTTTCAAACTGATGCTGACGGATGAGACCACGAGTATCACGACCGTGTGAGCCGGCTTCACTACGGAAACATGGCGTATGCGCGGTAAACTTTAACGGCAGCTCTTTGATATCTAAGCGCTCGCCGCGTACCAAATTGGTCATCGGTACTTCCGCCGTCGGAATGAGATAAAAATCCATATCATCATTATTCGTATGATTGGTGAGTTTAAACAAATCATCTTCAAACTTCGGCAGTTGACCCGTGCCTTTTAAGCTTTCTGAATTGACGATATAAGGAACATACGTTTCAGTATAACCGTACTTAATCGTATGAGTATTCAGCATAAACTGAATTAAGGCACGGTGCATTTGTGCCAACTGTCCTCTAAGCACGTTGAAGCGGCTACCAGTTAGTTTGGTTGCTGCTTCAAAGTCGAGCATACCGAGTGTCTCACCTATATGAGTATGGTCTTGAATCTCAAAGTCAAACTCGCGCGGCGTGCCCCATTTGCGCACTTCGACGTTATCATCTTCTGACGTACCCACTGGCACATCTGCTGCTGGAATATTGGGAATCTGCAAAGCCGCTTGGGTGATGCGCTCTTGTAAGGTGCGCAGCTCGTCTTCGGCCGTTTTAATCTCACCGCTGACACTTTGCATCTCAGCCAATAGCTCACTGGCATCTTCGCCCGATTTTTTTAGCGCGCCCACTTGCTTAGCACCAGCGTTACGGCGCGATTGCAACTCTTCGGTTTTGACTTGTAGCGATTTACGCTCATTTTCAATGGTTTGCCAGAACTCCATATCAAGCGTATAGCCACGGGTGGCCAGCTGTTGCTGTAAGTCGCTTAAATCGCCGCGTAAGAGTTTCGGATCAATCATAATAGTTGCCTGTAACGCTGAGAGTGAGTAGAAGGTTTAAAAAAATTTTTAATATAATAAGTGGCCAGCTTAGATTTATAACAGAGCTTTATGCCTAGTTATGACATAGTTATAGTCTTGCTGTGACGCCATGCTTTTTATGACAAAATATTGTAGCCGCTATAATACCAAGACCTAGTAGATTTGACCATGTTTAGACCATTTTTTAACTAGGTTTTCAGGATTTTCTACCTCTAATTTATAGCAACTACTTTTAGCTTAACGATATCCTTCAGCGCTCAATAATGTATGTCTTTTTGAATTAATATATGCCTTTTTGAATTTTTAACCCTAAAGTTATACTAATTCCAAAATTTTGAGTGGCAAAGATAACGAGGGCAAATACTACATGTAACGGATTAAGCAAGTTTGGCACAGCTAGTCGCATTTTTTGGAACCGATATTAGCTTTCATAACTGATATTAACTCTAATAAGCGTCGTATATCTCTATTAATGTCATTAATATGGCATCTATAAGGGCACAGATATCCTTATATGTTTCATTTAAGAGCACTTTTCGGTAAGATAAGCGCATACATTTATTACACTTCCAGCCAACTACGGCGTAGCTGCTTACGTTTGGCGTTTTTAAACCCAACACTTTTAATATAAGTATTTGAGAAACCTTTATGGCCCTGTACCCCTACACGCTACAACCTGTCGCCTTAAATTTAACCGAGGCTGAATTCCATCAAGCACAGTATGAGCTATTCGCCAGCGCTAGCCCCTCTTTCGGTTTAAAAAGCATCAAAATGAAAGAATGGATTATTATGGCAGTGGTCGTAATACTAGCAATTGTAGGGTTAGTCTTCGTAACAGGTTACTCGACGATTATTTTTTGGCTAATGCTGGTTGCGGTAGTGATTTATTTACTGGTTCGTACCCTTGGCTTTAAATGGTATGTCAAAAGAGAATTTGAAAAACAAGTTGCTGATCAAGAGATGCCAGACGAGATGCGTCAGATGAAGTTGGGTGTGCAAAAACATGGTTTAGTCATGGCAATGCCAACCAATCAGCCTGATTTGATGAACAATAATAAGATGCGTGGCATGCAAATGCGGGCTGGTACTACTCAACAAGCGGTTATTCCATGGACTGCGGTCAAAAGCTGGGATGAGACTGATGACTATATCTTTATGATGTTTGAAATGAAAGGTCAGCAAGGCAGTCAAATTGTACCTAAACGTTTGCAAGCGCAAAAATTCCCGATTGATACGGTACGTCAGCACCTGAAAGAAGTAGTTCCTGTAAAAGGTTTAAACCCTGAGAGCATTCAACCACCTTCATGATAGTATTTAGGTCTCTTTATCTGTTTTACTTTAAATGATAAAGAGACTTGCTTAATAGTAAAGAGATTTTCTTTAGAGTTTTACAAAACCAATCATAGCATTATATTTATTAAATTTAACTAATCCATTATGGTTTGCTATTATAATAGGCATCAAAAGTTAAAGCATCGTAGTTATTAGTGCTACCAGTCTTTTTCAGAATCCAGTCTCTTTCGTAATATCGTCGTTATATGTTCAGACTTTGGTACGATAAAGAAGGTAATCATAAGTAACGCGACTTGCTATACTCTTATTTTATAAAATCAACACTCACATTATAAGGATAATATTATGAGTAATACTGATAATAGTACTAACCAGATTGGTCTAGAAAAAGCTGAAATGAGTCAAGTAATTGATAAATTAAATGGTCTATTATCTAGCTATCATACTTTCTATATTAACGTCCGTGGTTACCACTGGAATGTTAAAGGCGAGCATTTCTTCTCATTACATCCTAAGTTTGAGGAGTTATACACTGCTCTACAATTACAGATTGATGAGATCGCTGAACGTATTCTAACCTTAGGTGGTACACCATTACATGCTTATAGCGATTTTTCACAGCACACTAGCATCAAAGAAGACAAGAACGTTAAAGACGGTAACACCTGTGTAAAAGGTGTGGTGACTGGTCTGCAAACGCTTATCGAAGAGCAGCGTCAAGTTTCAGCACTAGCAGCAGAAAGCGATGACCAAGGTTCAGCCGACCTAGTTGATGCTTATGTACAAGAGCAAGAAAAACTAGTTTGGATGTATAACGCATTCTTAGGTTAATGATTAACTAGACTCTGCTAGTCATTACATCTAATCGTAAATAAAAAAAGCACCTATTATTAGGTGCTTTTTTATTACTCAGATATCGTTAACTAATACTATAAAAACAGATGGTTACTGTTGAATCCATTGGCGCATTTTCTCACGTTCAGCAGGCGTTGCATTAAGCCAAATTTGCATAAAACTATCAAGGGTATTTGCAGACTGAGTGCTAGAGTTTACCGTACCAGTGTTTACCTTAGGCTGGGTTATTGCAGTTTGCTGCCCAGTAGTTGAAGTCGGCTGCTCTAATGCAGCAATAGCGCGCTGGTTCTGTAGTTCGGCATCACTGCTACCACCAAACACACCGCCTAGAGCTTTACCTATACCTGATAGCAAGCCACCTTGATTTCCACCGATGCTTTGCTGACTGGCGATAACCCTATTGTCCTGTTGTACTGCTAGCGTTGGACGTTCAGCATATTCTTTGGCAGCTTTATACTCTTCTGGTTGATTAGGCATAGTCAAACGATAGGTTTGATTTTCTGCCAGTTCCGCCGTTACGCTCACATTGCCTGAACGCAAATAGTCATGCTCATCACGAGGCAAATCATATAGACGGTCATATTTAGCAGTAATGGCATGTTGACCAGGCTGCAAAGTAAACGTTTTAGTTAAAGGCTGAAAGGCACTTTGTTTGACTTCCTGCCCATTAATAGCGGTTACTTTAATATGGTCATCGACGAGCAAAGTAACGGCTGCATGTGAAAGCATAGACACTGAACCTGCGCCAATTAAGAGCGTGCTAATTGTCAGTTTTTTAAGCAAAGAGGCAGAGATTTTCATAAGATATCCTATCCATGATAAAAAATTTGGTAAAAAAATTAAAGGTTAGAGCATTGAGCTATTTATCTTCACTAAGTGTCAGCAGCTAAAAATCCAGTGGTATTGTATGGTTGTCATTACTTGCTGCTTCATCATCTTTTTGGGTTTCTTGAGCGATATCAGCAAGCTCTGCCGCAAGCGTTTGTTCGTCAATAGTACGCAATGCATCGCTTATCACTGCTTTAGATATATTACTACGTCCAAGATTAGAAAACATCGGCTGAATATAGTTGAGCACCTCCATCATTGCCCCGATACGATGCGGTCCTTCGGTCAGCAGATGCTCAATAATACGCTCATCAAATTGCCAACCACGCCGACGTAAAATAGACTGTAATAATGCTTTACGGTCTGCTAGGTCATGACCATTGGGTACTTTGAACGTGGGTGCTTGTGCTAAACGAGTCAGCAGATCAGTCAGCTGAAACGGCAATTCACTGGCTGGTCTATTGGCAGCAAATAGTAACTGGCGCTGCCCTTCACGGCTGCGGTTTATCAAATGAAACAAGGCTTCTTGCCATTGAGCGCTATGTTCCAACACTTCTAAATCATCAATGGCGATAAGATCAAAGTTCTCTAAGGATGACAGTACGTGGACATCGGTATGAATCAACTCATTAAGTGATAAACAAATTGCTGACTTATCCATCTCAATGAATGACTCACAAATAGCCGATAGCAAATGAGACTTACCAGTAGCAGGGCTACCGAATAGGTACAGCTGGCCTATCAGGCCGACATGTAGCTGCCGCACTGCATCAATAATCGACATCCAACCTGGACCAGCAAAGTCGCTGAGACTCGCATCGTGCTTAATGTCCAGATTGAGACTTAGCTGTGCTTCTGCCATGAATCATCAACTCGTTTTGCATAGCGCAATGTAAAGAAAAAATTAATTTGTTGAACAATCTTCTTTAAACTGGCTTAAATACTGCGTGACATAAATTTTTTGGTATTGGCATGTAGTTTTCTTAACTTACATTTTTTTGTTATCCAACAGTTCTCTCGTTCAGTAATAAATTAACTAAATGCTTTATTAAAAAAGACCTTTGTCAAAATTAACCGAAACGAGCAACTGCTATAGTTAATACTGCGCCTATATATAACATATTTACAAAATGACTGACAAGTCTTTTACTTACTAAGCCTGATTAACTGCTATTCGTCAATCTAACATTTAACAACTGCTGCTTGTCTGATCTATCGCCTTCAATCTTAACTTACTTATCTTTCTTCAAATAAATTTAGTTGTTTACGACCCTTATAAAAGTCGGTAGAGCGATAATAATTATAGAGATGTCGAAATAGTACGTTAAGTACAGCGGATACAGGCAAGGCAATCAACATACCGACGAAACCTAGTAAGCTTGCGCCTGCCAATACAGAAAAAATAACCCATAACGGTGAAAGCCCGATTTTATCACCCAACAGGAGTGGCTGTAACACGTATCCTTCGGCCGCTTGTCCTACTAAAAACGCACCAACGATTAGAGACAGATAAGTCCAATTTAGACCAAATTGGAACAGACAAGCAATAACGGCGGCTATGAAACCAAGTCCAAAACCTAAATACGGTACAAAACTCGCAACACCTGCAACCATACCAATAATTAGTCCAAGCTCAAGCCCAATCAGTTGTAATTGCACAGCATAAATAATCCCTAACAGCACCATGACCAGTAATTGACCTTTAATGAAAGCCATCAATGCACGGTCACACTCTTGGGCGATGCCAATGACTGTTTTGCAGTAAGCAGTAGGAATAGCCACTTTCCAGCTAAGCAGACGTTTGTCCCAATTAAATAAGAAATAAAACGTCAGAATGGGTACTAGCACAATCAGTCCGGCATTATTAATAAAGTTCATACTTGAGGCAAGTATTTGGCTCATCCATGTACTGGCGTCTGAGAATCTATAATGCGTCTGCATATAATCTACTAAGGTCTCGGACAAACCCTTCGCCTCTAACTCTGGCAGACGAACAGGGCTATTATTAGTAAACCATTCACGTACCACTTCATCATACCAGCTCAGAATTTTGGGCAAATATTCCCAAGCGGCTTGCAGCTGATGCCACAACGTTGGCACAATCCACCAGAGTAGCAACACCATACTGAAGGTCAGTGCTGAATAGACGACAATAATGGCTATCCAGCGTCTAACATACCTTGATAAGCGTTTGACCAGTGGATTAAGTAAATAAGCCAGTATGAATGCAATAACGAACGGTATAATGACCGGCATCATCAAATACAATAAAAATAGGGTTACAACAATAGCAACGACAATAAATAAGCGCCGAAAAAAAGGATCTATTGGTTGATTTATCATTAAGGGCAATCCTACGATTAAGCTGATTTGAGATGATGACGTTACTAGAGCTGGTCATATAAGTTATTAAATGACTTTCCTATAATAGTAATCATTAGTACGGTAATTTTACAATTGCTTTGGCGCTTTATTATCGCAGAGTACAGTAAAAAATCAGTCATTTTTTGTGTCTTGGTTTTTTATTTGCCGCTTATAGCAAATCTTGGTCAAATATTGGCAAGTTGCTTTGCGAGTGTGGCCTATTTTTGGGTATAATGCGCGCACCACATTCAAATTTTATAATACTAACTTCAATTATTCATTGTAATGAATAACTTCAACTATTAATTCCAATTATCTATCCCCAACTGTGAGATGACTATGAGTGACAAGCCTTCTTTAAGCTACAAAGATGCCGGCGTTGATATTGATGCAGGCGATGCACTGGTTCAACGAATCAAGTCCGTAGCAAAAGCCACTAATCGCCCTGAAGTTGTGGGTGGACTTGGCGGTTTTGGCGCCCTATGTCGTATTCCGACAGGTTACACCTCTCCTCTACTCGTATCTGGTACTGACGGCGTTGGTACTAAGCTTAAGTTGGCACTACAACTAAATCGTCACGACACTATTGGCATTGATTTGGTGGCAATGTGCGTTAATGATCTATTGGTTTGCGGTGCAGAGCCGTTGTTCTTTTTAGATTATTATGCGACTGGTAAGCTTGATGTCGATGTGGCGGCGACTGTCGTGACTGGTATTGGTGATGGTTGTAAACTTGCCAATTGTGCCCTTATCGGTGGTGAAACGGCTGAGATGCCAGGCATGTATCAAGATGATGATTATGACCTAGCTGGATTCTGTGTGGGCGTGGTTGAAGAAAGCGAGGTCATCACTGGTGAAAATGTCGCAGAAGGCGATGTTCTAATCGCTCTTGCTTCAAGTGGCGCGCATTCTAACGGCTATTCGTTAGTACGTAAAGTCATTGAAGTCAGCGGTACTGATGTTACTAGCAGCAATGAGCAGCTAGATGGCCAACCTATTCAAGATGCGCTAATGGCACCTACTCGTATTTATGTAAAAGCGATTAAAGCTCTGCAGGATACCCTTGGTAGTTCAGCTCTGCATGCGATGTCACACATTACTGGTGGCGGCTTAACCGATAACTTGCCACGCGTATTACCGGATAATTTAGCTGCTAGCATCGATACCAATAGCTGGCAGTTCTCAGAGCTATTCACTTGGTTACAAACCCAAGGCAATATCGAGCAAAGTGAAATGTATCGCACCTTTAACTGTGGCATTGGGTTTGTCATCGTTGTTCCTAAAGATAAAGCTGAAGCGGCGATTAAAACGCTAAATGATGCTGGCGAAAAAGCGTGGCAGCTGGGCGAAATGATCAAGCGCAGCGCTGATGACCAGGCGGATGCAGTGGTGTACCGTTAATGTCAGTATCGCCAATATCAGATGATAATCTACAAAGCACTTCTAAAAGTATCGCAAAAGTATCGGCTAAACCTTTACGCATTGCGGTATTGGTATCAGGCAGTGGTAGCAATCTACAAGTATTAATAGATGCTATGCAAGCAGGTGCACTACCGATTGAGATAGTCGGTGTCATTAGTAATCGTGAGGATGCTTATGCCATCACACGTGCGCAAGATGCCGCTATTCCAGTAGAAGTATTGTCGCACGTTGCTAATGGCAAACGCATGGGAATCAAAACTTTTGAGAGTCATGCTAATGCTCAACTGGTAGAATGGCAAGCAGATTTGATTGTATTAGCTGGTTTTATGCGGGTATTGAGTGCAGATTTTATCGATAACGCACCAGCACCGATGATTAACCTACACCCTTCTCTATTACCTGTTTATAAAGGGCTAGATACTCATCAGCGTGCCATACAAGCAGGTGAGCGTCATCATGGCTGTAGTATTCATGTCGTCACTGCTGAGCTCGATGCGGGCGCTGTTTTGACCCAAGCTTTATTAGAAATCAATCAAAAAGATACGGCGGATTGTCTACAAACGCGAGTGCAAAAGCTTGAGCATCAGCTATTGCCTTGGACAATTTTGTTATTAGCTAAAGGTGTAATCAACCTGAATAGTCAGGGCAAAGAAACTTTTTCTATGTTACCCACCTTACCTTTAAAGCTGTATTTAAACAGTTAATGCAATGGCAAGAAGCAAAGAAAAATATTAATCATTTAAAACTATCGCTCATAAAAAAGCCCAGTCACTCAATTTATGAATGACTGGGCTTTTCGGTATCTAATGTTTAAAGTGTCGTAACTTCAAAATCTGTACGTGTTCTTAACTGTTATGAACGTGGACACCTTTGATGTTTACGAATTCTTTAATACCGAAACCACCATGCTCGCGACCATGACCAGAGTTTTTCACACCACCAAAAGGTAATGCTGGATTTGCGAGGCCATAACCATTGATATAGACCATACCCGTATCAAACTGTTCATTGGCTAGACGTATAGCTTTGTCTTCATCTTTAGAGAAGATAGCGCCACCTAAGCCATAACGGCTGTCGTTAGCAATACGTAATGCATCGTCTTGATCTTTAGCACGTATCAACGATGCTACTGGACCAAATAGCTCATCATCATAAGCTGGTTGACCTTTTTCAACATTTTCCAAAATAGTCGCTGGATAGAAGCTACCTTTACCTTCTGGTAATTTACCACCAACAGATATAGTAGCGCCTTTGCTTACGCTCTCTTCCACTTGCTCATGCAATTTTTCTTGCAGATCTTTGCGGGCTAATGGACCAAGATCCGAGCTGTCGTCCATTGGATCGCCTGCTTTTTTGCTTTCGAACTCTTCAACGATACGCTTACGGAACTCATCATATAAACTGTCGACAACGATAAAGCGCTTTGCAGCAACACAAGTTTCGCCATTATTTATCAGACGCGCTAGAGTACAAGTTTGTACTGCAAGCTCTAGGTCAGCATCCTCTAAAACGATAAATGCGTCATTCGAGCCCAACTCTAGGACCGCTTTTTTGATTGCTTTTGCTGCTTGCTGACCGACGATGCTACCTGCACCATCACTACCAGTGAGCGTCACGCCACGTACTTTATCATTACCAATTAACTTTTCTGACTGATCATGATCGATTAGAATAGTACGGAACAAATCGTTCGGTAAGTCAGACTCATGGAATATTTTTTCAATTAATAAGCCAGAACCAGTCACGTTTGCTGCGTGCTTAAGCAGAACGCTATTACCTGCCATCAAATTGGCTATGGTATAACGGAACACTTGATAAGCTGGGAAATTCCAAGGCTGCATACCATAGATAACGCCAATGGGCTGATAAGTGACAATACCTTTTTTGAGACCTTCGATGTCACGTTCATCATCAGCAAGCGCGGCCACACCCTTCTCTGCGGTGTAATCACAAATCGCTTTACATAGATCAATTTCTTGTAGACTCTGACTATAAAGTTTACCGCGCTCTTCAGTCATAAGACGAGATAGCTCCTCTTTGTACTTCATCAAGGTCTCGCCAATAGAATTAATAACCTTCGCACGCTCTTCATGGCTAGTTTTACGCCATTCTAGAAATGCTTGATGCGAGGCTTCAACAATGTTGTTAACCTCATCATTACTCATATAGTTATATTCTTTAATGTCTTCGCCTGTTGCTGGGTTTACAGTAGTAATATCTGCCATGATTATTGACCTTATCCATTTATTTAGTTGATTGATAAATTGCTTAGATGATACTAATTACAAAACACATATTTCTTAGTCTTATCATCTAGCTCTAAACAGTTATTATTCTAAAGATGTTCGTTTTAAAGATATTCTTGCTTAACGTTCAACTTTTCTAAGTTCGAATTATCATAACAAAACTATTCGCTTACAGTTTTACAAGATATAAAGAAATGTGCTTGGTATGTTAAGAATGTGACTGTCTTATTAAGAACTACTTAACCAACCCTAAGTTCAGACAAATAAAAAACCAGCACAAAGGCTGGTTTTATTTAACATTAAACTTTAATAGAAGTTGCAATGATTTAGAACAGCCCTGATGCTGAAATGGGAAGTGCCTAAATAAAAGCTACCTTAAAACAGATGATTAATGGTGGGTATTTCTTGCTCCTGATTCTCTTCATCAGCAACCACCTGCCGTGCAACATGCATGATAAGTTGTCGTAACCAGCGATGCGCTGGATGATGCTGTAATAACGGTGACCATGCCATCGTCAGCTCAAATTCAGGAATAAAGAATGGTGGCTCTTTCATCATAATACTGTCGTTATTGGCCTGCATGCGTGCAACTCGGGTCGGCAATGTCGCAATCAAATCTTTGTTTGCCGCGAGCATGGCCGGCATCTGATAATGACGAGTAAAGACACTAATCTGCCTTTTTTGTCCTAGACGCTGTAGTGCTTGATCGATAGAGCCAAGTCCGCCAGACTTTTCTGGATTGACTCCGAACCCCACGCCCATACCTGTCTTGGATACCCAGACATGCTGCGCTTTTAGATAGTTTTTTAGATTAAAACGGTTAGCATAAGGGCTTTCAGATGAGAGTAAGCAGCTAAAAGTGTCGCGCCAAACTAATACTTGGTGGAAGCTTTGCGGAATCTCGTTGAAGCGGTTAATCGCCAAATCAACTCTCCCTTGCTCCATATCACGATAAGACACGTCTGAAGGTGTCAAAAAGTCCAAAATCACATTCGGTGCTTCAGAGCGTAAAGCTTTTACCAGTTTTGGTACTAACGTTGCCTCAGCATAGTCTGAGGTCATAATACGAAAGACACGTGACGTGCTATACGGTCGAAACTCAGTACGCGGCTCAAGTACTTGAGTCAGATCAGCGAGTATCTCACGAATACGTGGTTGCAGCTCTAAAGCTCGTTCGGTCGGCGTCATACCTTCAGATGAACGCACCAATAACGGGTCGTTGAATAGCTTACGCAAACGTCGCAATATATTACTCATTGCAGGCTGGGTGATGCCTAACTGCTCAGCAGCACGTGTGACGTTTTTTTCTCTTAACAATACATCTAAATGCACCAATAAATTTAAATCGACCCGCTGCAAATTCATATGTATTTCTCTTTTACTTAGAATAAATGCTATTTAATACTTAGCAATTTTTGCGTTGTTTTTATAGATAATTATGGGTGTTATACAGCCATTAGTAGGAAATTAAGAGTATTTTTTGCATTAACTTTGCTCAATATTAGCTATTATAACGTAATTCTTCTAAACTCAAACCATTGTTTTTGTTACTCTATATATTATAGAAATACCAAAGATAACTATCATAAATTAGGTAAATCTTGGTAACCCCGCTATAGTGAGTTATACAAATAATTGACAGCACAGACAATAATTCTTATCTCAAATCGTTATTTTATTTATATAACTAAACAACGTATTTGTACGATGGGTTGTTACGTAGCTCAACGATTAAGTGCTAGCATCATCATATAATGCTTTGACTATTTATGTCTAAATACGCAGTTAGTTATTGTAACATTTCTTATTAGTAAGCAGAGATTTGGTAGGTGGTGAGATTTCTGCTGCAATGTATCGAGATATGAATGTCAATACAAACCTAATATGCTTTGACTACTAACTACTTTTTCTAGTAGAGTCAAGTAAACCTCTTGTATTTTACAGCAGGTTTGTTTAGGGTAATAGAGATAAGATTTATAGTAAATTGTCATTCGCCGTTTGTGAGGCGGACTTCAATTTGCCCTTAGTAGTACCAATAGCAATTAAGTTTCAACGCAAGTTAGTACAATCGTAATCCCTGTAAATTCCTCGCAAATCAAATTTAGTTACGATCATTTTACCACTTGATTCTGTGCTCGTTAGAATTTGTTCGTCAAACTTTTAATACCCCACCAAGGAGACTGTAGATGTCAACTACTTATAAATCAGCAATCGATTTAGTACGTGAATTAAAGCAAAAACACGGTAACTGGCAGAATATCAGCGAAACTGATGCTGCACGTATGATGGCACAAAACCGCTTCAAAACTGGTTTAGACATTGCAAAGTACACTGCAAAAATCATGCGTCAAGACATGGAAGATTATGACAACGACACATCTCAGTACACGCAGTCTCTAGGTGCATGGCATGGTTTTGTTGCCCAACAAACTATGTATGCTAAGAAAAAATACTTTGGTACTACTGCTAAAACTTACATCTACCTATCAGGTTGGATGGTAGCAGCCTTACGTTCTGAGTTCGGTCCTCTACCTGACCAATCGATGCACGAAAAAACATCAGTACCTAAGCTAATCGCAGAAATCTACACGTTCTTACGTCAAGCTGATGCTAAAGTGCTAAACGACTACTTCCGTGAGCTAAACGCTGCTGAAGAAGCGGGTCAAGATACCACAGCCATCCAAGAAAAAATCGAAAACTTTGATTCACATGTTGTGCCAATCATTGCTGATATCGATGCTGGTTTCGGTAACGAAGAAGCGACTTACCTATTAACTAAGCAAATGATCGAAGCTGGTGCTTGTGCTATCCAAGTTGAGAACCAAGTATCTGACGCTAAGCAATGTGGTCACCAAGCTGGTAAAGTAACTGTACCGCATGAAGATTATATCGCAAAAATCAATGCGATTCGTTATGCATTCTTAGAGCTTGGTGTTGAAGACGGTATCATCGTTGCTCGTACTGACTCTGAAGGCGCATCACTAACGCAAAAAATCCCAGTATCAAATGAGCCAGGCGATCTTGCTTCTCAGTACATCGACTTCATCGAAATGGAAGAAGTGACGCTAGAGAACGCGAAAGAGAACGATAGCTTGCTTAAGCACAACGGCAAACTTGTACGTCCAGTTCGCTTGCCAAACGGTCTATATCAGTTCCGTGAAGATACTAACATCGACCGCGTTGTCCTTGACTGTGTAACCGCTCTAGAAAACGGCGCTGACCTACTATGGATCGAAACACCGACTCCAGACGTAGAACACATTAAAATGATGGTTGATCGTATTAAAGAGCAACAGCCTAAAGCTAAGCTAGTTTATAACAACAGCCCATCATTCAACTGGACGCTTAATTTCCGTAAGCAAGTTATCGCTCAATGGGAAGAAGAAGGCAAAGACATCTCTGCATACAATAAAGATGACTTGATGAGTGTTGATTATGACGGTACTGAGCTTGATGCAGCAGCTGACGTTGCCGCTAAGAACTTCCAACGTGATGCATCACGTGAAGCTGGTGTATTCCATCACTTAATCACGCTACCTACTTACCACACGACAGCACTTAGCGTTCATGAACTTGCTAAAGGCTACTTCGGTGAAGACGGTATGCTTGCTTATGCAGCTGGCGTACAACGTAAAGAAATTCGTGAAGGCATCGCTTGTGTTAAGCACCAAGCAATGGCGGGTTCTGACCTTGGCGATGATCACAAAGAGATCTTCTCTGGTGACAACGCTCTAAAAGCTGGCGGCGGCAAGAACACAATGAACCAGTTCTAATTACCGACCATCTCTAAGTACAGATTACAAGAAAAGCTGCCCTACATCATGTAGGGCAGCTTTTTTATTGCAACTTAAATAATTGTAGAATGGTAGACTAATAGTTATTAGTCAGAATTATTAGGAGCCATCATGCAGGAAATAGAGCTAAAGTTTTTAGTACCAGAGTCGCGGCTAAAGAGCCTGATGCGTCAAGCCCAAGTCAAGTCCTCACAGATTACGCAACTGGCAGCGCATTATTACGATACACCTGATCAACAGCTTGCACAGGCTGGTATTGGCTTACGTATTCGTAAAGAAGGCGACACCTGGGTACAGACTATCAAAGCTGGTGGCGATGGTATTGCGGCACGTTTAGAGCATAATGCTACATTAGATAATGCACAAGTACAGGCCATGCTGGATAATAATAAGCTAATGCCTGATTTGACGATTTATAAGAACACCTCAATTGCCTCTGCTTTGGCCGATTTCAAGCTCAAAAAACTGGCACAAAAACTAACACGCCAATATGTTACTGATGTACAGCGCACTACCCGCTTGTTAATAGAAGATAGTAAAGATGAGAATAGCAATAGTATTGAGATGGCGTACGATCATGGAGAAGTGATTCATGGCAATGATGATACCCAGCGCGATCCTATTCAAGAGATTGAGTTTGAGCTGGTCTCAGGAGATTTAGACTTTTTATTTACGACTGCTAAAACGTGGTGTAAGCGTTATAAGCTCTGCTTGTCTACCGTCACCAAAGCTGAGCGCGGTGGTCTACTAATCACTGGGCAAAATCATAGTCCAGCGGTTAAAGCTGACCTGAGCCAGCTGAATATTAACAAAGACAGCAGCATGCCTGCCTTTGTACGCGCAGCAGTGCATAATTGTCTGTTGCAGATATTACCGAATAGTAGTGCTGTCGTGGCTGGCAGCAAAGATGATGAGCATGTCTTACAACTATCCATTGGTATTAACCGCCTGCGTGCTGCATTACAAGCATTTGCTGGCTTTTCTGATGAGCTTAACCCTGACTGGCTGCCGATATTAAAACAAACAGCGACCTTACTTGGTAGCTATCGTGAACTCGCCTATCTTGCTTCATATATCGAACCTAAACTGCAAGAATTTAGTGCCCCTGTAGTCGATTGGACTGCAGACCTCGAAGCACTAAAAATTAAGCCTATCGATGCGGTAGCAGCCAATGATTTTCAATTAACTCTACTGGAGCTGATTGCCTTTGTTATGAGTGATCCACACCTTGAACCGCAAGCTGATAAGTGCGCCAATGATAAACTGGCAAAAATACTATCTAAACAGCATACAAAGTTTGTGAAAGCCGAGCAAAGCCTAGAAAGTAAAAATGATGCCAGCGATGATGGCTCTGATAGTAAGGATTTGGAAAGCGTTGATTCACATAATGTTAATTTAGAAAGCAGTGATAAAGACCAAGCGCTGCATAAATTGTACCGCCAATTAACAGATTTACGCTATATCAATCAGTTTGCCGTGCCATTATTGAATAAGAAAGATGGTAAAAAGAAAGCCAAACGCTGGTTAAAACGTTTGATAAAAGTGCAAAAAGCATTGGGTCGATATTGTGAACATCTTCAATATCAACAACGTTATCAGCAAAAGTCAGAAGAAAACTATAATGCGCTGTATGGTGCAGGCTGGTTTGCTGCAACGCTAAAAGAAGACCTTAAACGCACTGAAAAACACTTGGCTAAAGTGAAAGACAGTTCGATATTTTGGTAAAGGTGTTCATACAAAATAATAACAATGCAGAATAAAAGAGACAGCTCCATTTATAAGAGCTGTCTTTTTTAACCTTAAATTGATAAAGGTAACATCGCCAGTTATTTATAAACTTTATTGACCAAACCAGTATCTAGCTCGCTACTATAGTGACGGCTGTGCCTTCTTCTACTTGCTCAAACAGCTCAAAGATATCCTCATTACGCATACGTACGCAGCCATGGGAGTATGGTGCGCCCATAGGTTCAGTGTCTGGTGTGCCATGAATATAGATATAACGCTGATACGTATCACAGCCGCCTTGACTGTTCCCGCCTTTATTAACACCTTCCTCAAGACCACTTAGCCATAAAATACGGCTTAATATCCAATCACGTTCAGGATGTAGCGCGCCAAGCTCAGCACTATATACCTCGCCCGTAGATACTCGTCCAACAAACACAGCATTCATGGGCTCATCCTCACCTATCTTCTTGGCAATGATATGTTTGCCGAGCGGTGTACAGCCACTATCTTGCTGGCTACCAATGCCGTTCTTAGCAGTGGATACTGTATATTGAGCAAGTTCAGTTTGCTGCTGATATGCTGTTAGAGTTTGCTTAGCAATATTGATTACTAGCTGCGTATCGGTGCGGTTGTTATTTATCATAAAAGCTTCCAGCTGTCATTCATAACATGATTAATAGCATTATCAGTAAAATGATTATAAATTTCTATTATTAAGGGATTGTATCAAGACATTTGGCACCGTAATATAGGGGCACACTTTTTGATGCTAGCAGATTATGACGACTATTTCACCGACACGTGTGTCGATGTATGACTTTTTATACCAAGATACTCAGCCAATGGTGTCGTTATTAGCTGATGTCGCTCAGCTATCATTACCACAGACACGCCTTGCAGTTGGCTTTGGTTTACAAGCGATTGTAAGTGCTCTACTCGCTTATCAACAGCGTTATCAAGGTCTGTCTGTTAGCAAAAAGCTATTTAATCGTAGTGCAGTAAAAGAGCTACGTCGATACAATTCTATGAACTTTACAACCATCAAGGCAACGTCATATCATCGTCATGATGTCGCCAATGCAATATTTAAAGACAGCACTGATGTGATCAAGGCTAGCGAATACATAGCAAATAAGATTGACGCTACTACCTCTCAGGTCCAAACCTTGCTCACTTGTCTGTGTGTTATCGTTTTACGAGAGCTTGCAATCTTAGCGGACTATAGCCAGCTTGATAATGATGAGATTGACAAATGGTTTGCTTTGCAACCACAGTTTTTATCACTTGAACGCTTTGCAGCTATTGAGCCGAAGATAACTCCTGCAGATAATAAAGAATATACCATATCGACAAAATCGACAGAGTTAGAATTTGATAGTAAAGAGCTTAATGTCTTTGAAAACAGACAACTATCAAGCGTGCCCCCACCTTTCGACCCTTATTGGTATGAGCTGACCGCATTCAAACCCGATAATTATAAACCGGTACAAGATATGCAGCTGGCAACTGGTCACTATCTAAAAGCCATCGGCCGTTCATCTGATAATTTGCAGCAAGGCGGGCATAATGACTTGTTGATATTTGCAGAAATGACGGCCATCACGTTGCCGCATCAACGCTGGTTATTACAGCTGGCCAAAATTTCAGAGATCTACTTGCAGCGCGATCGTTTGCGCATTACCTCTGAACCTGAAAACCCACCAAAACCACCTTTGGTAAGTTTAGGGCTAATCGGCGGTAACAGTGAAAGTGCGCCAGCAACTACTAGCGAGATACCAATTGAATACGATGCACCAGTCCCTATTTGGAAAAACCCCATTATCCTGATTATTATTTTGGTTATTGGTAGTCTCAGTGCACTTGCGACCTTAAAATACCAAACGCAGAAATCTAATGGTGCCATACCTGCAACGGCAGAAGTGTTAAAGCAAGACCTCATGGAAGAACGTCAACAGCAGGATGTAGCCATTGTGATGGTAGATGATGGTGAAACTGATATTAAAAAAGCAGCAAAAACTGAATAGAAGAGATTAGCTATTAGAGCATGTTCATAAAATAGGCTTTTAATAAAATTTAGTAGCAATAAAAAACAGAGATACTATTGATATAGGTCTCTGTTTTTTCTGTGATCCAAAGGCTTACTTGACTATCAATAGTCTATAAATCTTATTTTGATAAGTCACGACCACGGCTGGCTTCAATAGCTAGACGTAGACCATTTAGACGGATGAAACCTTCCGCATCTTTTTGATCATACGCGCCAGCATCATCTTCAAAAGTCGCGATTTTTTCATCAAACAAAGAATCATCCGACTTACGACCAACGACGCTAACAGCACCTTTGTACAACTTCACACGTACCGTACCGTTTACATACTCTTGTGATTTATCAATCAAAGCTTGTAACATCATACGTTCAGGACTAAACCAGTAACCATTGTAGATAGTTTTAGCATAGCGTGGCATTAGCTCATCTTTTAGATGCGCCGCTTCACGATCTAGCGTTAATGACTCAATGCCGCGATGCGCTTTTAACATAATTGTACCAGCTGGTGTCTCGTAGCAACCACGTGACTTCATACCAACGTAACGGTTTTCTACGATATCTAAACGTCCGATACCATGCTTGCCACCGATTTCATTTAGCTTAATCATAATCTCATATGGCTTGAGTGTCTCGCCGTCAATCGCAACGATATCACCTTTTTCGTATTCTAATTCTAGATATTGCGCTTCATCAGGTGCTTCTTCTGGGCTGACTGACCAACGCCACATATCGTCTTCTGCTTCAGCATATGGATCTTCTAGGATACCGCCCTCATAAGAGATATGCAGTAAGTTAGCATCCATTGAGTAAGGAGATTTGGTCTTATTACCCGCATAATCGATCGCAATATTATGCTCTTTAGCATATTCCATCAAGCTTTCACGGCTAGACAAATCCCACTCACGCCAAGGCGCAATGGTCACAACATCTGGAGACAAGGCAACAGCACCGAGCTCAAAACGTACTTGGTCATTGCCTTTACCGGTCGCACCATGGCTGATAGCGTCAGCATTGTGTTCTTTGGCAATCTCGACCAATCGTTTGGCAATCAGTGGACGGGCGATAGAAGTACCGAGCAGATACTCACCTTCATAAATAGCATTGGCACGGAACATAGGAAATACATAATCGCGGGCAAATTCTTCACGTAAGTCTTCGATATGGATATGTTTGATGCCCATCGCTTCAGCTTTAGCGCGCGCCGGCTCTACCTCTTCACCTTGACCAATGTCAGCAGTAAAAGTAATCACTTCGGCATCATAGGTTTCTTGAAGCCATTTAGCGATGATTGAGGTATCAAGGCCACCTGAATATGCCAATACGATTTTATTGATATTTTTTGGATCAAGCTGAGCCATGAACAACTCCTAATATAAGAATTTAGTTATCGGAAAAGATGCTAAGAATGAATTGAAGTATAAATTGCCTACTCAGTGTACATCATATTCACAATTGGCAAAAGTGTAACTCTCTTACGAGTCATAATTTATCAACAATTCATCTTATATTTGCTAGCGATATTGATGATAATTGTAGTGATAATCATGAAAAAGGTATTCAAAGACTGCGTCGTTATATTTGGTTGCATATTTAGTCAAGCAGTCAAATCTGCTATTATAGTAAAGAGCCAAATATCGATGTAAATAAACATTATGATGGATAAGCATTGTTATAAAATAAATATCCTTATGTTAAGCAAAATATTTAACCATAATTTTTGAATTTGAGACGACGGGTCAAAGAACCTATCTCAACCCATAGCAGCAACTCTGATGTTTTATTTTCATCTATACCCTTTATATACCTTTTTTTAACGATAGCAATTATTACAAAACTTGCGCCTTAGCGTCTTTTACTATCATCTTTTTTCACTATACCTTAAGACATAGAAAACTATGACCCCAATTACTGATTCCATTAAAGAGTTAACTATCCTTCAGCCAGACGATTGGCATATTCACTTGCGTGATGATAAAGCACTTGCCACCACTGTAGCGCATGCGGCGGCAAGCTTTAATCGCGTCATCTGTATGCCAAATCTAGTACCACCAGTTAAAAATACTGATGATGCGCGTGCCTATCGCGCTCGTATCATGCAGCATTTGCACGATAGTAATTTGGATGCTGAGCGCAAAGCTGCTTTTGACCCACGTATGACTTTATATCTAACTGATCAAACTACCGCAAAAGATATTGAAGTAGCTGCCCAATCAGGTATCGTACAAGCGGTCAAACTGTATCCTGCGGGCGCTACGACCAACTCTGCTGATGGCGTGACTGATATCAATGCCTGCGTTGATGTGTTCGAAGCCATGGAAAAGTATAATTTACCACTACTACTACACGGTGAAGTAACGCACGACCATGTCGATATTTTTGATCGTGAAAAGCGCTTTTTAGAAGAGGTACTTGGGCAAATTATTGCTAAATTCCCTACTCTCAAAATTGTGATGGAGCATATTACTACTAGTGACGCGGCTGACTTTGTCTTAGCACAAGGTAATCAAGTTGCGGCTACTATTACCCCGCAGCACTTGATGTTCAACCGTAACCACATGCTATTGGGTGGTATCAAGCCCCACTTTTACTGTTTGCCTATCTTAAAACGTAAACAACATCAAGAAGTGCTGCTAAATGTTGCTACTAGTGGCAGTCCAAAATTCTTTTTGGGAACTGATTCAGCACCACATGCAACAGACAAAAAAGAAGCCGCTTGTGGCTGTGCTGGCTGCTACAGCTCATCAATTGCCCTACCCTTATATGCGACCGCATTTGATAGTGTCGGCAAAATTGATAAATTAGAAGGCTTCACTAGCCGTTTTGGTGCACAGTTTTATGGCCTACCAGTTAACGAAACTACCGTTACCCTAACGAATAACCCTATGCAAGTGCCTACAGGTTACCCTTACTTTGATGGGCAAACGCTTACACCATTAATGGCTGGTGAGATGCTACCCTGGTCTATCAAAGCATAAACAGTACACAAATCCTCTCAATGCTATCGAGATGTTGCTAGTGTTCAATTGCTATTGTCTTGATAGCATCGGACACTAGCAATATCTCAATGTATTCGTATTACCGATAGAAGTGACTTAACTTAATATGACCACCCAAAACAAAGCTACCTTGTCTACTGACGACTCATTAAACACTCAAGCCAGCATTGCTTCTAATAGCACTCTAGATATGCAGTTAACTACTGCTGTCTGCTCTAGTACCAATACAAATGAGACTGAGCAAGATTCAGCTCCAATGACTATGAAAGAGCGCTTTCGTAAGTTTGTACCCGTCATTGTCGATGTTGAGACAGCAGGATTTAATGCGCAGACCGATGCACTACTAGAAATTGCTTGTATTCCAATCTTATTAGACGAGCATGGAGTATTTTACCCAGGAGAAGCACTCAATGCTCATATTGAACCTTTCGAAGGTGCCAATCTAGAGCCAAGATCACTGGCATTCACTGGTATAGACCCTAACAACCCTATGCGTAAAGCAATTGCAGAAGATGAAAAGACTGCGCTACGTCGGATCTTTAAAGGACTAAAAGAAGTACGCCGTGCTGAAGACTGTCGTCAATGTGTACTAGTCGGTCATAATGCGCATTTTGACTTAACATTCTTGAATGCCGCAGTAATGCGTACTAATAGCAAAAACCATAACCCGTTCCATCAATTTTCAGTGTTTGATACGGTTACTTTATCAGCGTTGGCCTTTGGTCAAACAGTACTAGCACGTGCTTGTAAAGCTGCTGGGCTTGAGTTTGATGGTAGTCATGCTCACTCAGCACTTTATGATACTCAAAAGACAGCCGAACTATTTTGTCATATTCTAAACCAGTACCCTATGTTGCCCAATGCTTTACATACTGAGCAAACAGAGGTAGAGTTAACTGACAACGACGATGAATAACCAGTAGCATGCAGATATCGATTATGTCTATTCATCATTATGATTAGCCAGATAATTTTATTTTTGGAATAACTTTGCCATCTTGATTTTATAATCAATAAGGACGTAACTGTTAGGATGATGATAAATGACAAGCAAGATAACTGTCACTCGAGGTTTGTATATTATACTGTCTAAATAAAACTGATGGTTCGCTTTCTTTTTATGGATTCCGTCTGTCTCAATATGATGTCCTATAGATGACTTAAGTTACTCATATCCCAACTAGTATATGTAATATGCTAATTAGGGAACTACGGAGGGGCTTTATCATGGATCCACAATTTAAGTTATGGGGTACTATCATTGGTTACATGATACTCGCTTTGACTATCAGCACCTGTACCTCTCTATGGATTCGCCATCATTTAAAGAGTAATGACTTACATCCACGCCGTGCTATCAAAAAAAGATATTTAATTTTAAAAAGACGAAGAAAAAGGCTTGACACAAAGCGCAGACGCCATTAGAATGTGCACCACTTCAGCATAAATGGTGAAAGCAGCTGAAGGTGCAGTACCTAGTCCCCATCGTCTAGAGGCCTAGGACACCGCCCTTTCACGGCGGTAACGGGGGTTCGAATCCCCCTGGGGACGCCACATATTAAAGCGCTATTAGTAATTGTTTTAGCACTTTTGAAACCCGTAAAATTTTATAGATTTTACGGGTTTTTTTATGCCTATCTTTTTCTAGTAATCGCATTATTCCAGACGTAGATAACATAACCAGATATACACAACACAAAAAGCCAGCAGGACGCTGGCTTTTATTATAGAACACTAAGAATCAATACTTTATTAGAATTTATCAGATAGCATAAACCATAATAATGCCAATATGATTAGCGCACCCAATACAGTTTGAATTAAGAAAAAAGCTTGATGCTGCCCCACAACTTTACCTAATGTTAAACCTAGTGCATTGTACTTAATTGGCTGAGCATCGACTTCACCTGTCTTTTCTTGCTCTTTGTAATAACCTTTCAAAATTTTCAAAAATTGTTTCCACTCATTAGGAGCCCAGTTATAGGGTTTAAAAGGCATAAGTGCCTTGGCTTTAGGATCACTGATCATCCAACGTTCAAGTATGATGGAGCGTAATGAACAACCAGTAAATCCGCGCTCGCTAATCGCACAGAAATCTAAAGTTTGGATATCTTTATGCCTATCATCCATGAGTAATCGATTTTTCAAATTAGTTAATACTTGCTCTGTACCCTCTACACATTGGAAAAAGTATCCATTGCCATAGCAAAGTACACCAGTAATATCATCATCTTTATTATTTTTTATAGAAATTTCAGCAATATCATTTAGTGTGCTAGCGCCAGATAGCCCCGTTGAAGTAATCCGGCTAACATATACAAACTGGTAAAGATCAATCTCTTCTAAATGGTTCATAGTAGTAACGTGCGACAATCAAATGCCCCTTAACATTAGACGAATAAACGCCTATAGACTTTAAAATATAATAAATAAGACAGAAAACAGAATTTTTATGCCTTGTCATATTATTGATATTATAAGTTTTTATTATTAATTGTATTAACTTGGTTACATCATAAGGCAGTTAGGTCAACTAAGCAACTTATTACGTTAATACAACAATAAATTATTGTAACTAAACAATTTTTCATCTTCTATTATATTCGGAAAGGTTGATATTTAAAGGGTTGAGATGGTTAAAACCAAGAATATGTTGAATAAAAAATTTTGACAACACAATCTATTGAGAGTTAGTTGTGAATAAGGAGTGCTTACAATAAGAAAGCTAAAAGACCAGAGAACAAATAGGAAGGGTGGTATTAACGAATTCTATTTATAAAAAAGCTTCGTTAATACAACGGTCTAGCTTTGAGCGTTGAGAATAGCGGCTAGCAACGTAGCATCTTCAGGATAGGTAACTTTGATATTTTGACGACTGCCAGTAACGAGTCGAATAGGCAGCTGTAAGTGTTCGAAAGCACTGGCTTCATCGGTAATAGCTAGTTGATGTTCAGCGACATATGCTAGTACTTTCTGCAGCTGATCTAGTCGAAAGACTTGCGGGGTTTGTGCTTGCCACACATTGCTACGGTCGATAGTACGTTTAGCATAAGGATGTGTGCTGCTACTTATTGTATTATCTACGAGCTCAGATTGGGCAGTAGACTGGAGATAGGACTCTTTTAGGGTATCAGCCACAGGTGTGGCTAAAATAGCGCCATAAGGCTCTAGTATCGCCGCTTCAATAACTTGAACGATATCATGACTGGGCACAGCAGGACGCGCAGCATCATGTATCAGCACTAGATCTGAATCCTTAGCACCTGCATTACTGATGGCCTCTACCCCTGCCTGTACTGACTGCCAACGCTCAATTCCACCGACAGCATAATGTATAGGAAGTGCAAAATCTAACGTCTGTGCTGTGCTGTCATCTGCCGCTATTACCAATAAGCACTTATCAATATAAGTACTACACGCAAGCCTTGCCACACTATGCTGTAGCAGCGTCTGATCTTGCAGCTGGATATATTGCTTGGCTATAGACGCACCAAAACGACTACCGCGACCAGCAGCGACGATCATGGCATGTATACGAGGTATAGTATTCATAAGGTAGTACTCATGGTTTGAGCCCATGACAGTATGGTTAGACAAAAATCAAAGCTAGGAGAAGTGAATAGTTTAAGATGTACAACGTCTCTATTGTAGGTAAGAGAAGAAGATAAATCTTTAGGAAATCAATAGCGGCTGTGCGTGGTTGGTGCGGTTGATACTTGTACAAAAGTCTCATTTGGCTTAATCAAGCCCAAATCTAAACGAGCATGCTCTTCTACTGCTTCAAGACCATTTTTTAAATCATGGACATCGGTACGTAACAGGTTGTTTGCCGCCACTTGATTGTCATTCAAGCGCTGCTGATCTTCAATTTGAGTTAACAGTTTGTTGCGCTCAAAGCGACCATTTTCACCCAGCCAATACTGATATTGCAGACCCAAAAGTACTGCAACAGCTAGAGCGAGTAATATAAATTGGCTTAAGTATTTCATAAAGTGATAACGCCAAACCATATAGAGATAATAAAATGGACATTAACTAAACTTGCTAGGCGAAATACAAATAATGATATATCGCCTAGCTTTAGCTATAAGTTCAGGTTCTTAACCACGTAGACCAATGAACTCTTCACGACCACGATAGCTTGCACGGACTTGTTGTTCGATACGTAGCAACTGATTATATTTCGCGACGCGATCTGAACGGCATAGTGAGCCAGTTTTGATCTGACCAGCAGCAGTACCAACCGCTAAATCTGCAATAGTACTATCTTCAGTTTCACCTGAACGATGCGAGATAATCGTTGCATAGCCATTTTTCTTGGCAAGGTAAATCGCATCTAACGTTTCTGATAATGTACCAATTTGGTTAAACTTAATCAAAATTGCATTGGCGATATGCTTATCAATACCTTCTTGTAAAATAGCAGGATTGGTCACAAATAAATCATCACCAACCAACTGAACCTTATCACCAATCTGCTCAGTCAAATACTTCCAACCATCCCAATCTGACTCATCAAGACCGTCTTCGATAGAGATAATAGGATATTGACGTGCCAATCCAACTAAATAGTCGGAGAATCCTTGACTATCGAAAGCCTTATTGCCCTCGCCTGCCAAGATGTATTGACCATCTTTATAGAACTCGCTAGCAGCACAGTCTAAAGCCAAATGAATATCTTCACCCGCTTTATAGCCAACTTGCTCAATCGCCTGCATGATAACAGTGATAGCTTCTTCATTGCTACGTAAGTTCGGTGCAAAGCCGCCTTCATCGCCGACTGCTGTATTCAAGCCTTGTGATTTCAAAACAGACTTTAAGCTATGGAAAATCTCCGTACCAGCACGCAGCGCTTCTGAGAAGCTGGTGAAACCAACTGGCTCAATCATAAACTCTTGGATATCAACCGTATTATCCGCATGCTCGCCACCGTTTAAGATGTTCATCATCGGTACAGGCATCGTCAGCGACGTCTGATTACGTAAGTTGGCAATGTATTGATGTAATGGCAGATTTTGTGACTTAGCAGCAGCTTTTGCAGTCGCTAGTGATACGGCCAGCATCGCATTAGCACCAAGGCTATCTTTGTTTTCTGTACCATCTAACGCAATCATAGCGTCATCGATACCTTGCTGCTCTGTGACATCTTTATCTACCAAAGCACTGCGAATCTGGCTATTAACGTTGGCAACGGCTTTTTTAACGCCTTTACCCATATAGCGATCTTTGTCGCCATCACGCAGCTCGAGCGCCTCACGTGAGCCAGTAGAAGCACCGCTTGGAGCAGCAGCACGGCCGATAGTACCATCGGCTAAAATTACATCGGCTTCAATCGTTGGGTTACCGCGCGAGTCTAAAATCTCACGAGCGCGAATGTCTTTAATTGCGGTGACGTTGTTGGTTTCTTCAGCGTACATAATGTCTGTTAATTCCTTTGGTCATGCCAAGTTTGTGGGATAAATAACGGCAACTAGAATACAAAAAAAGATAAAGCAAAATATCATATAGCACACGTGTCTAAAGTTACTTTAGACATCTATACAGCCAGCTACTTTTTGACATCTTTGAATGTCTAATTGGTGCATCAAATACTTGGCTATAGTGCTTGGCATAATAGCATATATTTCGCCAAACTTCCCTTATCTTACACCAACTTGCGCCCATAAAATCAAACATAAGTAATGATGCTAGCGGTTATAGTCTCGTTTAAGTGCATATAATATCAAAGACGATATGATATTTATATCTTCGCTGAGCTTTGCGTTTCCATATCAGATGGAGATACCGTATTATGTAGCTCCACCTCTGTTTTAAATCGTGTCAATCGTAACGCATTCATTAATACTGAAATGGAGCTAAGCGCCATAGCGGCGGCGGCAATCATAGGGTTTAAAAAGCCAAAAGCGGCAAGCGGAATACCAAGGCAATTATAGATAAAAGCAAAAAACAAATTTTGCTTGATATTACGCAGTGTTGCTTGAGCAATTTTTTGCGCAGCATCGATATGCATGAGCGACTCGCCCATCAAGCGTGCAGAGGCGCTATGCTGAGCAACATCAGTACCCTCAAACATGGCAAAGCTGGCATCCGCTGTTGCCATCGCTGGCGCATCGTTGACACCATCACCTGCCATCGCAACTTTATGACCAGCGGTTTGCAATAAGGCAATTTGGCTTGCTTTATCACGGGGACTCATTTTACCGTAAGCTTGTTCAATACCCAGCTGCCCTGCCACATGATCGACGACGGACTGCTTATCACCACTCATCAAAATGACATTGATACCAGAATCTTGTAGCGCAGTAATGGCTTGCGGCGTATCAGCCTTTAAGTCATCAGCAAGGGCAAAAGCACCAAGCGGCTCATCATTAATACTAATCGCAACGGTACTAGCAATTTGCCATACCTTTGGCATCAGCTTTGGCAACGTCAAGTTAGCAAACTCTGCCGTACCGACTTTTACAAGACCTAAACCTTCGATATTTGCTTGTATACCAGCGCCTTTGATGACGCTAATATCAATCACATTCATTAATGGTAAGTTTCGCTCGGTAGCCGCATTGATAAGCGCAGTCGCTAAGGGGTGGCTGGCATGCGCCTCAACGCTCGCGGCAATCTGTAAGACATCATCAACGGCAAGCAACTTATCTACCATCACATTGTCCACGATAGTAGGCTTACCGATAGTCAATGTGCCAGTCTTATCTAAGACAACAGTGTCGATATTACCTGCAGCTTCTAGGCTTTGCGCATCTTTAAACCAAACGCCATGACGCGCAGCGACACCCATGCCAGCCATAATAGCCGCTGGCGTGGCCAAACCAAGCGCACATGGACAGGCAATGACTAAGACAGACACTGCATGCATTAAGGCGGTATCAATCATACCGGTCAACCACCATGTCAGTCCAAAAGTGACAATAGCAATAGCCACTACGACTGGGACAAATACTGCCGTTACTCTATCGGCAAGTCGCGCTAAATTGGCTTTTGAGCCTTGCGCATCACTGAGCGCCTGTACCATATCACCAAGCTTCGTATCACTACCTTTAGCACTGACGCGATATAGTAAGCTGCCGTTTTCGACTAGAGCGCCTGCTAGTAGTCCATCGCCCTCTTCTTTTTTGAGTGGTACTGACTCACCAGTTAAATGACTCTCCACACACCAACCACTGCCACCGATAACCATACCGTCAGTTGCCACGCGACTCCCTTGCTTAGCGCGCAAAATATTACCAATCTGCACATCTTGCAGGGCAACATTATGAAAGTCGCCATTCGGCTGCTGTTGCTCGACTTCATCAGGAGTTAATGACAATAATAAATCAATACTATTAAGGCTGTGCTTTTTGGTGCGCTCTTCAAGATATTTACCCGTACGAACAAACGCAATGACCATCACCCCTGCTTCAAAATACACAGCAGGACCGCCATCCGCACCGTGACCACTTTGCAATAGACTGTTTAAAGTACCATCGCCATGAGTGAGCCATAAATAAGTTGAGTATGCCCAAATGGTTACCGTACCGATGACGACCAGCACATCCATATTGGCAAGACCACCTTTGATTGACGCCCAAGCGCTTTTATAAAATGGTAACGCCAGTCCAAATTGTACAATTGTCGCTAAGACAAACTGCATCCAGACCGGTAGCATCCATGACATACCCTGACCGAAAAGCATGCCTGCCATACCAACTAAAAATGGCACCAAGCAAATCCATAACCCAATCAGTCGCCATGGGTATTCAGTCGCCGTATCTTTATCTGTTTTCGCAAACAAGCTATCACCTGCCTGCAAGTTTGCAACGAAACCCGTCTTATTTACCCAATCCGTGACTTGCTCGGGCGTGGTCTGCGTCGGATCGTAATCTACATTGGCGGTCTCGCCAGCGAAGTTTACACTCACCTCATATACCGACGGCTTTTTATTAAGTACCTTCTCGATGCGTGAGGCACAAGCCTGACATGTCATTCCATCAATGGCCAGTTGCAGGTGTGCACGCTCGGGCTCGAGCGTCGTATTAGACTGAATATCAGTCTCAACATCATAGGACTGGTCATTGGCGGTACGGGTAGAATCATTCATAAATAGAACTCGTCATTGCGTTATAGCGTTTATAAATTCGTATGAGCAATAAAAATATCAGTGGATGGGAAATCTAAATGAAACAAGTAGGACATTCTAAAATTAAATATCAGTGTTAATATTAAATGGTTACGACTGCTGTCTATTCAAGTCAGATGCTCTCTGCAAATCAATAACAGCAAGCCAGTGAAGTTACAGAAGCAACCCCATATTCATAACCACGGTTAATTTAAATATCCATTAAAAAACCAGCCATGATAGCTGGTTTTCTTACATAAACGACAATACTTAAGAGTTAGCGACGGTCGCATCAAATCCAGCTTCGTCGATAGCAGATGCAATAGCTTCTGCACTTGTTTTGCTATCGTCAAAGGTTACCGTCGCTTGATTGGCTGCAAGCTCGATACTGATATCATCTAAACCATCGATATCGGCGGTGGCATTATGGACGCTTGCCACACAGCCACCACAAGTCATGCCATCAATTTTAATAATACGTGTTTGGTCTGCCATGTTAGGTTCCTTATTCTTGTAAATGAGTTTTTATAAATGAATGTTTTTATAAGTAAATAAACTGCTTTTATAGTTATTTTCTAAAGACTAATTTTTAAAATAACTGTCTTTTAAAGTTTTATAAAAACAATACTTAATCAGCATAATCCGTATTGTCGTTAACAACAAGACTCCTTGGTTATCACTTTATTAACAGAACCATAAATTTGTGCCAAAACGATAAGTAACATCTCATATTCTAGGGCAAAACCTGCAAGCAATATCTAATCATGATGATGTGGATTTTGCGGTGCATCAATAGGAAACGGCTGGGTAACATAATCGACCATGCTAATTGCGGCAGTTAAGGCATGAATACTGGTATCGGTATCATCGTAGCTTACGGTAGCAATGTCTTTATCAGGATCGAGCTCGATCGCGATTACCCCTGTAATATTCTTAAGAGCAATCATCACACTATCTAGACCTTCAGCATCATCGATATTTTCAATACTTACCTGTGCAATTTGAATGGCCATTATCTTACCCTCTTATCGTTTCCTACATTGACTGCATTAATGAGTATCTAATACCTCAAAGCCTTTGACCAAATCATCAATCTGCTTCAGCTGACGTAAGAATGGCTCTAGTTGACTCATACGCAATGCACATGGGCCGTCACACTTTGCCGTTTCTGGGCTTGGATGCGCTTCTAAAAACAGCCCTGCTAGTCCTGTTGCCATACCTGCACGGGCAAGCGTCGTTATTTGCTCACGACGTCCACCTGCACTATCACTACGTGCACCCGGCTGCTGTAAGCTATGTGTCACATCAAAGAATACTGGAATATCCATCTGCTTCATGGTATCAAAGCCCAGCATATCAACAACTAGATTATTATAACCAAAGGCACTACCGCGCTCACAAAGGATAAGCTTATCGTTTCCACCTTCGAGGCATTTATTAACGATATGACGCATCTCGTGCGGGGCTAAAAACTGCGCTTTTTTAATATTGATGATAGCGTCTGTCTTAGCCATCGCATGTACCAAGTCAGTCTGACGCGATAAAAATGCAGGAAGCTGGATAATATCGGCAACCTCAGCGACGGGCGCTGCTTGATATGGTTCGTGCACATCAGTAATGATCGGCACTTGGAACTTCTCTTTAATTTGCCCTAGCCAATCAATACCTTGCTCTAACCCAGGGCCTCGATACGAATGTAGGCTCGAGCGATTGGCTTTATCAAAGCTGGCTTTGAATACATAGCCGATGCCCAAACGCTGGCATATCTCGACATACTGCTCAGCAATTTCAAACGCTAATTCTTTGGACTCTAAGACATTCATACCACCGAACAATACAAACGGCTGATAGTTACCAATATTAATCGTATTGTTATTAGGAGTAGTAAGCTTAATATGTGATTGCGCTGTTAATAAATTATCCATGAAGTCATTGCCCTCTTTATTGTTATTTATAATGCTATCCCATATTGTAACCGATAGCCCAATTAAAAAAAGTGTACAAGCGTAATTAGACAAAATCGATAGTCATCAATAAATCATCACGAACGTCATATAGTCGATACTAAATAAAATGGATACATGACATTATGATGCGTGACTGGTACAAACTTTTCTTGCTTGCTGTGCCTACGCAGACAGAGGCTACAAAAAATTTATACCAGTCCCCCTGTATATCTTTTATATTGACCTGACTATAGCGTTAAAACTCCAGTGTCACAAAAACATGATTCAAAAAAAGACCAATCCAAAGATTAGTCTTTTTTTATTGTGGATAAAGCTGTAATGATTATGCCATTACCTAGTTTCGCTATAATTTTTTGCAGCTTTAACAAAACTGTTAAACAGTGGGTGACCACCACGCGGTGAGCTGGTAAATTCAGGGTGGAACTGAACCGCGATAAACCATGGATGATCAGCAACCTCAACCGACTCAACCAAATGTTGCTTAGCAGAATACCCTGATATGGTCATGCCTGCTTGCTCTAATGGTTCGATATAACGATTGTTCATCTCATAACGATGGCGATGACGCTCAGTGATATTGCTTGCGCCATAGATTTGGCTCAGCTTGCTACCAGCAACCAGTTCAGCTTGCTGAGCACCCAAACGCATAGTGCCACCAAGATCTGAGTCATCACTACGAATCTGTAGCTCGCCGCGCTCATCTAACCACTCAGTAATCAGACCAATGATAGGCTCAGCGGTCTTGCGATCAAACTCAGAAGAATTGGCATCAATTTTAAGTACATTACGCGCATACTCAATTACAGCTAACTGCATACCAAGGCAGATACCTAGATAAGGCACGTTGTTCTCACGAGCGTAAGTGATGGCTTTTATCTTACCATTGGTACCGCGCTCTCCAAAACCACCTGGTACCAAGATGGCATCAGCATTATTTAGCTGCGCCAATAAACTGTCATCATCTTCTAAACGCTCAGCATCGATATAATCAATCTTAACGTCTGCCTTATGCGTAATACCTGCGTGTAGCAACGCCTCGTTGATAGACTTATAGGCATCAGGCAATTCGACATATTTGCCAACCATCGCTACAGTAACCGTTGATTCAGGATTGAGCTGGGCTTCAACCACTTTGTCCCAATCGCTTAAATCTGCTTCAGGTACATCAAGACCGAAACGCTCGCAGATTAGATCATCAAGATCTTGCTCATGAAGGGTACGCGGTATTTGATAGATGCTTTGCGCATCTTCACACATGATGACTGCACGTTCTTCAACGTTAGTAAACAATGCAATCTTACGGCGATTATCTTGCGAGATATGATGGTCAGAGCGACAGATTAAAATATCAGGCTGCAAGCCAATAGAACGCAGCTCTTTGACTGAATGCTGAGTAGGCTTAGTTTTGGTCTCGCCGGCACTGGCAATATAAGGTACTAGCGTCAAATGCATCAACATGGCTCTATTGCGACCAAGCTCTACTTGCATCTGGCGTACGGCTTCCATAAAAGGTAGTGACTCGATGTCACCGACCGTCCCGCCAATCTCAATAATGGCGATATCATAGCCCACACCACTGGCTAAGATTTTACTCTTAATCTCATCAGTGATATGTGGAATAACCTGTACCGTACCACCTAGATACTCACCGCGGCGCTCTTTATTCAGGACATTCTGATAGATGCGACCACTGGTAAAGTTGTTACTCTTACTCATCTTGGAATGGCGTAAAAAACGCTCATAATAACCCAAATCTAAATCCGTCTCCGCACCATCTTCAGTGACGAACACCTCGCCATGCTGGAACGGACTCATCGTACCTGGATCAACGTTAATATACGGATCCATCTTGGTCATTGTTACACTCACGCCGCGCGCTTCGAGTATCGCAGCAAGGGAAGCTGCGGTAATACCTTTCCCTAGTGAGGACACTACCCCACCGGTCACAAATATAAACTTGGTCATAGTACTCTATCGGTAATTGGTAAAAGAGGATTTTACTAAAAATGCGCCATAAAATATAGGGCAAAAGCTTAAAGACTTTTAAACTATTAGATTTTGCTGGTTGTTTCCCTATTAATGTTGGCACAATGAAAAAAACCCACCCCGAAGGATGAGTCTTTTAGCATGCTAGCTATGCAATGTTTTGATCTAGAATTTATATTCTAGACCGCCACCGATAGCAAGTACATCGGCATCGCCACGAGCTTGAACTAGATCAGTAGTATCATCATCATTGTTTCTAACAACGAGAAGACCATTTTCCAAATCAGCAGAGTTTTTGCCAACATAGGCATGCGCAATAATGTTGTCTTTAAACATGTATTTGCCACCTAATACGATTTGATCTGAATCATTGCCACTAAGGCCACCTAAGTTATCCGTCTTATCATATTGGAGATAGACAGAGGCTGGACGAGCGAAGTTGGTTAAACCCATTTCAGCACTTACGACTAGACCCTTCTCTTCATCATCATAACCATCAAAGTCTACTTGTTGATACAAAGTGCCTAAAGTAACAGGAGCAGCAACGTATTTACTGAGATCGACACTAGCACTGCCACGAAGCATTTCACCATTAGTACTCATGTCTTTGTCATAAGCAACACCAGCAGTAAAGCCCGTACCTGGATCGAACATTAATGAAGCACCAAAGCCACTATCGCGATCATCGTTATCAGTTACAAAAGCTTCATCAGCACTGTACTGTAGCGCAAGCTCTAATGGTAAGCCGTTATACTTAGGCGCAATCCACACGATTGAATTATTGATACGTTCACCATCAGTCAAGGTTAGCGCTTCACTAAGTGTGCCTCCATCACTAAGAGAGCTTGAGCCAATATTATCCCAATAACCTTCATTGACGGTTACGTTGTTAATATAATCAGAAACTGAATAATTGCGACCGAAGCGAAATTGCCCATAGTCTTTATTCTTTAAACCAAGATATGTGTCACGGCTTTTAAAACCAATGTTACTACTACCACTATCATCAATTTTGATACCGTATTCTAATTGATAAATGACATCAGTATTGGCCGTTATCGCCTCAGATCCTTTAAATCCTAGACGTGAAGAATGTGAGCTGACTTGTACTGAACTGTTATCTTCATTGACATTGATGGCGTCGTTGGGAATATCCATAGACTGGCGATTAAGTTCAGCATCGACATAATTAGTAGTCACGAATGCTTTGCCGTAAACGGTTGGTGCGGCCTGAACAGTAGAAACTGATAGCATTGCAATTGCTGAGGCTAAAAGTAGTTTTTTCAAAGGATATCTCCACTTTATGATTTGAGTGATAAGTTGGCTAAGATTGGCTGGTATATATAATGGTGTCGTTATAGCCATACTATATAACGAGCTATTGAAACTGTTCAGACACTAGGATAGCAAATTTATATTACCGTAAGATGAAAAAATCCAAATTTACACAACTGTAATTATTGAGATAACTGCCATACTGGTCTAGAACTTCCTGTTTTTGTCAAAAAAAAACCCACCCCGAAGGATGAGTTTTTTAGATTCAAATTCTAATATTTAAATTAGAATTTGTATTCTAGACCACCACCGATAACAAATACATCAGCATCGCCACGTGCAGCAGTGAACATATCTTCACCGTCGCTATCCTGACCTCTTACAACGAAAAGACCATTATTTAAATCAGCTGAGTTGTTACCAACATAGGCATGAGCAATCATGTTGTCTTTGAACATGTATTTGCCGCCTACAACGATTTGATCTGAATCGTTGTCAGTTAGACCACCTAAGTTTTCAGTCTTATTGTATTGGGCATAGACAGAAGCAGGACGAGCAAAGTTAGTTAGACCCATTTCAGCACTTAGTACCAAACCGTCTTCTTCGTCTGCACCATCATAGTCAGCTTGTTGATATAGAGCACCTAGAGTAACTGGCGCTGCCATATATTTGCCTAGATCAACAGTCGCACTACCACGAAGGATCTCACCACTAATACTCATATCTTTGTCATAAGCAATACCAGCTGTGAAGCCTGTACCTTGGTCAAACATCAATGAAGCACCAAAACCACTGTCACGGTCATTATTGTCAGATACAAAGCGCTCATCAGCACTGTACTGTAGTGCAAGCTGTAATGGTAAGCCATTATATTTAGGTGCGATCCAGACGATAGAATTGTTTACACGACCACCATCAGTTAGCGTCAATGCATCAGTCAACGTATCGTCATCGCTTAATGAACTAACGCCTAGGTTATCCCAGTATCCTTCAGTAACCGTTACGTTGTTGATATAATCAGATACTGAGTAGTTACGACCAAAGCGGAACTGACCATAGCTTTTGTTATCTAGACCAAGGTAAGTATCACGGCTTTTAAAACCAATGTTGTCACTGCCACTGTCATCGATGTTGATGCCATACTCTAACTGATAAATAACATCAGTGTTAGCAGTCATTGCTTCAGAGCCTTTAAAGCCCAAACGTGAAATATTTGAGTTGATTTGTACTGAACTCTCATCTTCGTTTAGATTTACTTCACCAACCATATCTTCACCGTCAAATTCGGCGTTTACATAGTCGGCAGTTACGAATGCTTTACCATACAGAGTCGGCGCTGCGTTTGCTGCAGATACAGATAGGGCAGCAACTGCTGTAGCTAAAAGTAGTTTTTTCATGGGGGTATCTCCACTTTACAATTTTAGTAATAAGCTAGCTATTATTAGCTGGTGCTCATAATGGTATCGTCACAAATCCTCAAAGATATAATGTGTAACTGGCTACCGAGATTAGTCAGGAACAAGTGTGGCGAATTTCTATTACCGTAAGATAAAAAACCATGACTTACATGAATGGGACCGAAAAAGTAACTGCCATGTAAACTTAGGTCTTTATTGCTCTAGTGTGTAACATCCGTTACCAAACTCATACTTCGAGTACAAGCATAACAACTTTGACATAATTTGCAACATCTTTTTTAGCGTTTAATTACAGATTTTAAAAAAAATCAAAGTGAGATTAAATACGACAAATATTCATTAATCTAAATTTAAAAGCATAAAAAACGCCACTAGCCGTTGAAACGACTAGTGGCGCTACTTATGAAGATAATTAGTAAAACTACTTACTCAGAGCTAATTATTGATGCTCACTAGCTAAAGAAACCTAAATAAATATTTTTAAATTAAGCGTATTTTGATAAATATTGTTTCATTATTGAAGCAATAAAGTCTGATCTCTCTATTTAGTTGAGTTATGCGCCAGCTTTTAGGTCAAGACGTGCTTGATGCAATAATGGCTCAGTATAGCCATTAGGCTGCTCACAACCTTTGAATACCAAGTCACATGCTGCTTTGAATGCGTACGAATGTTCGAAGTCAGTAGCCATCGGCTGATAATCAGCATCGCCAGTATTTTGCTCATCGACGACTTTTGCCATACGCTTCATCGCATCCATCACCTGTTGCTCACTGACTACGTTATGGTGTAACCAGTTGGCGATATGTTGACTTGAGATACGTAGAGTCGCGCGGTCTTCCATTAGGCCGACATCATTAATATCCGGTACTTTAGAACAGCCAACACCTTGGTTTACCCAGCGTACAACGTAGCCTAAGATGCCCTGAGCGTTATTCTCAAGCTCTTGCTGCTTTTCTTCGTCTGTCCAGTTGGTGTCTTTGGCTAATGGAATGGTCAAAATATCATCTAAACTTGCACGTTTGCGTGACTTTAGACTGTCTTGGACGTCAGCGACGTTCACTTGATGATAATGCATGCTGTGTAAGGTTGCGCCTGTCGGTGATGGTACCCATGCTGTATTGGCGCCCGATTGTGGATGAGCTGCCTTAGTGTCCATCATCTCTTTCATCTCATCAGGCTTTGCCCACATACCTTTACCGATTTGAGCATGACCTTGTAGACCAGTCTCTAGACCGATATCAACGTTCCATTGCTCATATGCAGGTTGCCATGCTTGTGACTTCATATCACCTTTACGCACGAATGGTCCTGCATTCATACTGGTATGCATCTCATCACCAGTACGATCTAAGAAGCCTGTATTAATAAAGATAACGCGCTCTTTAGCTTGACGAATGGCTTCTTTGAGGTTGACCGTCATACGGCGCTCCTCATCCATGATACCGATTTTGAGAGTGTTACGCTCTAAGCCTAATAAGTCTTCTGAAGCATTGAATAAGTCATTAGCAAACTTCACTTCTTCAGGACCATGCATTTTTGGCTTGACGATATACATTGAGCCCTTGCGGGAGTTTGATAGCTTGTTCCTACCTTTGATGTCGTTTAAGGATAGTAACGGCGTAATTAAGCCATCCATTAATCCTTCAAAAATTTCTTCTTGACCATTGCCCAAATCGACCAAAATTGCAGGGTTTTGCATCAAGTGACCGACATTACGGATTAATAATAATGAGCGACCTGGCAATATAAGCTTACCGCCTTCTGGCGTGGTGTATTCACGATCTGGGTTTTGTTTACGAGTACGGGTCTTGCCGCCTTTTTCAAAAGTCTCTTGCAAGTCGCCATTCATAAGACCGAGCCAATTGCGATAGACCTCGACTTTTTCTTCTGCATCTACGGCAGCGATAGAGTCTTCACAATCTTGAATAGCGGTAATCGCTGACTCAAGCAATACATCTTTGATATTGGCTGGGTCATCTTTACCAACTGGATTATTAGCATCGATTTGGATTTCAGCATGTAAATTATTATTCTTTAACAAAATACCAGTAGGACTGTCTACCTCGCCAACATAACCGAAAAACTTAGCTGGATCTTGCAGCTGCGTGCTGCTATCACCTTGAGCAATCTCAAGCTTACCATCCACTACTTTAAAGCCAGTAACATCATTATATGAGCCTGATGCTAGCGCAAAGCTATCATCTAGGAACTGCTTGGCATAGGCGACGACGGCAGCGCCGCGAGTAGGATTATAACCACCTGTCGCTTCTTGACCATTCTCATCGCTAATGACATCAGTACCATATAAGGCATCATACAGGCTGCCCCAGCGTGCGTTAGTAGCATTGAGCGCATAGCGAGCATTTCGTACGGGTACTACCAACTGTGGCCCTGCGATATGAGCAATCTCGTCATCAACGTTTTCTGTACTTACTTTAAAATCATCGCCTTCTGGTAATAGGTAACCAATCTCTTGTAAGAATGTCTTATAGGCAGGATAATCAATTTCGCCATCTTTGGCAGGGTTATCTAAATGCCATTGATCAATCTGACCTTGGATTTTGTCACGTTTGGCTAGCAGGGCTTTGTTACGCGGAATAAACTCCTTGACCACCTTTTCAAAACCTGACCAATAACTATCCGAATCAACGCCAACTTTAGGTAGCACTTCATTTTCAATAAAGTCATACATCTGCTGGTCAATTGCAAGAATGCCTTTCTGGATACGATTAGGGTGAGAAGTCTGGCTCATAGTGGTGTCCTTATCTGTTCGTGATGGAAGTCAATAATGATTTATTATAGTAACTGGTGAAATTGAGATATGTTTAGCACTTTGCATTCAGTCTAAATGTGAATACGATGTTAAGCGAAGTTGATAAAGCCGAATACAACCCACCTTAACTAGCAATCTAGTAATTTTTCAATAGTTAAGATGAGGTTATCTATATAGTGGCTATATTATCTTTTGTTTCAAAATATCATTAATCGTTAGTATGCTGACGTGCATCTGGTAGAGAGCTACACGTCTATAGCCTGTCAGCTAACAATTAATAGTAAGACAAAATGACTTAGAAGCAAAATATCATCCTACTATCAAATAATAAAATAAACAACAAAAAGGCATTTAGTAAATAAATAACGGGGTTGTATAAAAATGATACTGTATAAGGCACAAGCCCTAAGCATCATAACTAATGTTAGTTGAAGAGATGACTTGAGGGTAAGTATAAACTGTAAGTAATCATTACAGAGTGAAGCAATGCTTAAATGTTATATATCTTGGTAGCCTTCAACTATTTATAGTATTCTGTGATTATTCATCTCGTAACAGCCTACTGTTATACTACTCACTACTTATAACAATGAGCTAAACCGCCTACTTTTGTATTTTTCAGCCGCTTTCACTGACCACTACTTCCTTTTAATACAGATATATCAGACTATGAATAATCATAATATAAGCCATAAGCCAGCAGTAGAGAATTTAATAGACAATCTATCAAACAGCATAAAAGATAATGACTTGCAGAATGAAGACAGTACCGATATCACACAATTGCGAGCACCTATAAAGGTAGACCTTTCCCCTATCTATGCGTTCTTAGGTAGTCGAACTACACAAGCTTGGGTAGATGCTGCTATTGCGAACTTGCCATTGATTATTCAAGACCATGCCAACTGCGAAAAAAAAGCAGCGGGCACTGCGATGAATCTAATATTCCGTTATGAGTTTTCTTACGACTTACAGCGTAAGTTAGCCCAACTGATACGTGAGGAAATGCTGCACTACGAGCAAGTGCTGGGTATCATGAATGATCGCGGTCAAGACTGGAAATATCTAAGTGCAGGTCGTTATGCCAAGGGCATGCTAAGACACAAACGCACCTACGAGCCAGCAGCGATGGTAGATGTCTTGATAATTGGAGCATTTATTGAAGCACGTTCATGCGAACGCTTTGCCGCACTTGCTGAGGTAATCGATGATGAACGCTTGGCAAAATACTATCGATACTTGCTCAAGTCAGAAAGCCGCCATTTTGAGGATTACTTAGCATTGGCGCAGTCGTTGTCTGACGATAATATTGATGAACGAGTTGCCTTCTTTAAAGAAATGGAAGCAGAATTAATATCTAGTCCAGATACTGAGCTACGTTTTCATAGCGGTACACCTGCTTAAAAAATCCTTAGAATACTAACTGGTACAAATATGAAAAAATGTTGTAGCCGATTGGAGTATTTGGCTCAATCAGTTACAACATCTTCTTAATTGTGCCTATCAAATTATATCTGCCTTATATAAAGGTATTTAATTATTTATCATCTTTCATTAGTGGACTGTCATACTGCTTGCTACCTTTAGCAACATTATGCGGATCATGATCGGCACTTTTGCGCTCAGCAGCAGCAGGATTCACTTTTTGCAAAGCATCATCGGGGACGATGCCATTATTATCGTCTGCATCCTTTAACTCATACTCTTTGTCTACTTCACGTTCTTTATCCAGTTCATGTCCTTCATTAATATTGCTATCTTTTGAGATACTCATTAGCGTTCCTTATTACGATAATTACCAGACAAATCAAATAAAAACCATTTTATACAAGATGAATGAAGAGAATAGACAACTGCTATCCCCACCATCTTTAAACTTTAATCTTTTTCATCCGGATTTAAAGTACGTGTTTGTGCATTATCAATATTGGCATATCGATTCATATCAGTAATACCTTCACTTTTAGGTGCTTCACTACGGACAGTATCTTCGTTAATATTTTCGTCAAAAGCATTGCCTTCTTGGTCACGGCGGTCAGGCTGACGTGCTGGATTGTCACCGTCATTAACATGCTCAGAACCGACTATCCCTTCTTCAAAGGTATCAGTACCCTTATTAACAGTAGTATTGGTTTCGACTTCATGACGACTATCGTGAAATTCCTCTTCGCGAGTCATTGCTGTTTTTTCTGCTAACGATTTGCTATCAACATCATTATTATCTAAGCTACTATCCATAATAGGAGTCTTTGTGAGCGCGGGATCTTTAGTTTCCATTAGATTGTCCTTGTTGCCGTATATTATTTAGAGTGTTTTGTTCAGGGTGTTTTGACGTTTGTTATAGCACCAGCATCAAAAGCTATTCATTGCCTTTTTGACTAAGATCATAGGCATTTAAATCGCCAACATTTTTACCGCCTGCTGGCAAATCTTCTTCTTTACGTGGATCAGAATATATCTCATCAGTCTCTTGAGAGTCTTCTATCGGCCCGTCTATTTCTGGCTCATGCTTGCGCCCCGCATAGCTTCCTTTAGGGTTTGGTCGATGCGATACTGCTGGATCATCGACCGAAAGCTTTTTGTCGTGTCGTTCACGACTGATATCTTTGTCATCCATGTCTTGATTGTTAGTGTCTTTGTAGGTCGTCATAGCGCGTCTCCCTCGCTGGTATTGCCTAATTTAATTACTTACCTATTTATCAGTACGGACTTCTTCGTCAATAAAAGGTGTCGCCTGCTCTTTAGTCAACTCTTCTGGCATGTTGACTTGCTTATTTTCTTTTAGATTATTTTCAATTTGTTCAACATCGGCATTTTCTGCTGCTTGTTTAATATCTGAAGTATCATTTTTGCTAGTACTCATTAGAAAGCCTCTACTCTTATTGATGTTTATAAATGATTTTTTATCTGCTAATTTGAAATGAATCTTACTTATACTAGTATCAATTATAGGTAGATGATGAGCTTCTTCACTAGTGTACTGCAGTATCAATATGTGAATAAATGTGATGTTAAAAGACAGTTTGTAACCCATTATATTAAGCTGGCAGGTTATCGAGAGCATGACATTCCTGTATTTTCTTGCATCGTTTGGCATAACTCAAGACACGCTGTAGCAAAATTTGCTACCATGTATTTTTAGATTTTAAGACTTACGGTTTATTATTTAGGTAATCAGATTATGGCCAAAAATGCCCTACAAGCTCAACTCTTAAAAGCGGGATTGGTTGATAGCAAAAAAGCCAAGCAATTAAGTAAACAGTCTCAGCATGCCAAACGTACTGGCGATCCATCAACTGTTGAAGCTAAAAAAGCTCTAGCAGAAGCCCAAGCCAAAAAAGTAGAAAAGGATCAAAAGCTTAATCAGGAAAAACAGCAAATCTTAGAACAGAAAATGTTAAATGCTAATATCATCCAAATGATTAAACAACATCAGATTAAAGATATACAGGGTGATGTAAGCTACCAGTTTGTTGATCAATCTAAAGTGAAAAAAATTCATATTACTCAAAAACTATATGACCAAATAGTGGCTGGTCATGTGGTTATTGCACGATTGGAAGAGGGTTATGCTCTACTTCCTCGTCCCTTAGCAGATCGTATCGATGCTAAATTAGAAGGGTTTATGGTGGTGTCTAACGATAAATCAGATGTTGAGCTAGCAGATGACGACCCTTATGCAGCCTATGTGATTCCAGACGATCTGATGTGGTAGTCATTAAACTAAAAAACCCTTCATAGAATTAAGTAATCTACGAAGGGTTTTTTAGTACTGAGCTTTTACTAAATATGTTGCTCTATATCCAGTTCAAAATAAAGGATATGCTAATCGATGACAGCCTCTAAGATTATTGTTAACTTTTTTCACCGACATGATTGATAGTTTTCAATAAATGCTCTTGTGCAATATGTAGTGGTTCGTCCGCTACTGGCTGAACCTGCTGCCAACGTCCATCGCCATCAAGCGTCCATGCTTGAACGTTATCTTGTAGATAGTTCTGCAAGCCGTCTTGATAAATTTGTGCAAATATCTTTTTATCTTCAATGGGAAATGCGACTTCGACCCGATGGAACAAGTTTCTATCCATCCAGTCAGCACTTCCACAATACATACGTTCGTCGCCATTGTTATAAAAATAATAGATGCGGGTGTGTTCTAAAAAGCGGCCAATGACTGAGCGCACGGTGATATTCTCAGACAATCCCTGTACTTGCGGACGCAGACAACACATCGAGCGCAGGATTAGCTCAATTTTAACGCCTGCTTGCGACGCATCATATAGCCTATCAATCAGTCGACGTTCAGTCAGAGCATTGGCTTTAATGATAATACGCGCACGTTTACCAGCTCTAGCATGTGCAATCTCAGCATCGATAAAGCTCATTAGCTTTTCATGTAAGGTAAATGGCGCATGCAGTAGCTTTTTGAGATTGGCAGGTTTGCCCATACCAGTCAGCTCTTGGAAGATTTTATGCACGTCCTCTGAGATGTCAGGGTCAGCAGTAAATAAGCCATAGTCAGTATAGACCTTGGCATTAGCTGCATGATAGTTACCCGTACCTAAGTGTACATAACGGTGAATTTTTTCATCCTCACGGCGAATAATAAGCATGAGCTTGGCATGAGTCTTATAGCCAACGATACCGTAAACCACGACCGCACCTGCTTCTTGTAGATAGTTAGCAACCGCAATATTGGATGCTTCGTCGAAGCGTGCGCGTAGCTCAATGATAGCGGTGACTTCTTTGCCATTACGAGCAGCGGCGGCCAGCGCTTGTACAATTTCTGAATTGGTGCCTGAGCGGTATAAGGTTTGTTTGATTGCTAAGACTTTTGGATCACTGGCGGCTTGCCATAATAAATTGATAACAGGTGAGAACGCATGAAAAGGATGATGTACCAACACATCTCCTTTGCGCATAGCAGCAAACATACTGGTGCTTTTGTCGAGCTTATCGGCTTCACGGCGGAACGGTTTGGGTACAATGTGGGTAAATGGTTCATAACGTAGCGCTGGAATATTAAAATCAAATAGCAACCGTGTTAAGTTTACTGGTCCATTGACACGATATAACTGATTGTCATGTAGCTCGAATTCATCGAGCAAATAGTCACTGATAGGGGTTGGGCAATCAGTCGTGACCTCTAAACGAACCTTATCACCAAACCGACGGTTTTCAAGCTCACCTTCAAGGGCCTTGGCAATATCCTCGACATCATCTGCCAAGTCCAAATCCGCATTACGTGTCAACCTGAATTGATGACAGCCTGTTACATTCATGCCAGGGAATAGCTCGCCGATATGCTCATGAATGATAGCAGAGAGCATGACATGATGCTCTTTACCACCAGTCAGCTCGTCAGGCAAACGGATAACGCGAGGTAAACTACGCGGCGCTGGCACAATGGCGAGATTAATATCGCGACCAAAGGCATCTTTGCCTTCTAACGTAGCGATAAAGTTAAGGCTTTTATTCACCAAGCGCGGAAACGGGTGCGCAGGATCAATACTAATCGGGGTCAATACTGGCGATACTTGCTCAGTAAAATAACGTTTCATCCATGCTGATTGCTCGGCATTGAGCTCATCGCGTTTTAGATAACGGATATCTTCTTTCGCGAGGGCTGGTAGGATGTCTTCGTTGAGAATACGATATTGTTCATCAATAGCATCGTGCGTTACTGTGGATATCTCGTTGAGAACTTCACTTGGGCGCATACCATGAGCACTGGTAGAGACATCACCGATATTTAGCTTTTGCATAATACCAGCGACACGAATCTCAAAGAACTCATCGATATTGGACGAAAAAATAATTAAAAAGAATAAGCGTTCGAGTAACGGATGACGCGGGCTTGCTGCTTGCGCTAATACCCGCAGATGAAACTGCAATAAAGACAAGTCGCGGTTGATATAACTGCTGGGTGAGTAGCTGCCATCTTCTGAGCGTTGCCACGCAATTTGGGTCAAGTTATCATTTACTATATAAGTTTCTGCATTTTTGAAAGCGCTATCAATTTGAGTGTTCTGCTCGTGGTTGCTCTCATTACGATTGTTAGCACTGTGGTTGCTAGCATTGTCACTGCTATTATTAACATCACTGACTTTAGTATTGTTGACTTCAGTATCACTGTTTTGATTCGTTTTAGCCCGTGTCATGCAACCACTCCTTATTGTAATCCATCATTGTCAATCACTATCATGCCCTGACATCCATATTACCGCAACTGCATAAGGCTGCAACTATCTCTCTCACCTACTCTACTAATATTATTTTTATATACGAACGACTAGTCTCTTACTATTAACAGAGCAAATAAACCATAGAGCAAATAAACCATAGAGCAAATAAAATCAAACCGTTAACTCGCTTGTGGTAATACCGCATTCTTCATACGTTTTTTGATAATCCTCTGTTTGTTACGTAAGCTTCTATCGCCTTGGTTGTCTTCATAGTACTTAGGATTGGTCAGCATCCCGATTAGCAATGCTGATTCATCACGATTAAGATTGGCAGCGGACTTATTAAAGTAATTTTGAGCAGCAGCTTCAACACCGTAAATGCCGTTGCCAAATTCTGCCACATTTAGATAAGCTGTTAAGATACGCTGCTTGTCCCATATGGTTTCAATCATGACGGTGACAATAGCTTCTTCACCTTTACGAATGTAGGAGCGATGCGAGGTCAAAAACAAATTCTTTGCCAACTGCTGAGTAATCGTTGAGCCACCAGCAGACATCTTACCTGTTTCTTCGTTTTTCTTACGGGCGGCCTCAATACCTTTAAAATCAAAGCCATTATGCTGACTAAACGTCGAGTCCTCACTGACAATCGCCGCTTGCTTAGCAGATTTAGCAATGGCATCGTATTCTACCCAAGTCTGAGTGACCGTGCCGCCTGTAAGTCGATGGGTCAGCATAAACATACTGTTATTGATTGGCTGGGTTTTCCAAATTAATAGTAGTCCAGCGACTAACACATGGAATGCTACGACTAACAACATCAATGCCAGTAATAGTCGTTTAATAAATTTGCCAAAACTTGCCATGCGCAAAGTATCCGAATAATTAAAAATAATAAAAGTTGTCAGCTAATGATAAGCAGCAGGCTATCTTACCTAATCTCACAATCGCTGTCATTATTTACCCCATTTCTTTATCATGTAATGACCTTTAAATAGTATTCACTTTTTATCTAGGTATTTAAGGCTGGTACTTTACAACAGGTATTAAAAGAAGAGAATAAATATGCATAATGGTCATCATATAAAAGCATTGCGCGCACGTATCATTGAAGCGAGCCCAAATCTTTGCAGCGATGAAAATCTTGATAACTGGTGGCTACTCGGCACATCTGGCTGTCATCTATGTGATGTCGCTGAGCAACTTATAGCGCGCTTTCAAAGCGTACAACCTATCGAATATCAGCATGTCGATATTGCAGAATTTGATGAAGATCTGATGATGGAGTTTGCCACTACCATCCCCGTAATTCTGACGCCATCAAAACGATTAGACTATCCATTTTCAGTCATGGATTTGCAGCAGTTACTATAAATCTCTTGTTACTTTTACCTTCAAGCCTACTGTTAATAACACTCTGAAAATCAGCTACTATTTTATTTGTTTCAGCCTTGATTATTTACTAGTATAAAATTCAAACTTTTGCTATTTTGACTAAATGGTCAAGATAGTAAATTGACTAGATAAGGATTATCACCATTTGAGATTATAAACCTAGCCCTACGATCAGTCCGATATTGACTACGGATCTGAACATTTATCGATAAGGATTGTTGATAATGTATACTTTTTTGGCCCTCGCACCAATTTTAGTCGTTTTAGTTTTGCTGGTAGTGATGCGCCTACCGGCAAAAATATCTATGAGTGTTGCCTATTTAGTGACCGCTCTTTTAGCCTTGTTCGTTTGGCAAGCGAGTGGTGCCCAAGTAGCAGCAGCTACTACAAATGGCATCATCATCGCTCTCACGCTTTTATTCATTGTATTTGCCGCTATTTTATTATTGAATACGTTAAAAGAAGGCGGCGCTATTGTCGCTATTCGTAAAGGCTTTATGGATATTTCGCCCGATAGACGCATTCAAGCGATCATTGTCGCTTGGTTATTCTGCTCGATGGTAGAAGGCTCATCAGGATTTGGTACGCCCTCTGCTATTGGTGCGCCGCTATTATTGGCTTTAGGTTTTCCTGCCATGGCCTCTGTTATGGCAGTTCTCATTATTCAATCAACACCCGTATCATTTGGTGCTGTTGGTACCCCCATATTACTCGGTGTTTGGACGGGTATCAACGATAAGCAGGATATTACACAGGCCATTGCGCCACTTTCTGCGGAGAACTATCTACTACAAATCGCTGGTAACGTTGGTCTTATCCATGCGCTAGTGGGCTTTTTAATTCCGCTAATTTTAAGTGCGTTCTTAACCCGATTCTTTGGCGAAAAACGCTCCTTCGTTGAAGGACTAAAAGTATGGCCGTTTGCAATATTTGCCGGTCTCAGCTTTACTATCCCTTACTTCTTAGTAGCCAAATATCTAGGTCCTGAATTCCCATCGCTCGTTGGTGGTTTTATCGGTCTAATGATTGTACTGCCTGCCGCGAAACGTGGCTTTTTGATGCCAAAAGATACTTTTGACTTTGCACCACGTGCCAAATGGGACAAGGACTGGCTCGGGTCACTTGATGAAGAAAAATATGATGATTCGGTTGCACCAAAATTTTCTTTAATTCGTGCGTTTTCCCCTTATCTCATCGTTATCGCTCTCTTAATTATAACTAGGGTCGTTGCACCGCTTAAAGCATTTTTGACTGGTGAATTGACTACGATTGAATTTAGCAATCTCTTTGGTACGACTATTTCTAGTAAAATACAGCTTGCTTACTCTCCTGGAGCGATTCTAATTATCAGCTCTTTGTTGTGCATCTTATTGTTTAAAATGAACGGTCAAGCCGTTAAGCGCAGTTGGAGTAATTCGGCGAAGACGATGGTTGCCGCCGCACCAGCTTTGCTATTCTCGGTGCCTATGGTACAAGTATTCATTAATTCAGGCTCAGCCGCTGAAGTCGCTACTGCGCTACCGGCTATGCCAATATTACTGGCTGAAAGTGCGGCTGGTGCGTTTCAAAATGCATGGCCTCTAGTATCGCCGTGGATTGGAGCGATGGGCGCCTTCATTGCCGGATCAAATACGGTTAGCAATATGATGTTCTCGTATTTTCAATGGTCAACTGCTAGCCAAATCGGTCTCGATAGTAACCTTGCAGCGCAAGTTGTCGCTCTGCAAGCGGTCGGCGGTGCCGCTGGTAATATGATTGCCGTGCACAATGTGGTCGCGGCTTGTGCGGTAGTCGGTCTGATGGATAAAGAAGGTTATGTTATACGAAAGACATTGGTGGCAATGACTTATTATGTGATACAAGCTGGTTTTATCGGTATGGCTATTATCTTCGGTCAACTATGGTGGTGGGCTTTAGCTGTGATTTGGCCGATAGCATTCTTTAGTATCATGTCGCTGACAAATAGAAAACGAGTCGTTAGTTAATATTGCAAGGTTACATGAATCTCACTAACCAAGTTATATATATTGATTATCAACACTTAATATGACGCTATTAGATTGTTTCTGATAGCGTCATATTGGTATTATAGTTTCTATATTATGATTATGAACCACATATTATAAACGCTATTTTACCGATACTTTAGCTTAGCTATTTAGCTATACAGGAAACCTCCATGAAAGACTTGAGCAAAGTTACCGAAATTGAAGATCTGCGCCGTGTTGCCGAGCGCAAAATACCGCGTATGTTTTACGATTATGTCGATTCAGGCTCATGGACTGAAACCACTTACCGTAATAATGAGACGGACTTTGATCGTATTAAGTTACGCCAGCGGGTATTGGTAAATATGGACAATCGTAGCCTTGCGACGCAGATGATTGGCGAACAAGTCAAAATGCCAGTTGCGATTGCACCAACTGGTTTTACTGGCATGATGTGGGCGGACGGCGAGATTCATGCGGCGCGGGCAGCAGAGAAATTTGGCGTGCCTTTTTCACTATCAACCATGAGTATCTGCTCTATTGAGGATGTTGCTGAAAATACCAGTGCGCCGTTTTGGTTTCAGCTCTATGTCATGCGTGATCAGGACTTTATGGCCAATCTTATCCGCCGTGCCAAAGCGGCAAATTGTTCCGCGCTCATTTTGACAGCTGATCTGCAAGTACTTGGTCAACGTCATAAGGATATCAAAAACGGTCTATCCGCGCCGCCCAAACCAACCCTCGCCAATATCTTAAATCTAATGACCAAGCCAGAATGGTGTCTAAATATGCTTGGTACCAAACGTCGTACTTTTGGCAACATCGTCGGACATGCCAAAAACGTCGCTGATATGTCCTCACTTTCAGCATGGACAGCAGAACAGTTCGACCCACGTTTGAGCTGGGATGATGTCGCACGTATCAAAGATGCATGGGGCGGCAAGCTAATTATAAAAGGTATTATGGAGCCTGAAGATGCTATCTTGGCTGCCCGTAGTGGTGCGGATGCATTGGTGGTCTCAAACCATGGTGGCCGTCAATTAGATGGTGCGCCCTCCTCAATCTCTGCTTTGAGCGATATCGTGCAGGCGGTTCATGCCGAAAATAGTGATATCGAGGTGTGGCTCGATAGTGGTATTCGCTCCGGTCAAGATGTCTTAAAAGCCATCTCTTTAGGTGCAAAAGGCACTATGATTGGGCGAGCTTTCTTGTACGGGCTAGGTGCTTATGGTGAAGATGGGGTGCGCCGTGCGCTTGAGATTATCCATAAAGAATGTGATATCAGTATGGCATTCTGTGGTCATACTGATATTAATCAGGTGACGGATGATATTTTAGTCAAAGGGACTTACGAGCAGCTCAAGTCGGCATTACCTTATGTCTCACCAATGCGCTGGTAGATTTTAGTTTTACACAAGTAGATTTATATTCGACAGCTTTGTTTATCTAACCGTTAGCACTTATACTCTATCTATCATCTTTCACTGATACTTAGCTTTTATGACCATTAAACAACTTCTAAAAACAGCGCCCGTCACCACTCTACTCTTAGTCAGCTTTATTGGACTATTTATCATGCAAGTGCTGACAGGCGTCGATGCCAATAATCCCTCGACTGAAGCCCTGCTCAATTGGGGCGCTAATGCCCTGCCCTTAACCATGACTGATGATCCATGGCGACTGGTCAGCAGTGCGTTTTTGCACATTGGCTTGATGCATTTATTGTTTAATGGCTTTGCCATGTACTTCTTCGGGCAAATTGCCGAGCCGATGTTTGGCTCAGCTAAATTCTTGGCGTTGTTTTTACTAGCGGCAATCGGTGGTAACTTACTTAACAATCATGTGACGTGGCAAGGTATTTTAGATGGTACTGGACAACCAGGACTATCGGCTGGCGCATCTGGTGGTATCATGGGTATCGGTGGCGCACTTTTAATAGCCGCGCTGTTTAAAATATCTGTTAATGGCATGGTGCTCAATTTAAGAAGCCTGATATTTATTATGGGTATCAACCTTGTATATGGCTTTGCGGTACCGGGCATTGATAATACAGGACATATCGGCGGCGCTATTACTGGCTTAGTAATTGCACTGGCTTTTGCTATCGCTTACCGTCAGCGTATGGCGATTGCTCTACAAAACATACCTAACATTCCTATTTATCAGAACCGTTATCAAACTGATTACCAAACTGATTACCCAAACGACTATCAGACCAGCTATATCGATCACCCAGCGAGTAGCGATGCTGACGTTAATAACAATGATTTTAATGTCGGTCTTAATAGCGGCTTCAATAGTGATACTTATTCTGATAATGGCACTTATGCAAATTCAGACAGAAACATCAACGCGGCTCATGCCAATATTATCGAACAAAACACCCCTGCGAAACCTGCCTTTATTTGGCAGCTACTACCATGGATTATGATGTTGTTGATAAGCATTGGCTTCGTCTGGTGGTGGCAAGATATTCATCAACAAATCTTACAAGTATTAAAAACCATTGAGTAAACCGTCATACTTATTTATCATTGCTAAATAGCTCATGAAAACAGCATATTCGTTTATTTTTCCCTACTCGATTTTTTTACCCAATCATTTCCACTCACTTATGAGATTCAATTATGTTCAAACTTGCAGCGCTCTCTAATAACTCTAAGCGCGCCTTGCTTAGTACTTTAACGGCTACTGCACTATTTAGCGTGGCTAGCTTATCCAGTGCAGCACTTTTTAACAACCTACCTACTGACCAAGACGCTGAATTAAGCGTTGGCGTCAATGTCATGGCGGTCAACTCAGCCTATGATTTGGAAGATAACACCGAGATTCAGGTATTGCCGGGCGTGTTCTATGACAATAATAGAGTCTATGCGCGCGGTGCTCAAGCTGGTGTTTACCTTCACAATGACGGCACCAATCAGCTGTCTGCTTACGCTCAATTATCAGGTTCAGAATTTGATCCTGAAGATGCGAATGGTGCGCTTCAAGGTCTGGACGAGCGTAAAACCTCAGCCGTTGCCGGTTTAACTTATCTACGCCGCACCCCTATTGGCGGCTTCCGTGGGCAATTTGCCACTGACATTCTAGATCGTAGTGGTGGGAATACTGCTCGCTTGACGTATCTGGCAAAAGTTACTAAAGGCAAGCTAACGGTCTATCCGAGTGTTGGCTTTGAATATTATGATGCGGACTACAATGAATACTATTATGGTGTAAGTGATGAAGAGTCGGCAAAAACGGGTGTTGAAGCTTATACCTCTAATTCGAGCTTGAATCCGTACGTCAATGTTAGTGCCAACTATGACTTCAGTGAAAACTGGGCAGGATTTTTTAATCAAAGCTTAAGCTACTTGCCTAACGAGCAATACGATAGTTCAATGGTTGACTCGCGTACTGATGCAACGACGACGCTTGGTTTGCTTTATAAGTTTTAGAGTTCTTGAAAATGTGATAGAAAAAGCCGAGCATTTTGCTTGGCTTTTTTATTGTGTTAATTCGTTGATATGAGACACTAGCCTATCATATAAATTCCAGATTTGATTTTATATATAGGATTGCACAATTATGTTCCACGCTACCCTTTGGATGATTGGAGCACTCACCTCATTCTGTTTAATGGCCATTGGTGCTCGTGAGCTGAATAGTCAAATTGGTGTTTTTCAGATTTTATTCTTCCGAAGTATCGTAGGCTTGCTAGTATTATTGCCAATAATATTTTTATCAAATTTTTCATCAAAAAAGAGCAACTTTTTATTCCCCAAGCGTATTAAATTACACTTAGTGAGAAACTTATTTCATTTCGCGGGGCAATATGGATGGTTCTTAGGTATAGGACTACTGCCCTTAGCAACCGTTTTTGCTATCGAATTCACCGTACCTTTTTGGACGATAATCATCTCGTATCTCTTCCTAAAAGAGTCTATAACTGTAAAAAAAGTTATTGCCGTATTACTAGGCATTCTTGGGGTAATAGTCATCGTTCAACCTAGCTTAGATGTCGCTCACTATGCGTCATTAATAGTTTTAGGTGCAGCCATTTGTTATGCCTTTTCCCATGTGGCTACAAAATCGTTATCTAATACTGAAAGCCCAATCACCATCATTTTTATGATGTGTTTGATACAAGCGCCTTTAGGATTGCTTTTATTTATAGAAGGATGGACAACGCCAGTAGGTATTCAGTGGCTATGGCTCGTAATCATAGGTGTAACGGCACTATCGGCACATTATTGTATGACCAAAGCCATGCAACATGCAGAGGTTACATTCGTGGTCACTATGGATATGTTTAGATTGCCGCTCATCTCACTCATTGGCGTACTCTTATATGCTGAGCACTTTAGCGTGGCTTTGATACTTGGTATGCTGCTAATAGTCGCTGGTAATTCAGTAAATATCTATAGTAAGAAAAAAAGATCTTGAAATTCTATAGACCAGCTTCATATATATAGTAGGTAATATATACAATAAACAATCAAACATAAGGAGACTATTATGAGTCAGTTAATTACACGCAACTCTATCTTTGACAACTTCTTTGATGATATGGCACCGAGCTTTTTGATGCGTCCACTGCATGGTGATGCACTGCCTAGCGCCAACCAAATCAAGATTGATGTCAACGAAAAAGACAATAAGTTTTATGTCAATGCTGAGATTCCTGGCGTCGCTAAAGAAGACATTGATTTATCCATTACTGGAGATATTGTCTCTATTAGCGCAGAAATCGAACAAAAAGACGAGCAAAAAGAAGGCAATAACGTACTACGCAGTGAGCGTTACTTTGGCTCGGTCTCACGTAGCTTCCGGTTGCCAGATAAGGTAAAAGTCGATGAGGCAGAAGCGTCATATGAAAATGGCGTATTGCAGTTGGTACTGCCAAAAGAGACCGGCTCAGATCGTAAAAAGCTTGAGATTAAATAAATTTTAGTCAAGCTTTAGTGAAAACTTGAGTAAGTTGTTAAAGGCGTATGAGCGATTCATACGCCATTTTTTATTTTGCGGAACTATTATAGGCTAAAGAAGTAAATTGGATAGTTTCATTAAACCTTAGCAGAGATTAGATACTAGACATAGCAAACCGATTTACCTCTTATCAAATTGATAGATTATACTATCGCCAATGAAATTGATCTAATATATTTCTAGAGCTTGTAGGGTGCGTTCCACGCACCAATTGTAGAGATAGCTTTTAATAATGATGCGCGAGGTGACACCCTATATTTAGCTTATATTATAGATATTATGTTATTAACTTTTTTCAATTATACCCCGATCAATAATGTAGTTCCAAACCGTGCCTAGTAGTAATGCTAGATATGAGCAAATCCAGATTCCAGCGCCCCATAGCTTTAACTCAATATCAGAGTCATAAACTCCTTTATCACCTGTTGCCACAATTTGTGTGATAAATAAAGATGAGAACCCGAGTATAAAAGTAAAAGCTGCTAACTTAATTGGATTTTTTTGACGATTAATCATATAAATAGAAAACAAGAATGTAATGTTGCTATAAGCTTGAAATATTAAACCAAGCCAGCCAAATGTAATACCTAAAACTAGAGCTTCATAGCCAAAGTATATTTCATTATCATAATGTAGAGCGGGTAAACATAAAGATATGAGCCATAAATATGGAGCTATTTTTATTAATAATTGTGGTGTTGAGTTAGCATTTTTAAACCTCATTGGTTATCCTTAATATATGTTTAAAATAGCACCTACCCTATTTGCTCATTTTAAATATACCTAAAAGGCCAATCATAATTTGCGAAAAAAACGTGAATTTTGTCTTTAAATAGCGAGTTATTAATTTCTTATTGTTCTTACAGCTAAAAACTTTGCAATTGTATCCACGCTACAAGTAACAGTAACTCTTAAAAACCAAAAAAAGACCTCGCCACATTAAGTGGCAAGGTCTTTTCGTATTTACAACTACTAAAATCTAAATTAAGAAGGATGTACCATATCAGCTGGCGTAACCCACTCATCAAACTGCGCTTCAGTTAACAGCTCCAACTCAACCGCCACTTGCTTCAAAGTTTTGTTGTCTTTATAAGCAGTCTTGGCGATTTTCGCGGCGTTTTCATAACCAACATGACGATTCAATGCGGTGACTAGCATTAATGAGTTATGCAAGAAGTCATCGATTTTGTCTTTGACAGGCTCAATGCCGACGGCACAATTATCGTTGAAGCTATTGCACGCATCACCCAATAGTTGGATAGATTGCAATAAGTTAAAGGCAATCACTGGCTTATAGACGTTTAGCTCAAAGTTACCTGACGCGCCTGCCATGCTGATAGTGACGTCGTTACCCATCACTTGAGCGACAACCATGGTCATTGCTTCTGATTGGGTTGGGTTTACTTTACCCGGCATGATAGATGAGCCTGGCTCATTTTCAGGAATCGTCAATTCGCCTAGACCACAGCGAGGACCTGATGCTAACCAACGTACGTCGTTAGCGATTTTATTTAAGCTACCAGCTAAGGTTTTTAATGCGCCTGAAGCAAATACTTCGGCATCACGAGCGGCTAGCGCTTCAAATTTATTCGGTGAGGTGACAAACGGCAGACCAGTCAATGTTGATAACTGTTCAGCTGATTTTACTGCATAATCAGGATGGGCGTTCAAGCCAGTACCAACCGCAGTACCGCCCAATGGCAATTCATATAAACCTTGTAGCGCGTTGTCGATACGAGTCAACGAATGGTCAAGCTGGCTCACATAGCCGCTAAACTCTTGACCTAGGGTCAAAGGCGTGGCGTCTTGTAAATGCGTACGACCGATTTTAACAATGCTATCGAATTCTTTAGCTTTTGCAGCTAGCGTATCGCGTAGTGCTTTAACCGCTGGAATCAACAGGCTGTTAATCTGACGAGCAGCAGCAACACGAATCGCTGTTGGGAAGCTGTCGTTGGTAGACTGTGCATGGTTGACATGGTCATTTGGGTGAATCGGCGCGTAGCTGCCACGCTCATTACCAGCAATTTCGTTGGCACGATTGGCTAGTACTTCGTTCATGTTCATGTTGGACTGCGTACCAGAACCCGTCTGCCATACCACTAATGGAAACTGATCCGTTAAACCACCGTTGATAACTTCATCAGCAGCTTGTACGATTAAATCGCGCTTATCGCCTTCGATACGCTCAAGGCTAGCATTGGTAATAGCAGCAGCTTTTTTGACTAAAGCCATTGCTTCAATCATCGGACGTGGCAACGTCTCGCCACCGATTTTAAAGTTCTCACGGCTACGCTGAGTTTGCGCACCCCAATAAGCGTCAGCTGGGACTTCCACGTTGCCCATGGTATCTTTTTCGGTACGAGTTGCCTGATTCTGTGTCGACATAACTACCCTCTTTGATGGTTTGTTGTATAGCTGCTTCGAAAAAAGTGCAACACACGCTGCACATAAAGGAAAATACGATGTAAAGTGGCGTTATGATAGCATGACTAGGCCGTGTTGAATATTCACAAATAGGTATTGATACCGCCTAAAAGCACCAGCCATCATCAACTTAATACATTATAAGATAGTATATCTATGCATCCTGAGCTAAAGAACTCTAAGTCTTATGACTCTAACTCTAATGAATCTAAAGTTAGCAATCCTCCTAGACGGCAATTTACCCGCCAGCGTCGCCAGTTAAGTGCAGGCGAACGCAGACAATACGCGCGCATGGCAAGTTTGCATTTAGTTAAGTTGCAAAAGCACTTACCTCCGCATGCGCGTATTGGCTTATATTACGATGGCTTTGGCGAGCTACCCACTCAGCCACTATTGGATTGGTGTCAACGCTTAGGCTATTTACCTTATTTACCAGTGGTTGGTTCGTTCGGTCGTGATAATAAGGGAAATGTTGATAAACACTTACGTTTCGTGCCTATTTATCAATCGAAACTGTTAAACATACCGACACGTATTCACAGCTTAGGTATGAAACAAAACCATCATCGTCGACTACTTTGGGCGCGAGAATTAGATGTAATTATCTGTCCGTTAGTAGCGGTTGATAAAAGCGGTAATCGTATGGGCATGGGTGGTGGCTTTTATGATACGACGCTTGGAAGAAGCTATCAGGCAGGGTTAAAGAAACCGTTGAAAATTGGCTGGTGCTATAATTTTCAGGTGGTAGAACATCTCGAACGTCAACCATGGGATGTGCCATTAGATGGCTTGATAACGCCAAGCGGTATAAGGTGGTTTAGTAATAATGCAAAAGCTAATGATAGCGTTGGGGAAAAAACATCTAGCGCTGATACGGTTGATACGTATTTACAGACATTAGGAAATGATGACGCTAGGGAAATGCTGTACTACAGTCAAGAACAATCCTTTAACTCTGATGAGTTGGCAAGGGTGATTAATGAGAAACGCTTAAATAAGTTGCTGGCTGACAGTGATGCTTTTTTGGATAGTTTAAGTGGTGAGATTGGGAATTTTGAAGATGACAATAAAGACCCATAAAAGATTTGCAAAGACAACAATGAGCTACTTTCGCGCAAAACCACTAAGGGTAGTTTTTGCTATCTTGTGGGTCCTGTTTGTCGGTATTATTATTGCTTTAGGTTTTGAACCGAACCCTTATGCACTACATGTTCTTGATGTCCCTGAGCCGTATTCTTACCCTATAGAGTTAGTCGTTATATTAGTAATGGCAATGCTGTTTCACTTAAGCTTACTGGTGACTATGGATGTATATATGGATAGTCGCTGGAAGTTGTTCGTTATGCTGATAACTAGCGTCTTGTTTTTACTTTATTTCGGTATGATGGCGATGCATGCACCGCCGTCATTAGGTGGGATGATTTTTTGGACGTTTCTGTCCTCTCTACTATTTTTATTGCTGTGTTTTTGGCAAGTCTGTTTATTTGTTTTAAGGCGATTTTTTGGTAGAGCGTGAGTTTTATAACCTACAACACCATCGCCGCAATCCAACCAAATACCAACAACGGAATGTTGTAATGTAAGAAGGTCGGCACCACGCTGTCCTTGATATGGTCATGTTGACCGTCGATATTTAGACCAGAGGTTGGCCCTAATGTTGAATCTGACGCAGGAGAACCCGCATCACCCAGCGCGCCAGCCGTACCGATAATAGCAACGGTTGCCAATGGCGAAAATCCTAAAGATATACATAGCGGCACATAAATCGCGGCAATAATCGGAATAGTCGAGAATGACGAGCCGATACCCATCGTTACTACTAAACCAATTCCAAGCATGACCAAAGCAGCAATGGCTTTATTACCTGCAAACAAGTTGGTCGCGCCATCGATGAGCGGTGCAATTTCACCCGTCGCTTTCATGACTTCTGCAAAACCCTGCGCGGTAATCATAATAAAGCCAATCATCGCCATCAATTTGATACCGTCGTTAAATACGGTATCAGCTTCACGCCACTTGACTACGCCCGTTGCCATAAAGACGGCAAAGCCAAACATCGAGCCTAGCAACAGCGAATCCGTATAAAGCTGTACGACAAAGGCGGTGACAATTGCAGCTAGGGCGACAAGCGTTTTTAGCTTACTTTGAGACTGCGCACCAGCTGCGGTTTTGCTTAAAGAATCACCTTCAACAACTGCATCATGAGCTTCTTTATCTATCGCTACTTGCTTATATTGGCGCGGCTTACGATAGCTGATAAATACCGCTGTCAGTAAACCAACCAACATACCGAGCGCCGGAATCGCCATGGCCTTAACCACAGAAATATTGGCGATATCAATGCCTGCTTCACCAACGTTTTTTAGCATGATTTGATTGAGATAAATATCACCAAAGCCATATGGGATAAACATATAGGTAGTGACCAAACCAAAGGTCAAAAGGCAAGCGATTAAGCGTCTATCAATCTGCATGCGGTTAAAGGCGAGCAACAATGGCGGCACAAGCAGTGGAATAAATGCGATATGAATGGGGATTAAGTTTTGACTAAAGCAACTCATGGTGATTAAGCCTGCAAACAGCATATACTTAATCATGCCACCAGTACCACCCGCATCAATACGCTTGATCACCGCCCCTGCCAATGATTGCGGCAACCCTGAGTGCGCAATCGCCACCGCAAAAGCACCAAGTAGCGCGTAAGACAGGGCGATTTGGGCCCCATTGCGAATACCTTCTTGAAAGGCCTCTAAGGTATCGGTGATACCGAGACCCGCTATCAGCCCGCCCGCCAGTGCACCAATTAATAAACTGAGCACCACGTGCACTCGCGAAAGTGACAGTCCTAGCATAATAACGACTGCCAGTAGTACCGCGTTGATGGTCATGTGTTGCCCCTTTTGCTTGATGCTCTGGCCTAATTAAGACCTATTAATATCTTAAAACCTATGAATACTGCCCTGATGTCTAAAATGCTTTGATCCAAAAAGCACGGTTTCAGACGCGCGTCAGTTTACCTTATTTTTCCTATAAAACCTACGCTCAGAACGGAGCAGATATTAGCCGGATTAAAAATAATCAAGTATTATTCTTTACCCTGTTGAGTAGTAAGGCCTTGCAATTTTTTATGGGGACACCATTTATCTAAACATGAACCACGAACTTGACTTTACAAGTCTGGTGAACGAGGAAAGATTATATGAGTAATAACGAACATAACATCGAAAAAGACGATCTTGCTCAAGACAACCATGCGCAAGATAATGTTGAACAAGACAATAACGATCTTGAAAACTCGTCTGCATCTATAAAAGATGCCAAGAAGGATGATCATTCAGACAACTATCTGCCGCTACTGGCGCTCAGAGACGTGGTGGTCTATCCGCATATGCAAATCGCCCTATTCGTCGGTCGTGCGCCATCCGTACAAGCGGTTGAGCTTGCACAAGCCGAATATGGTAATAAAGTATTGGTCGTTGCACAAAAAGACTCGCTGACCGAGGACATCGATCATGACAACTTGTACCAATATGGTACGGTTTGCCGCATCGTCAGCACCATGCCACATGATAGCGATGAGGATTGCATCAAAGTCCTTATCGAAGGTCAATATCGTGCGCGTGTCGATACGATTCAGGACCATGATAACGTCTTGATGGCAAGCTTTGAGCGTGCTGACCTCGACATGCAAATGGATGACAGTCAGCAGAAAAACACCATTCAAGCTTTAACCAGCTTGTTTGAAAGCTATGCTGATGCACGTCTACGTAATGCCCGTGAGCTCACTCGTGTGGCGAAACGCATTGATGACTTGCTTGAGTTGGTATATTTCATCTCAACTCGAGTCTCGATGGATCTTGATATCAAGCAATCGTTTTTAGAGAATGACGATATCAAAACCCACATCAACACCTTGACTGAATATTTGGTCAAGCAAAGTGCCGAGCAGAATATTGAACAAGATATTCAAGATGCCGTCCGTCAACAGATGGAAGATAATCAGCGCGAGTATTTCTTAAATGAAAAAATGAAAGCCATCAAAAATGAGCTGTCTGATATGAATGACGGTGCGTTTGATGGTGACGACGATGTCGCTGAGCTTGAAAAACGCTTAGAAGATGCTGATTTGCCAGATGATGTGCGCAAAAAAGCAGAGCAAGAGTTTAAAAAGCTTAAAATGATGCCACCTGCATCGAGTGAATCATCAGTCGTACGTAACTATATTGAGTGGATTTTGGATACGCCGTGGAATGCGACGACTAAAGTTTCTATCAATTTAGAGAAAGCTAAGACCACTCTCGATGAAGACCACTATGGCTTGCAAGATGTTAAAGATCGCATCTTAGAATACCTCGCAGTCCAATCGCGAGTGAAAAAACTTCGTGGTCCGATTCTTTGTCTCGTCGGTCCTCCTGGTGTTGGTAAAACCTCATTGGGTGAGTCGATTGCACGTGCAACCGGTCGTAAGTTCGTCCGTATGGCACTTGGTGGCGTCCGTGATGAAGCCGAAATCCGTGGTCATCGCCGTACTTATATCGGTGCGATGCCGGGTAAGATCGTCCAGTCTTTAGCCAAAGTAGAGGTTAAAAACCCACTATTCTTGCTAGATGAAGTCGATAAAATGGCGCAAGACTTCCGTGGCGATCCAGCATCAGCGCTATTAGAAGTATTAGATCCGTCGCAGAATGACAAGTTCAACGACCATTATTTAGATATGGACTTAGACTTATCACAAGTGATGTTCATCTGTACGGCTAACAGCATGGATATCCCGCCTGCCCTTCTTGACCGGATGGAAGTCATCCGTCTACCGGGTTATACCGAAGAAGAAAAGGTCAATATCGCGAAAAAATATCTCGTACCAAAAGCCATCAAGCAAAATGGTCTTAAAGAAGGCGAGATTGAAATCGTAGAAGCGGCATTGCACAGCATCGTACGTAGCTATACGCGTGAAGCAGGTGTGCGGAACCTTGAGCGTGAAGTTAATAAAATCTGCCGTAAAGTCGTGCGCGGTTCAGTTGAAAGTCATGGCGCACGTGCTCCGAAAAAAGACGAGCGTGAGCTGGTCGTGGTCGATGACAAAAATATCGATGACTACTTAGGCGTCCATCAGTATGACTATGGTCTAGCTGAAGAAGAGCCTGAGATTGGTCGTATCACTGGTCTTGCATGGACACAAGTCGGTGGTGAGTTACTCACTATCGAAGCAGTCGCCATGAAAGGTAAAGGTGAGCTTAGCTTCACTGGCTCATTGGGTGACGTGATGAAAGAGTCTATTCGCGCAGCGATGAGTGTGGTACGTGCTCGTGGTGATAGCTTAGGTATTGACTACGAAACGGTCAAAACGACTGATATTCATGTGCATATGCCAGAGGGTGCAACACCAAAAGATGGTCCATCTGCAGGTGGTGCACTGACAACAGCCCTAGTATCTGCCTTGACTGGCATCGCTATTCGTCCAGATATTGCGATGACAGGTGAGATTACGCTGCGCGGTAAAATCTTGCGTATTGGTGGCCTCAAAGAGAAGCTACTAGCCGCGCATCGTGGTGGCATCAAGCATGTGTTGATTCCAGCAAGTAATGAGCGCGACTTGGCCGATATCCCTGATAACGTCAAAGAAGGCTTAACCATTCAGCCAGTGGCAACGATTGATGAGATATTAAAAGTTGCTTTGGTCAGTATGCCAACGCCACTTAAACCAGCTAAAGTGACGGTTGATAAAACCTCAAGCAAAGCGCTGCACAATTAATCTAAATTATTAATAGTTAATAGATGCAAAAAGACCGTAATTGATATTACGGTCTTTTTTTATGTTCAATATTTTTGAAAACCTATTCAAGTTTCCCTTTTACTCATTGTGTTTATACATTACACCAATGATTGCAACCTATAGTCTGAATTTTTACTACTTAATATATCTACTTTTCAAACCCATACGCTATTTACATTTATTAACTGATTGTTGCGCTTATGGTGAATAACTATGACGAGTGTTTGTCTATACTAACTGTGATGTCTCTAAGTAGCACAGAGAAGGTCTACATAAATTGTAGACTTAATCATAATTACAATAGTTAGATAACTAAATAAAATGGAGAAACCAATGAAAAAGACGATGCTTGCAAGTGTTTTATTATGTGGTTCAGCGTTAGCAATGACTGGTTGCCAAACGGTACAAGATCAGCTAAAAACGGGGAATCCATTTAGCCAACCTGCTCTAAAATCAACGATTAAAACGGTTGATAGTAATAACAAAGAAGTCGGTCAAGTATTCTTACGTCCTGTTGATGGTGGCGTACAAGTTTATGGTAAGCTTATGAATATGACACCGGGCAAAACTGTGTCGCTACATATTCATGAGACTGGTAGTTGTGCTGATATGGGTAAAGCAGCAGGTGGTCACTTCAACCCTGATAACTTTCCACACTCTAACCCAGATGACATGAAAGGCCATGCAGGTGATCTACCTAATCTAACCGCCAATGCTGATGGTGTTGCTACTATTAACTATGTAAATAAGCAAATTTCTGCAGCTCAAACAGGCAAATACAGCGTCAACCGTTTAGCCTTTATCGTCCATGGCGGTGTTGATGACTATACTAGCCAACCAGCAGGTAATGCCGGTGACCGTATCGCTTGCGGTATCATTGAAAAGAACTAATAACGTTTAGGTTAAATATTATTACCAGCATAAAAAAACCTCTTAGAATGCTAAGAGGTTTTTTATGGTTTAAAACGATACGATGTCAAGAGTTAGATATATCGCTTAAAGGTAAATCGGTAAAAGAAGGTTACTCCTCTACCCATTCGCCTTTGCGCCAGTACACACCCCAACGCGTGGCTTTACCGTTTTTCTCAGAGCCAATATATTGCTCTTTTTTCTTACGTGACCAGCGTAGGATAGTTGGATTACCATCAGGATCTTCATCCGGCCCTTCAAACAGATATTGGAACTTATCTTCCATTTTATCTTTGATTTCGCGTAGCTCAGCAAGCTTTGGCGCACGTGTTTCGCGTACTTTCGGGAACTTAGACGCCGCTAAGAACATCCCAGCCGCCCCTTCACGCAGAATAAAATAATCCTCATGCTTGGTCGATTTTAGCTCCGGCAGATGAATAGGATCCATACGCGGCGGTGCTGCTTCGCCAGTTTTTAACACTTTACGAGTGTTGTCACATTTTTGACAAGCAAAGTAAGGGCCAAAACGTCCGGTCTTTAGCTCCATTTGCCCATCACACTTATTACAGTCAATGGTTGGTGCATCTGAGCCCGGCACTTCAAACTTACCTTCTTCTAGGATATAACCATCACAATCAGGGTTGTTACCGCAGATGTGTAGTTTGAGACCACCATCGACGATATAACCGTTCATGGCTGTACCGCATTTCGGGCAACGCTTCTTCTCCATCAAATCTTTGACTTCAGCAGCGTCGTCGTCACCTTCAGCGTCGTCAAGGTTGGCAAAAGCTTCGACTGGCATTAAGTTCTTCGTGCCTTTACAGCGCTCTTTAGGTGGCAAGTTATAGCCAGTACAACCTAAGAATACACCTGTTGAGCCGGTACGAAGTTGCATTGGACGATCACAAATATCACAGTGTACGTCCGGCACATCGGTCGGATCATTAGGACGCATGCCGTCTTTATCTTTGGCATGTTCAAGCTTAAGCTTAAAATCACCGTAGAAATTATCGAGTACATCTTTCCAATCTTGTTCACCTTCTGCAACGTGATCGAGTTTGTCTTCTAGGGCAGCGGTAAAAGTATAATCCATCAAGTCTGGGAAGCTGGCTGTCAGTCTATCAGTTACGATATCACCCATTTTTTCGGCAAATAAACGCTTATTCTCAAGCTTTACATAACCACGATCTTGAATAGTTGAGATGATTGATGCATAAGTCGATGGACGACCGATACCTTTTTTCTCAAGCTCTTTAACTAAGCTTGCTTCAGTAAAGCGTGGAGCTGGCTTGGTAAAATGCTGACTTGGATCAAGCTTATCAAGGATAAGCTTATCGCCTTTTTTGACATCAGGTAACAAGGTATCGTCAGTCTTGGCTGGTGGCATCACTTTAGTATAGCCATCAAAAACCATGGTACGACCACGAGCTTTTAGCTCAACGTCATCTGCACCAACAAATAGATTTACAGACAGATATTTTGCTGGCAGCATCTGACAGGCGACAAACTGACGCCAAATTAGCTCGTATAGACGTATTGCATCACGCTCAACGCCTTTCAGCTGAGTGGACTTCATATTGACGTTAGAAGGACGAATGGCCTCATGCGCTTCCTGTGCGCCTTGCTTATTACCGTAGAAGTTTGGCTTTTCTGGCACATACTTTGCGCCATAGCTATCTTCAATATAGCCACGCACAGCAGCGAGCGCATCACCAGATAAGAAAGTCGAGTCGGTACGCATATAAGTGATATGACCAGCTTCGTATAAGCGCTGTGCCAAAATCATAGTCTTTTTGACAGAGAACCCTAAACGTGTACTTGCCGCTTGCTGCAATGTCGAGGTGATAAACGGCGCACTTGGACGCGATTGCGTGGGCTTCTCTTCGCGCTCTTTAACGATAAAGTCGCTTGAATTAAGCACTTCTAATACTTTATCAGTCTGCTCTTTATTGACAAGCTTTAGCGTTTTGCCGCCTTGCTTGGTTGCTTCTAGGCGAATACCAATCTCTTCAGCGTCTTTTTTGCTAGTGGCAATGTGCGTATCAGCATGAATCTGCCAATATTCTTCTGGAATAAAAGCGCGAATCTCATGCTCACGTTCGACCACTAAGCGCATGGCAACCGACTGTACACGACCTGCAGACAGACCGCGAGCAACCTTTTGCCACAGTAATGGCGATACCATAAAACCAACGACCCGATCCAAAAAGCGCCGCGCTTGTTGTGCATTGACGCGATCGATATCGAGTTTTGACGGCTGCTTAAAGGCATTTTGAATGGCAGATTTGGTAATCTCGTTAAAGACCACGCGCTCATACTTGCTATCTGCACCACCGATGACTTCTTTGAGATGCCAAGCGATTGCCTCCCCTTCTCTATCCATATCCGTTGCGAGATAGATTTTGTCAGCGTCTTTCGCTAAAGCCTTTAGCTCTTTGATAACTTTGGTCTTGTTTGGCAGTACTTCGTAGACTGCAGCCCAGTCGTGCTCTGGGTCTACGCCCATACGCCGTACCAGCGCTTGCTGTGCTTTTTCTTCTTTGCTCAGAGTTTCATCTTTTTTAGTGCTTGTCGCTTTCTTAGCGCTTTTACTTGCACCTACCGGCAAATCACGGACATGACCAATACTTGAGCGTACGATAAAGTCATCGCCAAGGTATTTATTAATTGTTTTAGCCTTGGCTGGTGATTCGACAATGACTAATGACTTGCCTTTCGGTTTGTCAGAAGCAGAAGCCGGACTTTTTTTAGTTGTAGTTTTTGCCATATGTGACGACACCGTAATAAGTAGATTAAAAGTAAGGTTAGATTCAGCAGCATGGCAATTTTGTTAGCTAATCATAATAGCTCAGCGATTTGTGGTAATAAAAGCTGCCAACAAAAACGGTTATCTAACAAACAATAACGATAAAACAAAAATATAGTTATAAAGACGTTACACTGCTAGGAGTGAAACTGTCAACTGTAAATGACTGAGAGTCTGCCAAAAGTGCTTGCATATTGCCTATTAATGGAGATTAAAAAATACTTTACTAGCTCTAAAGTTTTTTCTGCATTTCAAGCGACCATTTTTCAAGATTTTCTTTAAGCGCTAGCAAGTCTGCCTCAATCAATTTTTGCTGATAAGCAGGATTGGTTGATGGACGCACATAAGCGATGTCTTCCCAATAAATAATAATGCTATTGGCCTTGGTTAATAAACCTTTCACAAACGGCTCAATACTCACGGGTAAATCCAGTGGCACTTTATCCAAGCTAAAATTGGTTTTTTTGATAGCACTGCCATTATTAGTGTTGCTGTTATTAGTACGAATGGCACTTGGAATAGTAAGCTTAGTGCTATCTGTAGTCATATCGATAAAGCTACTATCTGGTCGCCATTGCCCGTCAATCACTTGATAGCGTGCATGTGGCAGTTGCGTATCTTCTAGCACTAAACAATACTGACCCATCATCCCGCGACCATATTCATTATCTTTGCCCTTGATCCAGTCAGGACAGGTAACAAGCTTTGGGTTGAGCTGCAGACGACGCGCAGTCATACGTAGCTTGTCCAAACGCTGGTCGATACCGCTGGGTTTGAGCGCCATCATACTCCCTAATACAAATAGTACAATGACAATTCCAATCCATAACCCCATGACCATCTTGCCTTATCGTTTAATTAACAAACACCTAATAACGGTGTAAGCATTACTTGTTGATTATTTTTAATAATTGAATACGCTATCGTTATTCTGCATTAGCAATATACTAAATGGCGACCATGTTGCCTGATAACGATACGATTGCAAAATACCATGTGCAGACTAATATCGCGACCTTGTGTTCAAAATTCAAGCACCAACGCTTACTCTATATAGATAAACCCGAGACAAACACTTCCATATCAGTAACTTAGCAATTGATAATAATTAAATCTAATAACAAGATATGAAAAGTCGCTGGCAGAAAAAATGCTATGATAAACCATAATTTTAAACGCGCGCAGGTTTATTATGAATTATCTTACTAAGCTAAACTCATCTACTGCTTTTTTAGCGAGCAAAATTGCCAATAAGCTCACGAGTAAATTCAGTATCACTATATCGATGCTAGGCGCCATACTAATCGCTTTATCAGGCTGTGCAACGACACAAAGTCTAACGCCGCAACAGTGTCAGACCAGTAATTGGCAAGAAGTCGGCTACGCAGACGGTATCCGTGGGCGCTCAGGTGCTTACTTTGGTCAATATACCAATCAATGCGCAAGCGTCGGCGGTGCAATGCCCAATCGTATCCAGTGGGAGCAAGGACGCCAGCAGGGCCTCAAAAGCTACTGTACCGAGCTCAATGCTTATAAGCTTGGCCGTGAAGGTTATGACTGGCAACCAGTCTGTCCGCTTGAAGGCATTGAAAAGTTAGAAGAAGCCTACTCTCAAGGACGTTACTATTATATCCGCCAGCGTGATCTCGACTATCTACGTTCGCCTTACCCGTTTGGCTATGGACCTGGCCGCTTTGGTTATGGCTATCGTCCCTTTGGCTATGGTTGGTAAATGCTGTGGTTAGTAATAGCTGATGTTAAGTTTTATTAAAACTAAGAAACGATAAAATAAAGGAAACCTCGCAAGGTTACCCAAACGAGGCTGGAGGAAAAGTTTATTATTTTAATTGTTCTTCTTGTTATCTTGGTTATTTTTTTATTGATAAGTTTGCTGGTTTTTTTAGTCAGCTTATTACTATAAGACGGTTATAAAAGTTATGGCATTGAGCCAATAATATTACTCGTTAACAAAGGCTATCTTGCTGAGTCCAGCTTCACTAGCAGCAGCCAATACTTGCGCCACGGTATCATACTTGCCTTCTTTATCAGCACGCAGTTGCACAGAAGGATCTTTACCAGCTGCGCTCTGCTGTTGCAGTCGCGTTTCTAGCTCTTCCATACTGATTGGATCACTATCCCAAAATATTCCTGTGTCTTTATCAATACTGATCTGAATGGCTTCTGGCGGTGTTTCATTTAGCTCAGCACTAGTCTTTGGCAAGTCTAACGGCACCGTCGGATTTAACACCGTCGCTGTTAATAAAAATATAATCATCAATACCAGCATGATATCGATGAGTGGAATGAGGTTCATCTCACTCATACTTTGACTATCATCATCACCCAGTTGAAATGCCATAGTTCTTCTCAATATTTTTAATTATTCGCCATACATTTAAAACGTTGTCGATTATCTCTAGCTATCGTTCTTTTTTGCTTACAACGCTATCAATGAACACTCATTAAAGCTGTGATGGTGCTGAGCTACGATAAGGCTTTGCTTGCTGAGCTTCATTTATATCTGCTTTATGACCCTGCACTAGCTGCGTTTGCATAGTGGTAGATTGATTATCTATTGACAGTTGTTGTTTGGCTAATTTGGTAGATTGTGCCAGTAAGTCATGCGCTCTATCGTTGGCGTGATACATTACACGGCGATTGATACGCACCGCAAGGTTGTAAAACACTACCGCTGGAATAGCGACCGCAATACCAAGCCCTGTCATGATAAGCGCTTCACCAACCGGCCCTGCTACTTGTCCCAATCCCGCCTGCCCACTCGTGCCGATGTTATGCAGCGCATGAAAAATCCCCCACACCGTCCCAAACAGTCCAATAAAGGGCGCAATTGCGGCAGTCGTGCCGAGGATAGGCAATCCGCGCTCACTCGCAAAGCGGTAGCGACCTATATGCTTAAGTAACGTCTGCTCAGTGACCAAACGATGAGTGGCTGCATCAGAATCTATTAAATCAGACTGTTTAGCAGCAATCTGCTGACTCAATTCATCAGCGACATTGTCGGCCAATTTGCGACTTTGTAGTACACGAATAATACCCGTTACCCAAGAGATGATAGATAAAGCGAATAGCAGAAAGAACAAGGTTCTGGTCACCATGTCGCTATATTGCCAGTAGGTCGTAAAGTCCATGTCAGATTCCTTAGTTTTTTATGCAATCACATAATGCCGCTACGCATATTATGCTTCGCCTTATCATGAAAATTATAAATAAATATTTTTTAAGAACAAGTAAGATTAAAATCAACCAACTAAGGTACAGCGTAACTAATAGGTAATGTCACATTTCCTACCACTGGTTCACCATTCTTAGTAAAAGGTTTGAATTTTCCAGAGCGTACTTGACGCTGCGCTTCTTTGTCTACTATTGAATTGCCCGAGGATTGAGCAACTCGCACACTATCGATACCGCCCTGTTTATTTACTCTCAATATCAATACGACATTAAAGGTATCACCAGAAAGGGCTCTACGTGAAGCACGCTCAGGAAAGCTAAAGTTCGGTGCGGATGCCCAATTTGCATTGCTAGCAGTGAAATTCACTGGTGTATTATTTGCTGCGGCTTTTGCCTCAGCGCTTACTCGTGCTGCAGCCTCAGCCGCTTCTTTCGCCGCCTTTGCTGCGGCTGCTTGTGCATCACGGTCAGCTTTGGCGTCTGCTATTCTTTTGGCTTCTGCAACCGCATTCGCATGAGCTTCTTGAGCTGCTTTTTCCGCTTGTGCTGCCACTATTTTACGCTGCTCATTAGCAGTTGATGTATCGATTATAGGCTCTGGTAACGGCTGTTGGAGTTTTTCTTTCGGAGCTTCTTTTTTAGGATTCTCTTTTTTAATAATATCGGGCTTTTTTTCTTCTACTTTTACGATAGGTGATGTATCAGGTTTTTCATCTCTCACCACTGGCTCTATTGGTTTTGATGGCGTATCTACCTTAGCTTTGGGTACTGGTTTAGCTTTGGATACTGGTTCTTGTTCAGGTTTAGTTTTTTCCGTTGGTTGAGATTGTGCTTTTGGCTGAGGTTCAGGCTCTTGTTTAGCTGCTTGCTCTTTCGCTTCTACCTCAGCAATGGCATTTTGGGCAGGTAATGATACAAACTCAATCTCGATAGGTGGTTTTTCTTTAGACAGCTCAACTTTCGGTTCAGGCGTTTTTATTGCTACCAAAGCCACTGCCGTAAGCACGTGTAGTCCCACAACTATAACAACAGCTATGATTATCGATCTAAGTGGTGGCGCGTCTAAATCCGTTGAACTCATAACAGCCTAATATTTATATTTAATCGACGTACAATCGCGTTGATACGATTACAATGGCGTAGATAATAATGCAAACGATAACTATTATCAATAACAAATTTAAATTATTTCTCTCATTGTCAAATCTTTTACAACCACTATTGTACGGCTCTTTAACTAAAGGAAAGCTTTATTCTAGTTAGGGTCTGTTGAACATTCAAATGTGGTACTGGCAGTGGCTATTTTTTAGGCAATACGCAGTGAAATTTTTGACGCCTAGTCATTCTAGGTTAGACAATTTCGCCATGTATTGGCAAAAAATAGCCCTGCCCTGAAAGGCTGATGCTAAAACCATCCCAAACGTTGTTGCAAGCCTAGCTAAGGTCTCGACATTATCGTCGGTTTACGCCTAGTTTGGGGCGATTTTAGCGATCAGCAGTCCTAATATTTGAATGTTCAACAGACCCTAAATCTTCCTACCCGAAACTCTATTCATCCAACAAACTCTCTAACAAAGTATGCCTATCGAACAATAGCACTAAAAGGCAATATTTATGAATTATCCTTGATAGTTAATAACAACCATTATCATTTATATTGATAATGAGTCTCAATTACTTTATCATGACCTCTAATTTACTATTCCTTTCCGTCCTGCTAAAACTATAAACTTCAAAAACCAGTTAATAAAAAATAATAAATTGAATTAGACAAATCAGCGAGCACTGTATTAGCGTGCACAACAACGCTAAACAAGTTCTTTTTACTTTCCTATATTTGCAGTTACTTTACTAAAAGACTGCACAAACCCGTAATATACCGAGTTATTTATGCCTACTAACACCTTCTGCTCTAGCCGTTCTACTGCCTCTTCTTTTAAACGTCCACTATTGACTGCCATGATGACAGTACTAGTTGCCAGCATTGGTTTGACAGCTTGTTCGTCACCCGACTCTAGCGATTCTGAAGTAAATGATACTAAGGTGGAGAATAACACTGCTGATGCCGCCTCGAATGTCGCTAACAACGATGCTGTTTCAGTGGCTACCATTGAAGTGGGTACGGTCAAAGGCCCTGTAAGTCTAGCGATAAATCCATCACCATTGGTAGTCTATGATATGACCTTGATGCAAGATTTGGCAGCGCTGGATGTGGCGGTCGATGGCATGCCAAGTGGTCTACATTTAGACAATCTGCACTCAAAAACTCAGCCTGAGCCAAAATCAGTCGGTACGGTATTTGAGCCAGACCTTGAAGCGTTAAATGCCATACAGCCACAAGCTATTTTGGTCGGCTCACGGATGGCAGAAAAATACGATGCGCTTTCAAGCATTGCGCCAACGCTTGATATGACCATTGATACGGCAAATATTTATGAGTCGAGCAAGCAACGTCTGCATGATTTGGGTGCATTGTTTGGTAAAAGTGATCAGGCAGCAAAACTGCAAGGCAATATCGATGGGCTCATCGACGAAACCAAAGTATTAACCAAGGACAAGGGCAAAGGCTTAGTGGTGATGGTGAATAGCAATAAGTTATCCGCTTATGGTGATAAGTCACGCTATGGCTTTATTCATACGGTATTAGATATCCCGATGGCCGATGACCAAATCGCCGATGCGCGTCACGGTCAACCAGTATCTTTTGAGTATCTACAAAAGACCAATCCAGACTGGTTATTCGTCGTCGATCGCAGTGCAGCGATTGGCGAAGATGGTGCTGGTGCAAAAGCGGTATTGGACAATCCACTGGTCGCGCAAACCAATGCTTGGAGTAAAAACCAAGTGGTTTACCTTAGCCCAGATTCTTACCTAGCATTCGGTGGTTACTATCAATGGATGCAAGATTTGACTACCATTAAAGATGCTTTTGCTAGCGCGAAATAGACCTGATAACGATACGAGCCATATTTCTTAATTACCCATTAATAAGCCAGTAGACGTTATGTCGTTATTTTCATCTCGCGCTCATGCCAGTGTCAAAGACAATCCTTCTTTGCCAGCTGCACCATCAAGTTGGCAAAAAGTGTCTAACAATGGCCTGAGTCCTAAACATCAACGTACCGCCATACCGCCATGGTTAATCAACACGGGGAGCCTCATTATGATGGGGCTTTTGGTGTTGTTAAGTTTGTCGATTGGGGTGGCGGATTTTTCGTGGTCAGGTATCTTTCACAGCATTATTAATCATAGCACTAACTCAGACAGCTCACTGCTATTGGTCAGCCGAATACCGCGCACCATTGCTATTATTTTGACTGGTATCGCGATGGCGGTTGCAGGGATGATTATCCAAGTAGTGCTTAAAAACCGCTTTGTTGAGCCATCAATGGTTGGTGCCACTCAAAGCGCGGCATTGGGATTATTGGTCGTCAGCTTGCTATTTCCAGCCAGTGCGCTGCTTATCAAAATGGGTGTCGCGACCATTACTGCAATGTTTGGCATGATGCTGTTTATGCTACTCATTCACCGCGTCCCGCCAACGGACTTTTTAATGATTCCGCTGATTGGTATTGTCTTTGGCGGCATTATCGAGGCAGTAACGACCTTTATCGCCTATCAAACGGAATCGTTACAGATGCTCAGCGTTTGGCAATTTGGTGACTTCTCTGCTGTATTAGCCGGTCGTTACGAGCTGTTGTGGCTGACGGGCGCACTGTGCGTGCTGGCTTATATTATCGCTGATAAACTGACCATCGTCGGGCTAGGCGATAATATAGCGCTGAACTTAGGGATTAGTAAACGCCAAGTCACGTGGCTTGGCGTCGGTATGGTGGCAATGATGAGCGCTGTCGTTGTGGTAACGGTTGGTATGATTCCCTTTATTGGCTTGGTCGTACCCAATATCGTCAGCCGACTGATGGGTGACAAATTACGCCGTAGCTTGCCCGCAGTCGCGCTCTTGGGCGCATCAGCAGTACTGCTCTGCGATATCATCGGGCGCTCTATTCGCTACCCTTTTGAAGTGCCAGTCGCTACTGTCTTTGGTGTGGTCGGCACCGTACTATTTTTATGGCTGTTATTACGCGCGCCTGCTGAGCAATAATATATCAATAAGACAGCTCCCTAATTGTTATTAACTCTTTTCTTAATCTATTCGTCCTGTTGTCTGCTTAGATAAGCTTGGCGTTGTTACTATTAAAGGTAGCATAGTAGGATTTACGTATGTTTTCACCGTCTAAGCATCGTCTTATAAATGACAGTTCTACAAAGTCTGGCTCAGCAGCAAAGAGTGTTCCAGAAAATGGCACTTTGGAAAACGACAACCATGCAAACACTTCTGCACAGAGTCATTTAGCACAACTTTGGGCATTTATCGCCAACCATCCAAAATCAATTGCCGCCATTATCTTATTGATCTCAATGACGCTGTTTTTGACGCTCAATGTCAACGGTTATTGGGATTTTGCCCTGCCGTTACGGGGCAAAAAACTACTGGCACTTATGGTGGTAGGCTATGCGATTGGCGTGTCGACCTTACTGTTTCAAACCCTAACGCACAATCCCATTTTGACGCCATCGCTATTGGGTTTTGACTCGCTCTATGTCTTGCTGCAGAGCTTATTGGTGTTCTTTTTGGGCGCTATGAGCTTTACCAGCATCAATCCTATTGCCAAGTTTACCCTTGAAATTGTCCTGATGTTTGGCGCGTCCCTACTGTTGTTTCAAGTGCTATTCTCAAAAAGCAGTCAGGATTTGACGCGGTTGATATTAGTGGGCGTCATCTTTGGGGTGTTGTTTCGCAGCTTATCGGCGCTGATTGCGCGCCTGATTAATCCTGATGATTTCGTCGTCGTACAATCTGCCAGTTACGCGCAATTTAATACAGTCAATCCACAGCTACTGGGTATCAGCCTCTTTATTTGTGCCATTAGCGCTGTGTTTGTTTGGCGCTGGCGTTATCAATGCGATGTATTGATGCTTGGTAAGGCGCAAGCGATTAACCTTGGTATTAATTATCAACGCTTAGCCTTTGGGCTGTTAACGGTCATTGCGGTATTGGTCGCCACGGCAACCGCTTTGGTCGGTCCGGTAACCTTTTTTGGCTTACTAGTCTGTGCGTTAACCAATCGCATTGCTCGTCATATGTATCATAGCGAACGCCTGATATTGGTTAGCTTGGTGGCGATGATTTGCTTGGTACTCGGTCAGACAGTGTTTGAGCAAGTATTGGGCATGGCAGGTGTACTGTCAGTGGTGATTGAATTAGCTGGTGGCTTAGTATTTTTAATACTAATTTTCATGACTCAGCGTCGTTGATTACGGCTCATTAAAACTGCACGGATCAAAAAAATTTTAACGACAAGATATATAAATATATGCAGATGCTATTGGGATAAGTTTTTTGCAGCCTTTGTCTGCATCGGCACAGCAAGCGAAAAAAACTTATTCCAGTAGCGTTATAGCGTTTTTAAATCGGACCAACTGTATGATTAAACTAGATAATATCTCCCACCATATTGGCAAACAACAAATCCTGCATGACATTACCTTGTCTTTACCACCCTCACAAGTGATTGCTTTAATTGGCCCCAATGGCGCAGGTAAATCCACCCTGTTTTCAGTAATGGCACGACTGCAACCCCTACAGTCAGGACAGGTAAGTTTTGCTGTAGATAATGAGGAACGTGATATTGTTAGCTGTCATGCGCGAACCTTGTCTAAGACAGTAGCGATGCTCGGACAAGACAATCAAGTACTAGGGCGACTGCGTGTGCATGAGCTGCTGATGTTTGGGCGCTATCCCTATCATCAAGGGCAACCAACCGCAAACGATGAACAAAAAGTGCAGGATATTATTGAACGCTTTGAGCTAGAACCATTAGCCGAGCGTTTCTTATCGACATTGTCCGGTGGGCAACGGCAACGCGTGCTGATTGCGATGATTGTCTGCCAAGATACGCCGTATCTATTGCTCGATGAGCCGCTGAATAATCTGGATATGTACCATGCTGGCCGCCTGATGCGTGAGCTGCGTGAGTTGAGTCATAGCCAGCAAAAAACCGTGGTGATCGTCCTACATGATATCAATCAAGCGGCACAATTCGCCGATACGGTGGTCACCATGAAAGCAGGTAAAGTAATGGCAGTTGGTAAACCTGCCGATGTCATCACCCAAGAGACTATGAAGGATTTATATAACGTCGATGTCTCAGTTCTTAGTCATCAGGGTCGTCCAGTGATTGTCGATACATTGTTATAGTGACGCTTCACCATAATTCCCATATATAGTTGGTTCAATATAAAAACGATACGCAAGACTGGAAATCTCACATAGCGTATCGGTTTCATTTGGTATGAGATATATGGTATCGCTGTTTGTGTTTGCGACTTATAGCCCTAACGCGGCATCTTCCCGCTTCACAATTTTATGCTCATCTTCACTGCTATCAAGCTTCCAATAACTTGAGATATAGAGATGGCTCTTAGTCACTTCTTTTTCTTTAAAATACCGTCGTAGCGCTCGCATACTATTAAACTCACATGCCGCCCACACTGCAGGTGTACCGGCTAACCAAGTAAGTGCTTTAATACGCTCAAGTATTGGGTAGTGGCTATCACTTGCCATTGCATTCACAACCCACTCAAGCTCGATATTTTTTGGTTTTGTGAGAGATTGGATATCGTCCTCACTCAACACTTCTATGACCGCGTAGCCGACTGCATCCTCTGGCAGTTGTGCCAAATTAACCGTGATGGCTGGCAAAGCAGTCATATCGCCTGCTAACAAAAACCAATTCGCCTCATGATTGATGTATTTCTTTGCACCCGGACCGCCAATCAAAATAGTGTCACCGACTTGAGTCGTTTTGGCCCAGTGCGATGCTGGTCCTTCAGCACCTTTATGGTTAAGACCGTGTAATACAAAATCGATATCCATCTCATCAGCACGCTGCTGGATAATAGTATAAGTGCGCATGATTGGTTTTTGCTCCTCACCCTGAGGAAACATCAATTTGATATAGGCGCTTTCTTGGTCTACTGGGAAGTTTTTCATCCCTTCCCCTCCCAGCGTAATACGTCGCATATTGGGTGTGATATCAGTGATACGTTTAACTTCTAAAATTCTTGGGCTAGGTTTGGACATTTTTAGATCCTTTTATTTATAAAGTTATATTTTTCTTTTAGATAAGATCGGTTTGAAGTGCTAGCTATTTTACACTAGCATTATGTTATGCACCTTCACGTGCACATTTCAATTAGGTCATGTTTACTTCAGCTTTCGCAACGCCTTGCCTCGTTGTTGCCGACCTTTCCACCACAGATAAACACCAGTGCCTGATAATATCGTCACGACCAAACCTATCAGCGCTAAGAATACTTGATACAGTCGATGAGTAAGTTGTTCATCTTCGCCTTGACCAATATGTCCCATGTGTAGCGTTGATAACCATTGGTCTACTTTACTGCCGAATGAGCTTTGATAACCAAAATTAACGCGCTCAACGTTACCTGTTTGGGCATCGACAGTGATAGATGAGGCGCCGCTGTGGCTGCCAACATCCTTATCTGTTTTAAAGCGCATTTGCCATTGCTTGTCCTCTTCTACCCAGCGCAATCCCAATAACTGCTGGACGCTGACCCCATTTTTTTGCGCGGCAATATTCGCCTGCTTGCTAACATACTCAATACTATTGGCTTTATTCACAATAGCAGCAACACGTGTTTCATTATTAACTGGTGCAAAACTTGGCATGTCCTGCACGCTAGATTTATCTGGTTTATTTGACTCACCTTTTTCTCTTTCTTTACCTTCTTTGCTTTCAAGTCCAACCACTGCTTGCATCACCGGTTTATAAACTTGCTGCAAGTTAAAACCCACACTCGACCAAGCAATGACAAATAACATCAGCCAAAGCCACAATCCAAACGCATGGTGCAGATCATAGTTGAGCTTAAAGATATTGGTTTTTCTGCGGATTTTCCAAGCAGGTAGCCAACGCTTAAATAATGAAGCACGTTTTTTACTGACGGTTTTTTTATTAATATCCGAGTTGGCTTTATTAGACTTTACTGCCCGTGGAAAAGTAAGATAAAAGCCAATAAAGCAATTAAGCGTCCACACCAGCGCCACTAAGCCTAACAGCAGCCTACCGATATCACCCAGCAACAAATCACGGTGTAGCCAAAACACCTTCCACATGGTATTGCGCCATGCCCATTCATCCTTATTACGAGTACCGATAATCTCTCTGGTAAAGGGGTTGATATAGACTTCTTGGAAAGGGGCTTTAGGCTGAGATTTCGCTTTAGGGCTTCTTACTTTATCTACCAAAAATACAGCAGATTTGTCAGGCGCTATCGAGGTTGGCATACTCGAAAATGTCTGTTTTGGATAACTTGTAATGACCTTGTCATGCAGCTCAGCGATCGATAATGGCGGCGTTCGTTGCGCTTCAATATGCACCAGCTCATGATTGAACATATCGTCCAGCTCGTCATAAAATGCTAGCAGCGCTCCAGTGAGACCAGCCATGATTAAAAAAGCGGCCATCGCAAGTCCGGTATAACGATGGATCCATAGACAGGTTTGGCGCAGATTAAATGAAAATGATGTCATTAGTCCTGATTCTTTATTAATTTATCATGTGATTGGTTATTAGAATGTAGCTGTTAATTGATAATTCTGCCAAGTTAAGAAGAAACCCGCATGAAAAAAGCCAGCTCTCATACAAAGACAGCTGGCTTTTTAAATATTACCAATAGCAGTTAGATTAGAACTGATACGTTAAAGAAGTTTTGATATTACGACCCATCTCAAAATCCGTGTAATTATCATCTAAAGCGTTGTTACGTGAGGCATGGCTGGCATAAGTTTCATCAAAGATATTGTAGACGCCTAATGTCGCTTTTAAGCCTTCAACCTGAGTTGGTGTATAGCTCATAAAGATATCATGCACGTCGTAGTTTGGTTTTTCGATATCATCTCCACTCGTATTAGGCGTCACTGAAGCAACATAGGTACTGCGCCAGCCAAGCTCTGTGGTGTCCGTTGGCGCGTAACCAAGGTTGACCATATATTTGTCGCCAGACTCAGAGCTACTACCGCTCACTGAAGCGATGTTATAACCGGTATTTTCGCCCTTACTGCGGGCACGCGCATAGCTAAGACCCATGTTAAAGTTATCTATTTTATAATCGGCTGCAAGCTCAACGCCTTTGATTTTAAAATCTTCGTCTTTGTTAATCACACCCTGACATGTCTCAGGGGAATCAGTAGTGCCAGGCTTGCCAGTGCTACAATTTAGACCCGTTCTACTGCCACCTGCACGGACAAATTCAAGGTAGTTTTCAATATTGGTCTCAAAGTATTTGGCACTCAGTCGTAGCGCATCATCAGCGCTAGTCAGACCGCGAAGCGTCGTCGCCATACCAACTTCAGCGTTCGAGCCTTCTTCTGCTTTGAGGTCATTATTAACATAGGTATCTTCACCATCTTGATTAAAGATAGCTTGGCTTAAATCTGGACCGTTAAACAGCTGCGTATAGCTGGCGAATACTTGCGTACGCGGTGCAATCTCGTAACTGGCAGCCAGTGCGCCAACGACATTGTCGTAAGTTTTGCCAGCCGATACAAATTCAGGAGACTCATAACGGTCATAACGTATGCCCGGCGTTAGGGTTAATTTACCCATCTGCCACTGGTCTTCTAAATATACTGAGGTGTTTTTTGCTTCATCAGTGCCAGTTTTGGCAGAGTCACGCGCCATCTCTGACTCTTTTTTATAGTGCTCAACGCCAGCAATCAGCTTATGCGTCCCTGTGATGCCCGCGATGATAGCGTCATCAATAATACTGGTGTTTTGGATTTTAGCACCAGTGGTCTTAACGCCCGCTTCCCAGTCATAACCTAGATTTTCGGTATAATCCGTATCCCTTGAGATACTCGTTTCTGTTTGATAAACATTGGTATCGACGTCTATTAAGCGATTCACTGGATTATAGCTATAATCTAGCGTATAGGTATCACGCTTTACTTTTTGCGGGAGAATCTCATTCCAACTACCCACGCCTGAGCTCGCTGGAAAATCAGGACGTAATGGGAATAAACCTTCGTTTTCGGTACGGCTAAAGCCAGCACCAACATGATGATCATCGCCAATATAGGCACCCGCTTTTAATAGGATATTTTCGCCTTCGCTATCTTGGGTTTGAATCTCACGCCCCTTGCCATCTTCACCAGCATTGGCATCACGTTTGCCATAATAAGCCAACAAATCAACATTCTCTGTCGGTGCGCCATAAACGGTTGCTGAAGTGAGTAGCTCGTCGTTATTGCTGCCGTAACCTGCATGTAATTTGGCACCGACTTTTTGACCAGGTTTGAGCAAGTCTGCCGCATCGACGGTTTCAAAAGCCACACCGCCGCCAATCGCATCATTACCCAGCGTGACAGAATTGTTGCCCACCGATACGTCTGCTTGTTTTAGTAAGTCTGGGTCAATCGTGACATCGCCCATATGATAAAACATCGCGCCTTCTTGACGCGCACCATCAATCGTTACTTTTAGATTGGTATCATCAAGACCGCGTACTCGCACACGCTGGTTCACCGATGAAGTACCACCGACTTCAACCCCTGGTATGACGTCCAAAAAATCACTTAAGTGGCTAGCTTGCGCGGCTGGCGTGTAGTCATCTATGTAGACAGAATCTTCTTGTACACTATCACGGACTGAGCTATTGGCCGTCACAGTAATCGTCTGTAATGTCGTACTTGGCATATCTTTTACAGCAGCTGTACTGGCTGCTTGTGACCCTTGCGACCACAATACCGCTGCCACACCCATAGACAATACGGTCAATCGACTAGATAGCTTTGCTGGTTTTGACGACTTTGATAACTCTACTTCACGCATAACGCACTCACTTTAATTACTATCAGAATTGGATTTTTAAAAATCACTATTAAAAGCCATTTATCAACGGTCTTTTCCCAGAACTGCTTGTTTATACTTCTTAATGCTTTAACGTCATCTAGCGGCACATGCGAATCGCATTGTAAACGTTAATGATAATGATTAGCATTTAAATTATGAGAGGCATAATAACGAAGTATTAACAATTTGGCAATAATTAATGTGAGAAATTTAGCATTAAAAATTCGCGCGCGTGTGTTTGTTACCTTAACCGCTTAATACTCATCTTTTCTAGCAACTTTCACGATGCGCTAATTAATTTAATAATTTATGCTTTACAGCTCTAATGAAGAACTTTCCTCGAATAAATAAACGCAATAATATTAAAAAAAACGTTGCAATGCGTTACCCTTTCGCTATACCCTAATATAGCTGACCAAATAGTCAGGTTTTAAGATATGACGGTTAGTGAGATTAATAAATAAATAGTTGTTATCGATAAATAATGGCTGGCTTTTTTATTTATTAGCACAAGGATCAGTGCGACTCTTTGTTAGATAGATAGGCCATACGATTCGTTAGAGAGCTTTAAATGAATAGGGAGCTCTAACCCATATGTCTCTTGTATTGCTTAATATTACCGACAGAGATTGGACTAAAAGTCACTTTAGGAGGAAGCCAAAATGAGTGAACACACTCAAGGAAACCCTGATTTGTTATACGGACTGCATGAACGTCCTGCCCCTGCAAAAGCATTTTTGGGCGCGGTACAGCACGTACTAGCCAGCTTTGTCGGTATTATTACCCCTTCATTAATTATTGGCGGCGTCTTGGGTTTGGGCGAACACATCCCCTACCTCATCAGTATGTCTTTGATGGTATCAGGGGTTGCGACTTTCATTCAGACTCGCAAGATTGGCCCTGTAGGTTCTGGACTCATGGCTTTACAGGGCACTAGTTTTGGTTTTTTAGCTGCAGTATTAGCAGCAGGTTTTGTGGTAAAAAATCGAGGGGGTAGTCCAGAGGAGATTCTCTCTGTCATCTTTGGCGTCTCGTTTCTTGGTGCCTTCGTCGAGATTTTCTTAAGCCAATTCATTACCAAGCTTAAGTCTTTGATGAGCCCTATCGTTACTGGTTGCGTGATTGTCACTATCGGTCTGTCATTGACTAAAGTAGGTCTGACTGATTTGGCAGGCGGCGTTGGTGCTGAGGACTTTGGTAGTATGCAGAACCTACTACTAGGTGGCGGTGTACTGGTAAGTGTGGTGCTGATCAGCATCATTGATAATAAAGTTATTCGCTCAAGTGCAATCTTTATTGGGCTAATGCTAGGTTTGGTTGCAGCGATGTTCATGGGACGTATTGACTTCTCTTTAGTATCTGAAGCCCCCGTATTTACTTTGCCTGTGCCCTTTAAGTTTGGTTTTGGTTTTGACTGGCAAGCTTTTATTCCTATCGCCTTTATGTATATTATTACCAGTATTGAGACCTCAGGTGACTTAACTGCAACCTCAATGATTTCAGGCGAACCTATTAAAGGCCCACTATACGAAAAACGTATCAAAGGCGGTGTCTTAGGTGATGGGGTTAACTCATTGATTGCGGCGGTGTTCAATACCTTCCCAGTGACGACGTTTAGCCAAAACAATGGCGTGATTCAGATGACGGGCATCGCTAGCCGCTATGTTGGCTTTTATGTGGGTGCTATCTTATTCACTATGGGTATGTTTCCTATTTTGGGCGCTATCTTCACTCAATTACCAAAACCCGTCGTGGGCGGAGTGACATTACTGATGTTTGCAACGGTAGCGACCGCAGGTATTCGTATTCTATCAACCGTGGAATTTACCCATCGTAATATCTTAATCATTGCGACCTCACTAGGTCTATCAATGGGTGTTGCTTTTGTCCCTGATGTATTTGCCCAAACCCCTCAATTTTTCCGTAATATTTTTGGCTCAGCAGTTACGATGTCAGGTATCGTTGCTATCGCTCTCGATATGATCTTGCCAAAGAACTATGGTGTTGAATTTGATGAGCCAGAGCAACATGCTGATGAAAAGTTAAAGCCCGTGCGTGAATTGTCTCAGAGCGAAATTGAGATAGAAAGTCAGGCGTTGTGATTTGCCTATAATTTAATTGAGCGCAGGAAGAGTATCAGGAAGAGAATTTTTCTGCACCTCAATCACCACTTTAGCGATATAGCGTTAACAAAGCTACTATCGTTAAAGTGGTTTTGGCTATATAAAACAAGAGCCTTTACCTGCTGTTAAAGACCGCAGCCACGTAAAATGAACGGTACTAAAAACTCAGCCGCACGCGCCTCATCTTGTTCATCGTAGGCACTCTTTTGCATCAAGCCGACGATTTCTGTCTCAAACTCTGCATATCTCTGGGTCGTTGCCCAAATCAAAATCAATAATTGCAATGGATCGGCAATGCCAATTTTGCCCTGCTCATGCCATGTCTTCATCACCTCTATTTTATCAAGTGCCCACTCTTGCATCGTCGTTGACATAAAGTCATGTAGATGCGGTGCACCGCCAATGACCTCAAGCGCGAACAGCTTATGCCGATTTGGGTTTACAAATGCTTGATGCAACTTGGTACGCACAAACTTTTCGATAACGGCTTTAGGGTCACTATCAACCGTCATGGTGACCAGTCCTTCGTTCCATTCTTGAATAATAGAATGCAGCACCGCCTTGTACAGATTCTTTTTATTTTTAAAGTAATAATGAATATTGGCTTTTGGCAGCCCTGCTCGATCAGCGATACCTTGCATAGTCGCGCCGCGATAGCTTTGTAGGACGAACTCCTCTTCAGCCGCTGCTAGAATCAACGCTTGGTTTTGCGCACGAATATCTTGTTGACTACGATGGGCAGGTGCTTCAGGCGCAGGTGAGGTGTCCGCTTGGTTCTGTTGTGCCATAGTTTGAGCCATTAGGTATTGTTATTAATAAACAACCATATTCCAGTGAACTATTAGGATAAAGCCCTAGTTTTTATGAAACATAGCAAGATAAATGAAAGTATTTTGTATAAAGTAGTTGACCAAATGGTCAGGTTTAAGCAGAATAGATAATATCAGACCAATGACTACTCAAGCAATACTACTTTAGCACGGGTTTCGCATAGTCTTTATTTGATGGAAAAATATTATCCTATTGTCATAGATGCTTATGAACCTTAATAGTTTCTTATGAACCTTAGGCTTCTATCTTACTAGAATTTTTGTATAAAAAGAAAAGGATGTCACCGTGAGCTTAACGTTACCGCAATTTAATGAACTATCTCAAGCCGATGCGACCTCACGCCTATTGACTTGTTGCACTAGCACCAGCTGGGCACATGACTTGGCAAACGCGCGTCCTTTTGCAGATATAGACACCTTGCTTGCCCGTAGCGATGGAATATGGCAACAGGCTCAAACGACTGAAGCGAATTTGCTTGAGGCGTTTGACGGTCATCCACAGATCGGCAATGTCGACTCGCTCAAAGAAAAATACCGCAACACTCAAGATAGTGCCGCGCATGAGCAGTCAGGCGCAAATGATGCTGAGGATGATGTGATTGCAGCATTGGCGCAAGGCAATCAAGATTATCTCGATAAGTTTGGCTTTATCTTTATCGTGTTTGCAACGGGCAAGAGCGCGCAGCAAATGCTGGATTTATTGTTAGCACGTTTGCCAAACGATCGTGCTACTGAGCTGGTTAATGCCGCTGCTGAGCAAAATAAAATTACGCGTTTACGCCTACAGAAACTGCTAGGCGCCGCTTAACGTAAACGCTGCCTTACTTGTTCAATATATAAAAGGAATTATCATGTCAGGTACTCTCTCATCACATATCTTAGATATCCATCTTGGCAAACCTGCCGCTGACATAGCGGTGACGCTACACCGCGTAAGCGCAAGCGGTGAGGCATCATTATTAGCCAATGGCGTCACCAACGCTGATGGACGCGTAACGCCAGATAGCTGGTCGTTTGATCCAACTATTGATATTGCTGAATATCACTTAGATGTTGGTCGTTATACATTAACGTTTGATACCCAAGCTTATTTTGATGCACAAAATCTAACGGCTTTTTATCCGCAAGTAGTCATCGATTTTATGATAAGTGATAACGGTCACTACCATGTACCGCTACTACTTAGCGCACATGGCTACAGCACGTATCGCGGCTCGTAAATTTATTACGTCACAGTGTAAAAATACACTGGATGAAAGAACATTGGACAAAAGGACACTTGCCACATGGGCGCATATCTTCTCGATTGGTTAGCTTTATTTTTTCGCTGGTTTCACGTTATCGCTGGGATTGCATGGATTGGCGCGTCTTTCTACTTTGTTTGGTTGGATTTGAGTTTACGAAAACCGCCACAATGGAAAACTGATAAAGGCATCTCAGGCGACTTATGGGCAGTACATGGCGGCGGCTTTTATGAGATTGCTAAATACAAGCTTGAACCTGAAGAGATGCCCAAGACCCTGCACTGGTTTAAATGGGAAGCTTATACGACGTGGCTGACTGGTATGGCAATGCTTTCTATTGTCTATTATGCCAACGCAACAGCTTACCTGATTGATCCAAGCAAAGTCGCTTTTGGTAGCAGTATAGGTGCTATATCGACAAGCTTATTGTTCTTATTCGGCAGCTACTTTATTTATGAAGTGATTGTTCGCAGTCACTTAGGTAAAAACGCCTTTGTCTTTAGCTCGCTTATTTTTATATTATTGATTATCGCGACGTGGGGTTCATATCAGCTGTTCAGCGATCGTGCCTCATTTATTCATATCGGTGCCATTTTAGGTACGGTAATGGCGGGTAACGTATTCTTTGGGATCATGCCAGCTCAGCGTGCGCTTGTAGATTGTGTGCGACGCGGCGAAAAACCAGGTAAAGAAGTGGCCGACTTGGCGCTACAAGCCAAAAACCGCTCGCTAATGAATAACTACTTTACCCTACCGCTCATCTTTACCATGATTAGCAACCATTATCCAATGATGTATGCTCATGCACACGGCTGGCTGGTCTTGGTATTCGTAGGTATTATCACCGCTGTTGTACGTCATTATTTTAACCAAAAACATCTAGGTAATACGCAAACAAAATTTCTATGGATTCCTGCATTATTAACGGTGCTATTAATTATTTGGATGCGTCCAGCGCCAATCGAGCCATTACCTGCCGCTAGCGTTTCAGTCGCTGCTGCGCCTGCAGTAACTGACGGCACGCCACCAACTGCTAATGCTAACAATGAAACAGCAAGTGATGCTACTGCTATTAATGAGACTGACAAGGCTGACTCTGATGAAAATGTCACCGCAGCAGCCGTTCCAGTGACGGCCTCAGCTGACGATGCCATTATGGATGTTGTGCACACGCGCTGCAGTACCTGCCATGCCGCACAGCCAACCCAGCAAGGCTTTGCTGCACCGCCAGCGGGTATTATCATCCAGACACCCGAAGACATAAAAATCCATAAAGCCAAAATCATCACTGCGGTACAAAGTGGCTATATGCCCCTAGGAAACCTCACTCAATTAACGGATGAAGAACGTCAGCAAATTGTAGCGTATGCTTCCGGATTATAAATGGCATTCTAAACACAGATAAGTAAACACCAATCAAACAATTACCTTGACCAATGACCTAGACATCCTTAAAGTGTTAACAATAAACGTTATTAAGTGTTAACAATCTTGGTTTCGATTGATTCCAATCTAAAGGGAGAAAAGGATGTCCACTGCGAATGAGCAAGGAAGTCAGCTCAGTAATAAGTCCAACAGCGCGCTCTATGATTGCAACACTTTCAATCCAGAACGCAAAAACTCAAGATTATATAATGAAGATCTTGCCCCGCTACAGCCTGAACAGCGTAATTGGGGCTGGTTTGCGATATTTAATGTTTGGTCCAATGATATTCAGAGCTTATTCGGTTATACCTTAGCGGCTTCCTTATTTTTGAGTTATGGACTGAATGGCTGGTGGGTCATGGCAGCGATTATCTGCTCAGGATTCATCGTCATGCTGATGGTTAACTTGACGGGTAAGCCAAGCGTCAAATATGGCATTCCTTTTCCAGTACTCATACGAGCTAGTATGGGAATCAATGGCGCTAATCTTCCGGCTATATTACGAGCCATTATTGGTATTTTTTGGTACGGCGTGCAGACCTATTTTGCATCCACTGCGGTCGCTATTTTATTAACATTAATGATGGGTAGCTCGGATGCAACCTTTTTGGGCTTAAACGGCACCGCTTGGCTCGCTTTCGTAATCGTTTGGGTGTTTCAGATTTTGCTTTTTTGGGCAGGGGTTGAACCTATCAAGCACTTTTTAAACTGGGCAGGTCCGCTAGTTTATGTGGTGATGGTTATCTTGATGGGCGTGGTCTGGTATCAGTCAGGCTCAGAGTTATTACCGGCTATTAACTCCATCTTTGCTAGTGGCAGCGATTATACGGGTAGCTCCTTTCAGGCCTTTACGGCTATCGTTGGTACTATGGTCGCTTACTTTGCCGCAGTGGTCATTAACTTCGGTGACTTTTCGCGGTTTTTGCGTAGCGAGCGTGATATGAGACTGGGTAACTTACTCGGTTTGCCGATTAACATGGTGTTTTTCTCCTTCATCGCTCTAGTCATTACCGCAGGTACTCTAGTCTTATTTGGTGAGGCCTTAACGAACCCGTCAGATATCGTTGATCGGGTGGACTCTTTGCCATTAACTATCGTCGCTGCCCTAACGTTCTTTGCCGCAACCGTCGGTATCAATATGGTCGCCAACTTCATACCACCAGCTTACGACTTGGCCAACTTGTTTCCTAAACATATTAACTTTCGTAAGGGCGGCTTAATCACTGCTGTTATCGCTTTTTTCGTTGGCGCATTGTGGTTATCTTTTATTAGTAAGATCGGTATTGTGGGTTTTGTAAATGCTGTCGGTGCCGTAATTGCGCCCTTCTTCGGAATCTTGGTCATCGATTATTATATAATAAAGCGCCAACAAATCGATATGGATGACTTGTTTTCGGCAAAACCCACAGGCGCTTATTACTATTATAAAGGTTGGAACGTTCGCGGTTTGATCGCCTTTGCTGTTGGCGCTTTATTCTCGCTTGCCACTGTATTGGTACCTTCGCTCACCTCACTTGAAGGTTACGGTTTCTTATTAGGAGCTGCGTTAGGTGGTATCGTTTATTGGCTACTTATGCGTCCCTACGCCGTAAAACCTAATCAAGCATAAGACTTTAGGTAATAAAAACATCTCAATTGAAATAAAGGAATATCGAACATGACTCAGAAAATCACCAGCGATTTTAATCAAGACACCTACCCACGCGACCTAAAAGGCTATGGTGGCAATCCACCACAAGCGAATTGGCCAGGTGGTGCAAAGATTGCTGTACAGTTCGTACTAAATATTGAAGAAGGGGCAGAAAACAGCGTCATGCACGGCGATGGTCAGTCCGAACGCTTTTTGTCAGATGTTTTAGGCACGCCAGAATTTAATAATCGTCACCAGTCTATAGAGTCTGCATTTGAGTACGGTAGCCGTGTGGGTGTTTGGCGAGTATTAGATGTGTTTAAAGAATATGGCTTACCCATTACTACCTTTACTTGTGCTGCCGCTGCTGAAAAAACACCGCATATTATCGAGCGCGTCTTAGAGGACGGTCATGAAATCGCCAGTCATGGACTGCGCTGGATCACTTATCAATATATGTATCGTGAGACCGAACGTGAGCATGTGCGTGCGGCGACTAAAATCTTTGAGCGGATGCTTGGCGGGCAGCCGCTGGGCTGGTACACTGGTCGTGACAGCCCTAATACCCGCGAGCTGGTAGCCGAGCAAGGCGGTTATATCTATGACTCCGACTCTTACGCTGATGAGCTACCTTACTGGCTCAATGTGAAGGTAGCAGAAGGCAACAAGATTGAGCGCAAACCGCATTTGGTTATCCCTTATACGCTTGAAACCAACGATATGCGTTTTGCTTCAAGCCCTGGATTTACGCACGCCGAACCCTTTTATCAATATCTAAAAGACAGCTTCGATACCTTATACGAAGAAGGCTCGCATACCCCTAAAATGCTAACGATTGGTCTACATTGTCGCATTATCGGCCGTGCTGGTCGCATCAAAGCCCTCAAACAGTTTTTGCAATACATCACCAGTAAACCCGATGTTTGGATATGCCGCCGCGACGAAATCGCTAAGCACTGGTATGAAAACCATCCCGCCACGGCTGATAACACTGCCAACTGGATGTAAACGTGAGCTCAGACACAAATTTATCGCGGCACAAAACCACTAAGGAACATGAATAATGTCAACAAAAAGTACTTATTATGCACCAACTGGCGGATTGCCTCCGCAAACACAGTTACTATCTGATCGCGCTATCTTTACCGAAGCTTATGCGATTATTCCTAAACGTGTACTAACCGACATTGTTATTAGCTACCTGCCGTTTTGGGAAGGAATGCGGATGTGGGTACTTGCACGTCCTTTAAGCGGTTTTTCAGAAACCTTCTCACAATACATCGTTGAAGTAGCACCAAATGGCGGCTCAGAAAAACCTGAGCTAGATGCAAAAGCCGAAGGTGTTGTATTCATCGTTGAAGGTGAAATGGATATGACTATAGAAGGTGAATCGCATCATCTTGAAGCGGGAGGTTATGCATTTTTACCGCCGGGATGTAAATGGACGCTGAAAAACAATAGCGATAAGCACGTTAAATTTCATTGGATCCGCAAAGCTTATCAATTTGTAGAAGGTATTGATGCGCCCGAACCCTTTGTAACCAGCGATCACGATGTTGAAGCTATTGAGATGCCGGACACAGGGGGCGTATGGGCAACCACTAGGTTTACAGAGCAGTCTGATATGCGTCACGACATGCATGTGAATATAGTCACTTTCCAGCCAGGTGGCGTGATCCCATTTGATGAAACTCATGTTATGGAACATGGTTTGTATGTACTAGAAGGTAAAGCCGTATATCACTTAAACGGCGAATGGGTAGAAGTTGAGGCAGGTGATTTTATGTGGCTGCGCGCATTTTGCCCACAATCTTGTTACGCTGGCGGACCTGGTCCATTTAGATACTTACTATATAAAGATGTGAATAGACATATGCCGTTTATTCGCCCAGAACGATAACCCATCCAGAACGATAAACAGTTTAGAGGCATAATCGTTAATTCGAGTATGTCATTTACTCCCAGATGACGGTTTAAGTCGCGTACGGGTTTATGGTAAAGTTGCTGATACTGCCAATTAAACGACTCTACCAATTAACAGACCCTATTAACCCATAGTAAGGTGAATTCATGAGTACTACAATCATAGCCAAACCTTTGACCAAAGCTGAGTTTGCGCCATATGGTAAGGTTATTGAGCCGTACGACAAAGAGCAAGAAACGCCTGAAAATTGTTATGAGATTAATAATGGCTACGCCAAGCGCCATCATGCTATCGCTGAGTCTAAGCTTGATGGTGGCAATGTCGGCATGAGTATTTTCTGTGCTAAAAAGCGCGAATTTCCTATCGCTTTGTCAGTGATGGAATATCATCCGTTTGGTACACAGGCTTTCTTTTCGATGCATGGTCAAGATTATATTGTCGTCGTTGCGCCTGCGGGCGAGCCGCCCCGGTCTGCTGATGATTTGACCGTGTTTTATGCCAAGTCTCATCAAGGCGTGCAATATGATGCCAACGTTTGGCATCACCCACTGCTCGCACTTGGTTGTGACTCTGACTTTTTGGTCATTGATCGTATCAATGGCGAAGGCAATAACTGCCATGAGCTTGATATCAATGATTGGCAAGTTCAGATTGAAATTGATCGTGAATCTGACAGCGCAACTAAAAGTGAAATTAACAGTGAGCATAGTTAAGTTTATACTTCGCTGACCTGTATTAACTAAGCATTAGCAAACAGCTTTAACATTAAATGAATCATGACATACAAAAGACAGCCCTCAATCGGGTTGTCTTTTCTTATTTTAGTACCGCCTTTGGGAATTATATTGCGCTGTTGCTCAGACAGTTTGGACAACTAAAAGCCTTGTAAAACATAGCGACAATTAGACATTAATAAGAGAACGATATGGCAAACACCGGTAGCGTAATGTCAGCGCAGCAATCATGGATAGGTACTATTCAAATTATCACAGCCGCTGTCTGCTGGGGTACTTTAGGAATATTCTCGACCTATCTCAACCAAATTGGCTTTAGTGGCTGGCAAATTACCATTTTGCGCATCGTTACCGCTGCTTTTCTTATCCTTGTCATGCTGCCAAAATTATGGCCACATCTCGTTAATCTACGTCCAAAGCAGTGGCTTGGACTAGCGCTACAGTCTTTAATTGGCGTGCTTGGTATGTCGGTATGCTACTTCTTTGCCGTTATTTATGTCGGTGCTGGTCCCGCTGTCGCCCTCCTTTATACTGCGCCCGTTTTTAGCTTACTTTTCTCAGCGTTTTTTCTTAGTGAATCCATTACGCGGCAGTCGGCATTACTAGCACTAATGGCTGTATTCGGCGTCGGCTTAACGATGTTAGGTGAGCAAGCACAAGCCAATTGGGGTATTGTGCTCGGACTGCTATCAGGCGTGTGTTATTCCCTATACGGAGTACTCGGCAAGCGCGCGATGCATTATGCGCATCCTGCCCCTTTGGTATTTTTTACCTCTATTGTCATTAGTGCTGGTGTGCTGCTATTGCTACCTGAAACCTATAACACCTATGAGCAATTATTAACCTTGCCTTTGCTTACTTGGGGCTACGTCTTAGGACTGTCTTTGCTTGGAACAGTCGTACCTTTTGGTCTCTATATGAAAGCGTTGGAGAAGCTACCTGCTACTCGCGCTTCAGTATTTACTATCTTTGAGCCGTTGACTGCTATCGCCCTTGCGACAATGCTATTACACCAATCATTATCGTGGATTCAATACGTGGGCGTGGTATTGATTTTATTGGCGGCTTTATTTAATGCCGTATTAAACGGTACTACCACGCGTGTACCGCGTTGGCTAAGAAGACGGCAAAAAGTTTAGTTTTTATTACGCGCTACTAAAAATTAACGTTCAAAATATTTAGAATACAGCAGCAGCTATTTTTATTAGATTAAAAAAGCCCCAACCATGACATCATAGTTGGGACTTTTTTTTGCCTAAAAATTTTCTTTAGAGTGCTTGAGACTTTGCTTCAAAAAAAATTTACGCGATAGTCGATCCACTGTAAAATAAATACAGCGCTACTGACATAAATTTTGCGCAGCCTCTGTCTGCGTAGGCACAGCAAGCAAGGAAAAATTATCTCAGTAGCACATTATAATCTTTGTACTTCTTTTATTTAGGGCTGACTATATACAGATTTGATAAATAACTTGGATTACCCTAACCTTATTACTGCACAATACGCTGTAGAAATGCTTGCGTACGAGGGTGCTCGGAGTCTTCAAATAACTGCTTCGCACTGCCCTCTTCGACCACATAACCATCTTCAATCAAGACGACATGGTCAGCAACATCACGCGCAAAGTTAATTTCGTGGGTTACTACAACCATCGTCCAGCCTTCAGATGCCAGTTTTTTCATAGCCTCGAGTACGTCTTGGACCAGCTCGGGATCAAGCGCCGAAGTTGGTTCATCGAACAACAATAACGACGGCTCAATGGCCAGCGCACGAGCAATACCAACTCGCTGCTGCTGACCACCGGATAGCTGAAACGGGTAAAGATCCGCTTTGTCCAATAGACCAACCTTCTCCAATAAAACTAAAGCCTGCTCACGGGCTTGTGCTTTACTTTGCCCTTGTACCACCGTAGGTCCAAGCATTAAGTTTTCAATCGCTGTCTTATGCGGAAACAAATTATAAGACTGAAACACCATGCCTGATTTACGTTGCAGTGCCAGCAAGGTTTTTTTCTTAGGCTTAGTGCCAAAGTCGACCGTCAAGCTGCCATCATCAAACGCAATGACACCTTGATCAGGAATCTCCAGCGCATTTAAACAGCGCAAAAAAGTAGTTTTTCCCGATCCTGACGGCCCTAATATCACGACTACTTGGCCTTTGTGAATGGTCAAATCAATGCCTTTGAGCACTTGATTACTACCAAAGGCTTTGTGAATATTGGTGACTTGAATCATAAAGGTTCCTGTTGTGCGGATAATACTGGCAATATTATAAGGCGTATTTATAAATTATTTAGCGATATAGCGATCAAGACGAATCTCAAGCTTGCCTTGAATAAAGGTCAAGAACAGACAAATACCCCAATAAATAACCGCCGCTTCAGTATAGACCAGCATAAATTCATAATTACGCGCCGTGATAATCTGAGCTTGTTTGAACAGCTCAGTGACGAGTACCAATGAGGCCAAAGACGTGTCTTTTACCAAGCTGATAAAAGTATTGGATAACGGTGGCACTGAAACCCGTAGCGCTTGTGGCAAAATTACATGGCGAAAGGTTTGTAGGTACGTTAACCCTACGGTTGAGCCTGCTTCCCACTGGCCTTTTGGAATAGATAAAATAGAGGCACGCACCGTCTCAGACGCATACGCACCGATATTCAGTGAAAAGGCAATAATCGCAGAAGGGAATGGATCAAGCTTCAATCCAACACTGGGCAAACCATAGAAGATGATAAATAGCTGCACCAGCATCGGTGTACCGCGAATCGCAGACACGTAAATACGGGCAAGTCTATAGATAATCTCGTGAAACCAGCCAGCACGCGGCACGATACGAATTAGTGCTACCGTCAGCGCAATTACCATACCAATTGCAAACGAGATCAATGCTAGCGGTATCGAATAATAGATACCGCCTTTCAGCATTGGCCAAAATGAATTGATAACAATTTGCGCCCGATCAGGGTCCATAAATGGCAATAATGCCAGTAGTTCAGCTAGCACTGACGTGATAGAAGCTAGCATTATTTTTGTTGACTTATATCAGCACCAAAGAACTCTTCGCTAAGTTTGGTTAGCGTCCCATCGGCTGCTAATGCTGCCATTGCTTCGTCTAATTTTGCGACGACGGCTTCATCGCCTTTAATCAAGACTAATCCTGAACCAGTTTGCTCACTGGCCGGTGCAACCAATTTAATCTCAAGCGCGCTGTCTGGGAATTTTTTTAGATAGTCTAATATTGCAAGGTTATCGTTCATTGTAAAGTCAGCACGATCTTGTTTAACCAATTGAATCGCTTGTGCCATGCCATCAACAGGAACGACTTCTGCGCCATAGCGTTCTGCTAGCTCACCATAGTTACTGCTGAGCGACTGTGCTGAACGTAGACCTTTTAACGCTTCCCACGAGCTATAGCGATTGTCATCAGTTGGCGCTAAAACCACAGCGCCTGACCAGCTGTAAGCTTGAGATTTGTCATATTTTGCTAAACGCTCAGGGGTAGTTAGACTGACTTGGTTGGCGACCATATCAAAACGTTTTGAGTCCAGACCTGCCAGCATGGCGTCCCACTGAGTTTCTTTAAATTCAACATCAACGCCTAATTTATCAGCGACTGCACGCGTTACTTCGACATCATAACCCGTCAGCTTTCCACTCTCATCATGATAAGTGAATGGTGGGTAGGTGCCTTCGGTACCGACGTTAATAGTGCCGCCATTATTGATACGTTGTAGCAAATCAGAACCGGCAGTCTCAGCACTGTCGGTTGCATTGGTTTCAGCTTCATTAGTAGTAGACTGACCACAAGCGGCAAGCAATACAGTACTGGCGGCAAGGGCTAAAAGATTACGACGTTTCATAAGGCGTCCTTATAAGATGAATGGATAATGCAAAAATGTATAAGGCAAACAAAGTTAAATAAAACTATATAATATGAATATCACAATAAAACATGTGCACTGCAATATTTGCTTTGGTTGCCCGATTTGAGGATATTGTTTGTGTCTTTCAATACTATTTTATATTATTTTTCTTTTATGGACGTTTAACAAAAGAATTCGATGTAGCAGAATCAAAGTTAATCCATACTATTTAAACGGCGTCTAGCTCATATACTATCGCAATTTGGCAAGAATAACCGTACAAAAACAGTGAGCACGCGTAAGATTGTTAAAGTTTGCCAGAGAATTGATAGCGATCGCCTGCATGCCACATCTTCACAAAGGTCAACACCTTCCCTGCCGAATAAGTCTGACGACGTAGAACTAACGTCGGTGACTGCGGTGCAATCTGTAGGGCATCAGCGATCTCATCAGGTGCTGCTAAGGCTCGAATGGTATAGTTACCGCGCTCAAGTGGGCTTTCGGCAATGAGATAGTCGCTGGTATTCACCACGCTAAAATCTTGCTCAATGAACTCTGGTACTTTTGTCGCATCCACCCAACGCTCTTCAAACTGTATAGGCTGACCGTCAGCGAAATGAATGATTTTTACTTCATATAAAACAGCTGGCTCAGTGCTATTAGTATTGCTATCAGTGTCCTTTGAATCATCACCCTTAGAATTAGAAGATACAACTGCTTCATCAATACCAAATTTACGGCGCATCTCATCATCTAACATGCTCGCGGTAATAGCGCGTTTGCTCACCACTTGTGCCTGATAGTCGCGATTGGCTGATTTTAAATCTTGAGCGATATTGCGCACTTCTACAAAGGTATGATTGAACTGCTGCTGTGCGACAAATGTCCCCGACCCTTGCCGACGCTCTAATACCCGCTCTTCGCTTAATTCTTTTAAGGCGCGGTTTACTGTCATTCGCGATACGCCAAACTCTTCCGCCAACGCCATTTCGGTAGAGATAGCTTCGCCCGCCTGCCATTTTCCAGAATGGATATTATCCAATATTGCGTTTTTAATCCGCTGATATGCTGGAACTGTTTTTGTCATGTCACTCTTCACCTTTGTCATGCTCATCTTTAACCGTCGACTTCAACTATACAGGTATGCAGCTATAAAAGTGCTGACATAATATCATGACAGTTATCATAATCACCATGAGAACAGCCTATCTAACAAAGCAACTTCATAAATAATTTAACTATTTATAAAAAAATGCTTGCATGAAAAAATAATCTTTGATAATTTGTATATACAACTCATTAACAACACCAAATAATGTTAATAGTAAATCGTATAGATAATCACAAGGACATGATCATGACTACCGATAATGGAATGAGCAACAACGGAACCAGCAACAATAATGAATTTACGCGTCGTGATGAGAGTCGTAATATTGCTGCGCCGACTGGCAGTACGCTCAATTGCAAAAGCTGGCTGACCGAAGCGCCTTATCGCATGCTGCAAAACAACCTACACCCTGATGTGGCCGAAAACCCAAAAAGCTTGGTTGTGTATGGCGGTATCGGACGTGCAGCCCGTAACTGGGTAAGCTATGATCAAATACTCGCGTCACTCAAAGAATTAGAAGACGATGAGACCTTATTAGTGCAATCAGGCAAACCAGTTGGCGTCTTTCAAACTCATGAAAATGCGCCACGTGTGTTGATTGCCAACTCCAACCTTGTCCCGCGCTGGGCAACGTGGGAGCATTTCAATGAGCTTGATCGCAAAGACCTATTTATGTACGGCCAAATGACTGCCGGTAGCTGGATTTATATCGGCACTCAAGGCATCGTCCAAGGCACTTATGAAACTTTTGTCGAAGCCGGTCGCCAGCATTATGATGGCAGCTGGGCAGGACGTTGGATTTTGACCGCTGGTCTTGGTGGTATGGGCGGCGCACAGCCATTAGCCGCGACCTTTGCCGGCGCAACTTCTTTAAACATCGAATGCCAACAGTCTAGTATTGATTTCCGTTTGCGTACTGGTTACGTCGATAAGCAAGCAGACGATCTTGACCATGCTTATGAGCTGATTAAACAACATACGGACGCGGGTGAAGCCGTCTCAATCGCGCTACTTGGTAATGCGGCGGATATCTTGCCTGAGATGGTTAAGCGTGCCAATGCAGGCGAGATAAAACCTGATTTGGTCACTGACCAAACCTCCGCTCATGACTTAATCAATGGCTACTTGCCAAGTGGCTGGACAGTTGAAGAATGGAAAGCGGCACAAGAAAATCCGGACCAACATGCCACATTAACCAAAGATGCCGCCGCGTCTTGTGCCGTACACGTGCAGGCCATGCTAGATCTACAAGAAATGGGTATCCCAACGACTGATTATGGTAATAACATTCGTCAAGTTGCCTTTGATGAAGGGGTGAAAAATGCCTTTAATTTCCCGGGTTTTGTCCCTGCTTATATTCGCCCGCTGTTTTGCCAAGGCAAAGGCCCATTCCGCTGGGTAGCATTATCAGGTGATCCAGAAGATATCTACAAAACCGATCAAAAAATTAAAGAGCTGTTCCCTGAAAATCAGCATATTCATCGCTGGCTAGACATGGCAAAAGAACGCATTCAGTTTCAAGGCTTGCCAGCGCGTATCTGCTGGTTAGGTCTTGGTGAACGTGATAAAGCAGGCTTAGCCTTTAATGAGATGGTCAAAAGTGGTGAGTTGAAAGGTCCTATCGTTATCGGTCGTGACCATTTAGATACTGGCTCTGTTGCCAGCCCCAACCGCGAAACAGAAAGTATGAAAGATGGCTCGGACGCGGTATCTGACTGGGCATTATTAAATGGCATGCTCAATGTCGCAGGCGGTGCTACTTGGGTTTCATTGCATCATGGCGGCGGCGTGGGTATGGGTTACTCGCAGCACTCTGGCATGGTCATCGTCGCTGATGGCACAGATGCCGCTGCCAAGCGCTTAGCAAGAGTACTGGTCAATGATTGCGGCTCAGGTGTGATGCGTCATGCGGATGCAGGCTATGAGCTGGCCATCAAAACAGCAAAAGACTATGGCTTAAATCTGCCGATGATTAAATAGCTTGCCCTTGTCCTTATATGCTCAAATGATATAAGGACATCATCAACACTTTATCAAGGACGATAATATGTCTGAACGTGATATTTTGCCCCCAGGTAGCTCCGTGCCTAGAACGCCTCTAGACAGCCCAGCACCTGCTAGCCCGCCGCCTGAAAAGCTGCTGTCCAAACCTGTAGCGCTAATACAGCTAATCGTATTTAGTGCTATTGGTCTGGTGATGTTCTTTGTGCCCTTCACTATTGGTGAAAAGAGCACGATTTTGTTTGACCACGGGGCAACTTATCTGGTCACTCAGCAGCATACCCTTGCTGTATTTTTACTGTTTCTACTGATGATTTATGGTGTTGGCAAACCCATTTACGATGGTTCATGGCGTAAAAATATCACCAATATGATATTAACCGCCTTTAAGATTATCGGGCTGGTACTCGCCATCATGTATATCACTGATATGGCGCCTGCTATCATCATGGAAAAGGACATGTTGCCGTTTTTGTTTGAAAAACTGGCATTACCAGTCGGCATGATTGTCCCTATTGGTGCATTAATTCTCGCTTTTTTGCTCGGTTTTGGCTTGCTGGAGATGTTTGGAGTACTCATGCAGCCTATTATGAAGCCTATTTGGAAAACACCCGGCTCATCAGCGATTGATGCGGTCGCCTCTTTTGTTGGCAGTTACTCTATTGGGCTGCTCATTACCAATCGGGTCTTTCTGCAAAATCAATATTCGGTTCGTGAAGCCATCATTATTGCTACTGGTTTTTCTACGGTGTCGGCAGCGTTTATGGTCATCGTTGCTAAGACCCTTGGTCTAATGGAATTTTGGAATCTGTTTTTTTGGTCGACACTGATTATTACCTTTATTGTCACCGCCATTAGTGCACGTATTCCACCTATTCGAGGTTTTGATGATAGCGTCGAGCGTCCAAACTTGGACCACCAACAAGGTAATCGCTTAGCAGCAGCGTATCATTTGGGACTGGCTACTTCGCGCCGTGCGACTGACCTCAAACAAATTATGTGGTCGAACTTTCGCGATGGGGTGACGATGGCGGCAGCGATTGTACCCTCGATTATTGCGGTAGGGTTAACGGGTTTATTACTAGCCAAATATACGCCAGTGTTTGATGCCTTAGGTTTGCTCTTGTATCCATTCACTTGGGTAACCGGTATGCCTGAGCCACTAGTTGCTGCCAAAGGTATGTCAGCGGGACTGGCTGAAATGTTTTTGCCTGCCCTCTTGCTAACGGAAGCTGAGATCTTGACCCGCTATGTGGCAGGAGTGGTTTCGATTAGTAGCGTGCTGTTTTTTTCAGCGATGATTCCTTGTGTATTGGCAACTGAGATTCCGCTGTCAGTACCTAAGATGGTCATTATTTGGTTTGAGCGAGTGGTGCTTAGCATTCTAATCGCTGCACCTTTTGGACACTTAGCGATATATTTGGGCTGGATCAGTTAGACCGACTGAAACAAGCAGGATTGGTTAAGAAAATTTAAACAGCATAGCTTTTAACTGTTTATAAACAACAAAGCATAAACTAAAATGTATAGACAACAAAAAATATAATTAATATAGCTCATAAAATTAGGATGAATCGCATGACTGATATCAAAAAACTAACCCTACATCCGCGCCAATTAAGCTTCGAGATTTTGCGCGATATTTATGAGCAACCTGTCATATTGACGTTACCTGACAGTGCTTATGAAGCGATAGATGCCTCACACGAAGATGTACGTACCATCATTGCGCGTGATAAGAGCGCTTATGGCATCAATACCGGTTTTGGCCTGTTGGCAAAAACCCGTATCAGTGATGATCAACTTGAGCTACTCCAGCGTAACCTTATCGTTTCTCACTCGGTGGGCACTGGTGAGGCGCTGCCAGACAACGTAGTTCGACTGATTATGGTGATGAAAGTTGCTAGCCTCGCGCAGGGCGTCTCTGGCGTCCGCCGCGTCGTAGTCGATAGCCTACTCGGCTTAATTAATAATCAAATTACCCCAAACATTCCTGCCAAAGGCTCCGTTGGGGCATCTGGTGACTTAGCGCCTTTATCGCATATGACGCTGGCAATGATGGGCGAAGGCGATGTCTATGTTGGCGGCAAAAAAGTACCCGCTGCCGATGCGTTAGCGCAGCATGGTCTTGAGCCCATTACCCTTGCGGCAAAAGAAGGGCTTGCCCTGATTAATGGCACCCAAGTATCCACCGCACTGGCATTGCGCGGTTATTTCTTAGCACGAGATTTACTCGAGACAGCAACCATCGTCGGCTCAATGTCTATTGATGCGGCCAAAGGCTCGGATGCCCCATTCGATGCACGTATTCATGAAGTGCGTGGTCACCATGGTCAAATTGAAATAGCTAAAGCGCATCGTCAGCTGATTAAAGGCAGTGCTATTCGTGCCTCGCACGATGGCGAACAGGACGATAGAGTACAAGACCCTTATTGCTTGCGTTGCCAGCCACAAGTCATGGGTGCTTGCCTTGATATCATCAATCAAGCAGGCAAAACCTTATTAATTGAATCTAATGCGGTGACAGATAACCCACTTATCTTCACTAACGATGATGGCCCTGTTGCTATCTCAGGTGGTAACTTCCATGCTGAGCCAGTTGCCTTTGCCGCAGACATTTTAGCCTTGGCGATTGCTGAAATTGGTTCTATGTCTGAACGCCGTGTGGCTTTATTGATTGATGCAACCTTGTCAGGCGGTTTACCGCCATTCTTAGTTGATAATGCTGGGGTGAACTCAGGCTTTATGATTGCTCATGTGACGGCAGCAGCACTCGCCTCAGAGAATAAATCTATCGCCCATCCAGGCAGCGTCGATAGTATTCCAACTTCTGCCAATCAAGAAGATCATGTGTCGATGGCCACTTATTGTGCACGACGCCTATATGAGATGGCGCAAAATACCGCTACTATTATCGGCATTGAGCTATTGGCTGCTGGTCAAGGTATCGACTTCCATCGTGGACTAGATACCTCAGAGGCGTTACAGACAGCGCATCAGAAACTACGCGAGCAAGTGACTTTTTATGATAAAGATCGTTACCTAGCCCCTGATATTGAAGCAGCAAAACAACTAGTATTAGATGGCACGCTCACCAAGTATTGGCAGTCATTGCGCAGCGATTGGTACGAGTCTAAATAGGAAAGTTTTATATATTTAAAATCCACTCTCAATTATCTAATTTTATTGGCGTAGGCCATCCTGAATTGAGAGTCAGGTTTTATATTATGAAAGGAGGTCAACAATGACAATAGCCGTTAGCCATACCGCAGCTGATATGAGTCGGTGGACAGGCCGTGCAGAGCCGTTTGAGTCTGCGCGCGCCCGCTACTGGTATCAAATAGCTCAGCCTTATGCCTTTGATAGCACCAGTCAGCAAAATGGTCAGCGCATTGGACTGGTCGGTTTTGCTTGTGATCAAGGCGTCAGACGTAATCAAGGACGCGTAGGTGCAAGAGCTGCGCCGCCCTTGATTCGCCAAGCATTTGCGGCGCTGCCGGTCATCGCTGAGTTACAACAACGCTATGAGGGTCAACTGCCGACTCTACTAGGTGATGCTGGTGATATCCATTGTCATGATAATGATGATTTTGCCGAGCGTACCCTTGAGCAAGCCCAAGTAACCTATGCAGATAAAGTAAGTCACATTATCCAGGAAGGCGGTCTACCTATCGGGCTTGGTGGTGGTCATGCCATTGCTTATGGCAGCTTTTTAGGATTATGGCAGGCGCTGTCATCAAAAGCCGATCAGCCTACTAATGACGTTAGCAATGTCAAAAATAATGTCGAAAGCCATGTTAAAAGCCATGCGAGCGCAATACCTACTATCGGGGTGATTAACTTTGATGCGCATCTAGATATTCGCCAATCTGATGTGGCCACGTCTGGTACGCCATTTCGCCAGATTGCCGAGCACCTTGATAAACAGGGTCAGCCATTTCACTATTGCTGTATCGGCGTCAGTCGGTTTTCCAACACTGCCGCTCTCTTCGACCGTGCTGAGCAGTTAGGCGTACATATTATCAGTGACGAAGATTGCACCAATAAGAAATGGAAAAAAATTGCTGCTCAAATAGAGGATTTTATCAATGAAGTTGATGTGGTCTATCTAACTATCGATATGGATTGCTTGCCATCGAGCGTCGTTCCTGGTGTCAGTGCACCAGCGGCCTATGGTATCGAGCTACCCTTCATTGAGCGCGCGGTCAAACTTATTATGGCATCTGGCAAAGTAAGAATGGCTGACATTGCCGAGATTAATCCAACCTTTGATATTGATGCGCGCAGCTGTAAAGTCGCCGCTCGCCTCTTGGCAACTATTATCGAGCAGCATCTACTTTTAGTATAAATAAATCGATACAGAATAAAAGTGTTCTGAGTATTCATACAAGTGACTGGGATGAATTTTGCGAAGCCTTTGTCTCGCTTGCGCACAACAAGCGAGTAAAATTTGTACCAGTCACGCTATAACATTTTTAAAATAAACCAACCATACAAGGCTACTGAAGTAAATTTTGCACATCCTCTGTCAGCAGCCCCACAGCAAGAAGAGTTTTTACCAACGACACAATGTCTATTTTAAAGTGAACGGACTATGGATGGCTGCACTAAATCTATACTAATAAGTAGGAGCACATCATGACTAACACAACAAACGGTACAGACCAAATGCCTATAAACAACTCCACTTTGACATCATTTGACAACATTATTATCAATGCCAATCTCGCCACCTTTTCAGAGCAATACGGGTTTGATATTTATAGCGATAGTCAACAAGATAGCACCCCTTATGGTCAATTAATGAACGCCGCTATCGGTATCAAAGATGGCAAAATTGCATGGGTTGGTACGCATGAGCAAATAAAGCCGTATCTGACCCATTATAAAAGCGATCAAACCAAAGACGTTGAGGGTAACTGGGTCACGCCTGGACTCATCGATTGTCATACCCATATCGTTTATGGCGGTAACCGCAGCAACGAGTTCGAAGCGCGATTGCAAGGTGCCAGTTATCAAGATATCGCGGCACAAGGTGGCGGCATTGTCTCAACCGTTAGCGCCACCCGCGCAGCGAATGAGGAAGAATTGTTTGCACAAAGTGAAAAACGTCTGCTCGCGCTCATTAAAGAAGGCGTGACCAGTGTCGAAATCAAATCTGGCTATGGTTTGGACTTAGAAACTGAGCGAAAAATGCTAAAAGTCGCCCGCGCACTCGGTGACAAACACAACATTCATGTCAGCACCACTTATCTGGCTGCCCATGCGCTACCTACGGAGTATAAAGACCGTGCCGATGACTATATTGAGCAAGTTTGTCAGTGGTTGCCAATTTTGCATGATGAGGGCTTGGTCGATGCGGTCGATGGCTTCTGTGAAAACATCGCCTTTACTGCTGAGAAAATTAAGCGCGTCTTTGAGGTTGCCCGCTCGTTAGACCTGCCAGTGAAGTTGCATTCTGAGCAGCTCTCAAACATAGGCGCTAGTGCTTTGGTAGCAGAATACCAAGGACTATCAAGCGACCATCTTGAACATTTAGTAGAAGACGATATTAAAAAAATGGCCGCAAGCAACACGGTAGCCGTGCTATTGCCAGGTGCTTTTTATACGCTACGTGATACTAAGTTGCCACCGATTGAAGAATTGCGTAAACATCAAGTTCCGATTGCCGTTTCAACAGATTGCAACCCCGGTACTTCCCCATTAACGTCGCTGTTATTAGCGATGAATATGGGCTGTACACTATTTTATTTAATCCCTGAAGAAGTGTTGGCAGGCGCAACGGTTCATGCAGCACAAGCGTTAGGTCTAGCCAACAAAGGTAAAATAGAAGTGGGTTACGATGCTGATTTGGCATTATGGGACATCGCCCGCCCTGCTGACCTTGCTTATCAAATGGGGTTAAATCCTATTGCGGGTATTATGGTTCAAGGTAAATGGCGCGAGACGGTATAGCGAATTACCATAAACATTTATCATTAAAAAAGCCCCAATGATTGATTGGGGCTTTTGATGGGAGCTGCTAAATTGCTATCACATATCAGTCTATTCGTTATTGACTAAAAATGAATAACTAAATTTTATTGTCGAAATTATAACTCTACTGCGGTCATATCTGGCACAGCGTCTATATCTTCGATTGAATTTTCAAATACAGTACCTGTTTCGGCATCGATATTTAGTTCAACAATTTGATCAGCCTTTAGTACTTTAACTTCGTAGTAGGTCTGATGGTCAGCATAATCATTATCATTTTCGAATTCAATTTCTAAGACACGACCACTGGTTTGTTTTTCCGCAGTATTGATAGCATCCATAATCTTGATTTTTGCTTGCTGCTGAACTTCATAACTATCGACATCATCTTTATCTAAATTTTCGGTTTCAGACTTTACGACTTTGCCAGTTATAGCATCAACTTTGATTTCATAACCAGTGGTATTAGTACTGAATTCCAGCTCATAGACACCGCCATCACCCTCAGCATCGCTGTCATTTTCATCAAACTCTGCGCTGATTAAAGTACCGGAAGCTTCTTTGCTCGCCGTAGTAATAGCCTGCTTTAGACTAATTTTCGCTGTTTGAGCAGCACTCACTTCGTCAGTATGATTAGCAGCACTAACAGCTGTACTCACTACACCTGCGCTCAATGCTAAAGTTAGACAAGCGCCCAATGTAGTCAGTTGCAATTTTTTAATAATATTACTCATATCTCTTTATCCTTATAGCCATTATGGAATTGCTTTTATGATACGGATATATAAGGATAAACATGAGACAAAAAGGTAGCGTAATGTAGCACTAATGTACTGTAAAACATTATCTAATAATTACCTTTTTTCTATGACTATCATACACTTAGGTAATGCTATTGCAGTAGAAATAAGGTATAATGTTATTCCGTTTTTTATAATGTTACTTCACCTTTTTAGGTCATTTAAGCCTCTATGCTAAATACGTCCCACCTAACAGACTCACTATACGATAATACTTATCACTCTTTAACGGGCGTTAGTTTTGACATTATTGCTGATTTTGATACTTCTGGTTTTGATACTGAGTCGGCCTTGGCTTTTGCAAGCTTACCGCTTATCATTCAAGAGCAAATGTTGCAGAGTAAACGGATTGTATTGATAGCAAACAATCCTTCAATAGATACAGCGAGCTTAGAGGCGCTGTTGCAGCCGACAGATATGTTGGTTTTGTTTAATGACTTTATTCATGCTGATTTTTTTGCCCACCATCCTAGCGCTAAAGATCTACCAAAACTATTATTTTTTAGAAAAATCGGCGACAGTTTATTGCATTTTGGCATGCCGCCGCGTAGTAACAACTTAACTGCAATGCTAGATATGGCAAAGCATGCACCACTTGGCATCTTGTTTGGGAATGCTGACTACCAGTTTCCATTACCAGCTGACGACCCTAGCCCTAATGATGATCCGATAACAGCCAGCCGAGTATTAAAGATTCCAGAACTGCTAAATCATTTATTGCATAGCGATGAGCATTGTCGCGTGCTATCAGATCAGCATAGCGTGGTGGCAGATTATCCTATTTTTGCTGATATCCATTCATCAGCGCCGACCTCAGGGTTTCTGTTATATCGGCTATTATTAGCGGCGCGCTTACATGTGCAGCAGCGACAAAACACTGCGACTCCGCTATCGATAGTCATGTTGGGCTTTAATAATGATGATAAAACAGCGCACTTTTGGGATGGCCATAATTGGGCGTTTGAGAGACAAGAGCTTGCCACGCCACCTAATAGCGTCGATATTATTCGTCAGTATTAATACATCAGCACTAATGAATCAGTGTTAATAAAACAGAGCCTCTATATCATTTAGATATACAGCATACTAAACATAAGGCGCATCCGGATAATGAGCCGCTCTAATCTCAACTTCACTTGGCTGTCGATTGATAGCAATCGGCACTGTTTGCGTATCTTGCCAGTTAATCAGTTGCAGCTGTGCAAACTCTGCTAACCATCCTGACATCGGCCAATGTTGCCATTTTTCATAAAAGCGGTTGGCATTGATAACGATACTATCTAAATGATTAAGCGGCGGCCGATAGACACTATGCTGTTGATGGTAAATCACATCGTTAGTTAAATAAAAATCGATATTGAGCGCACGCGCCATAAAAGCAAAATCCGTATCTTCAGCGCCGTAGCCGACATAATCCGTATCAAAGCCACCAATTCGCTCAAATTGACTGCGCATTATCGCAAAACAAAGACTCCAAAATGCACCATAATCTTGTGTCTGTTTAATAGGCGTATAGCTCTCTGTGTCCTGCTGTGAATCACGCTGCTCTAAATCCTGCTGTTGCGAATAGAAGTTGTCCCGATAAGGGTTAAATACGGACAGCTTGTCTAAAAAGTTGGCTGCCAATTTACCTTGTTGTAGCTGATTACCCTCATCATCGGTTAAAGGACGCATCAGATAACGCGGTTGACCCATCAATAAGGCTTTGGAATGTGCTTGGAGTTTATAATGTAGCTGCTCAATAAAGGTTGGGGCGACGATACAATCTACATCCAAGAAAGCCATGGCGTCATACGTGGCGCGCGCGGCTCCAAGGTTACGGTTACGACCAATATCAAATGATGCGCTACTTGCTAATCCATCCTCAGTCGCTGTAGTCGTTGCTATCTTAATAATATTTAAATCGTACTCTGCTAGACGTTCATGCTCAGCATCGTCATTAACGATAATAATTTCTGCTGGTTTGACACTACCCTGCGCCAAACTACTGAGTAGATTGTAGAGGTGTCGATTGCGTCCATAGCAGGTAGTAATTACACTCATGGGAATGGCGTCTTGCGCTTTGGTTATCGTTGTCATAGAAATATTTGCTCTTATTATCTTTCAGGTTTTATACCTAGCTGCGGCAATAACCATTCCTCAAACCAAGCTTTAACGGAAGTATAGTCAGCGAAACTATCCATAAATTCTTGCGCTAGCATATTAGCTTGGTTACCCGTCAAAGCAGTCTTATCAGTGTTGATTGATTCATTGATAACTGATTCGTTGTTAATTGACTTATTGTTAACTGATAAAAAAGACGGTATATCCTGACTACCCAAACTTGAAGTTTGAGCGATAAACTGCGGCCAACTTAAAGCACGGCCTTGCTCAATCAGAGCCTCTGCCATGACTTCTTGCTCACGATGCGGACGCTCATCTGGCAACACGACGAGCGGCGTCGCATAGTCATACGCTTGCGCAATACCGTTCAAACCACAAGCCATCAAAAGCAGATCACTATAGGCAATAAATGGGGTCACATCATCTACGTGAGCAGCAATATCGACATAATCACGTGCCTCATCATTAATAGGCCCAAGCGATATAATCAATGCGTTCGGTAATGCACGGCGTAGCTCTGGCAGCTTGGCATCAATAGCATCATGCCCACCATAGCCCTTGATGACAGTAACAATGTTGCCTTCGTTAGCATTGCCTTCAGCTGATTTATTGACAGCGTCTAAACGCGAGTAAAGTCGCTCATGAATAGTATTATCAGTAGTGAGCGTCATGAGCTTATTTATAAAGGCGGTAAACGTTAACAGCTCATCCGTCTTATTGGGCATGAAATCAAGATATAGCGTTTTTTGGCGTACCCAGTCCGGCGTTGCTGGCGCTTCAAGCGCCTTTGGATAAGGGGCTAATAATCCCAGCGCGCCAGCAAAGGCATTCAAGTGCGGCATATCATCGCGCTCGCCTGCCAGCCTTACATATAAGTAAGGCACACTAGCCGCGCGACACAGCATGGCGACTTCGGCGCTGACATCAATAATCATCAAGTCAATCTGACGCTGACGGATTTCATTGAGCAGCTGCCAACTGCGCGTCTGCACATTACGATTACCTACCGGTGAATAATGCAAACTACTTGGCTGCCAATATTTTCCAGCTCGTCCTGGCAGTACATCTTCTGGCAGCTGATCCTCAGCGCTTAAACGTACGATTTGCTCATCAGCTATCGCGCTAAAGCGATAACCATCATTAGGCAAACTGGTAAACACTGTCATCTTCTTGCGTAATTTAGGCGGCAGTAAAGCAGCCAATTTATCTGCTTGGCGGCAGTGACCTGAACCATGATGATGGGCATAATAGCCAATACGCATAAAAGATGTCCTAGAACTTACTTATTGAGAAATGACATTTAGATAATGACACTTAGATAATGACAAATAGAATGGTTTGTGCTCTAAAACCGATACTCTGAGACTGAATACCTAAACAGACAAGGCCTGAATCTGAGCGCTAACACTATCACTGTCACTACTTTCTAATGCTTGCTCATATAGCCGCAGATAACCATCGACCATCGTAGCAACGGAACAAAATTGCTCAGCACGCAGACGACATGCCACGCGGGAAATATGTTTGATATCATCAAAAGCTTGAATAAAAGCGTCTTTATCCATTTTAGGTACGATAATGCCAGTCGATGACGTGACAATCTCAGCGCTCGCACCAACATCAAAGCCAATCACTGGCGTACCGCAAGCCAAACTTTCCGCCAACGTTAAGCCATAAGGCTCGTCCCATGTACTGGTAAATAGCATAGCAGTCACTTGGCTTAAGCGTTCATTGATTTGATCTTTACTCAGATGACCGACGTAATCGAATAAAGACCCATCGTTTTTATCTTCTTCTAGTAACGGCGCAACGTACTCATCAAAATATTCCTCATTACTTTTTGGCCCTGCAATAATGAGGCGCTTGCCTGCCGCTTTGCAATACTCCATCGCTAGATGTGTGCCTTTCTCCACACAAATGCGCCCATACCAAAAGTAAACTTCATCTTCAATTGGTTTTGTATTGGCATCAAATGACTGTACATCAATACCGTTATAGACCACATGAGAAGGCACGAACTCATCAAATAGCTGCTGCTGATGACCACTAATCGCGGTGAACTGAGTTTGCGTGCCTTGACGTAGTGTCAATAATGCCAAACGCAACTGCGGAAAAATCGGCGTATGAAAGGTGGTAAAGAAGCGTGCGCCAAACGCCTGACCCATCATCATCGGTATATGATGCAAGCTATGATTGTGCACCACATCGATCATGCCCTGCTCATCACGACTGATGATATCGCGCATGGCTTGCTGATAGACCAAATATTGATACAGCTCCTCACGGCTCATACCTACCGAATCATGCTCCTTGTCATAGACCAACTCATCAAACTGCATGCGCGTCATAAAGGGCACGAGTGTCGCATTAGTCTGACTGTCTGCATGCGCGTAGAGCAACACTTCATGTCCTTGAGCGACCAATTCATCACAGATAAGCTCGGTAATCATCTCAAGACCGCCAGCGTATGGCTGTGCAATTGGATATAGAGAATGCGCAATAATGGCAATGCGCAACACTGGAGTATCCATTACTCTAGCACTACGGTAAGTAGTAACACTTGGTATATCAACGGTAAGGCTAGATAACATAACGAGTCCAATATGAATTAAGTAAATATGAGCCAATTAACAGTCATTAAATACAGATAAAAACTGTAGAGATTAAAACTAATGTTTTTAAAATTAATGTTCTTAAAAATTAACAGCATTATCGTCTTTGAATGAAGACGTCAAAGGTTTGTCTTTTGACTTCGCAATACTGATCTTATGCGGATGAGACGATTTTTTAGTAACGAAGCTTTTAGCGCTTAGGTTTCTAGCACCGAGACTTCTACCATCAAAATTTTTAGTGCCGAGGTTTTTAGTACTTAGACTCCTAGTAATGAAACTCTCAGCAGCTACCCTTTCATTCGCAACCTTATATTCTTCATAGCTATAATTAGCTAGCATCACTTTGGCAGCCCATACTTTTAGGAGACAAACCATCACAGCGCAGCCAAACAGTAGCGGTGAATACAATAGTGAAAATGGCGATACGATTATAGCTGTGGTTATATTTAACATTAGCAGCACTTTAGGCATCGCCATTAAATTGGCAACATAAACTGATTTCCGTGTACTTATCAACTCTTGTTTCGGTGTACAGATAAACGGCTTTTCTTGTCCCCATAGTACTGGCCACCATGATAAAGCGCCCAACTCCCAAAAATTCAGATGCACAGCCCAAGCCCGCAACCGACTACCCAAAATTAACGCAGCTCCATGGCTAGTTTGCTGATTGAGCGGTGCACTATCATGCATATATGCCCATAATCGCCTACCCAAAAATATGGCGTAGCTTGCATACACGATATATAAAGGAGCAAGCAAAGCATGAATATTCAAACTGGTGCTGAATAGTAGTGCGCCCGTAATAATGAGTAGCGTCAATAGCTGTAATACGATAAAGATACCGGTAAAGTTCACCCAAGCACTAAGCTGAGATAAGTGCGCACCCATATAAGCTAGACGCTCACTAAGTTTCTTTTTTGTGGCGGATGAGTCTGTGACGGGTGAATCTGTGGTGGATGAACTTGTGGAAGGCAAGTTTGATGACGCTGAAAAGTAAGTATTAAGCACTTGCATATTGCCGTAGATCCAGCGTCGGCGCTGACTCATTAGGTCGTGTAAGGTAGTCGGCAGTAGACCTGTTGCGATAACCTCAGGAACGAACTGACTACGCAAGCCGCGACCATGCATCAGCACACCCATCTGCGCATCTTCGGTAATTGATGCACCTGACCAACCGCCCAAATCTAGTAGCGCGCGACGGCGAATAACCGCATAAGTCCCTGTCGATAGCGCACGTTTACGGTTGAATGGACGGTATAAATGATGATTGAAATAATGATTTAACTCGCTATGAATATCGACTCGCCCTGCGTCCCGATAAAACTGCGGAAATTGCAATAGCGCATGAGACGGATAGCGTTCGATAGCATTTGCAATTGATATTCGCGCCTGCGGTAACGCCTGATAATCACTGTCGACTACTACTATATGACTGCAATTAGGATCCATGAGTCCCAACGCTAAATTGAGCGCACCTGCTTTAAAGCCTGCAACTGAATCAATATGATAAAAATGTACATTATGACGCGCAGCAAGACTGGCACAGAACTGTGCTAATGGCTCGTATAAGGTCGTTTGGGTATTATTATTATCGACGATTAGAATTTCATCGTCGTCTGCTTTGATAGCTAATAATGATTTAATTGTCTCAATGACTAGCGCTGCTGGCTCAGCACGAGTCATTAGCTGAAAACTTAAACGTATAGGCGTTTCTTTACTAACATAGGCATTCTTTGATACAGCTTTGTACGTCTGGCTGTCTGCTCTATTTAGAATGTTTTTATTGAGAAGAGTTTTGTTCAGGATATTTCTATTGAGATTTTTTTCTTCGAAGTTATTGCTACGATCGCTTCTGCCGTGACTCTCAGTTTGAGCTTTAGAATTCTTTAGATGATAAGCAGGTGAACTATCAGTCTTTGGTGAACTATGAATCTTTAATGTATTATTCTTGGTTAAACTCAAGCTATTTATGTTTTTTGTTTTATTATCTGTGACAACGTATTGGTTTGCATTTACGTCAGCTTCTTTCATACCATCTCTCCTTATGGCACCTTTTGCTATAGCACTCCTTTCTATAGCATTCTGTCTTATGGTTTCCTCACTTATAAATAATGACGTTTTTGTAGAATAATTTACTTTATTGATACTCATGTCTTGTCCCTGTGTTTACCCGTTAACTAAGAAGGAAATTAAAACGAAAAATAGAAACTTGTCGGTTTCTATAATCGTCATAATTTATCTATCAGCGAGAGGGTCAACCCATGTACTTATAGCTGCTTAATTGACACTCAGTTTGTATTAGTCTTAAATTTTATCTGAGTAATATTATTCAAAGTCTTATCGTTATCTGCCTGTATAAAAATCTATGATAGTTGAAAGAAATAATAGTCTTTACCTGTGAAATGTACATAATCACCCCGTAGTGTAACGCCACGTAATTATTGTAAAAACGCTGCTATATTAGTCGCTTAGCGTCCATATAACTCTATCTATCGTCTTTGATACATTAATCATATTGGTTGATAGCTAACGATAAATACTCGAAGATACACGTCATGTTAATAGCTATTTCTTTAATGCTATAAAGGTTGGTTAAGGTGATGCTTGTCTTATGTATAGATTGATTTCTATGGCTTTATTTTGCACAAAAAAATACCGCACCTATAAGATATAGATGCGGTATTTAAGAATGCTCTAACACTGCTTTCAGACTGCTTTAAGAGAGCTGAGAACAAGCTACCTTACAGTCTTATTAGTTTATGTCACAAGCTAGTTTACATCACAAGTTAGTTTAAAATACCATAAGCACATAATGCATCAGCCACTCGTTTGAAACCGACAATGTTGGCACCTGCTACATAGTCAATATAACCATTGTCAGTCTGATTGTACTTCTCTGACGCTTCAGCCGCGCAATCATGGATATTCTTCATTATAAGTTTTAGACGCTCATCAATTTGATCAAAACTTTTATATTGACGTACTGAATTTTGTGACATCTCAAGCGCAGATACTGCGACCCCTCCAGCATTTGCTGCCTTACCTGGCGCATAATGCACACGATGCAGACAGATATAATCAACTGCTTTGGCAGTCAGAGGCATATTAGCGCCTTCAACTACGTATTTTATGCCGTTTTCAACCATCAGTTTGGCATCATCTTCATCAACTTCGTTTTGAGTGGCTGAAGGGATAGCGATATCGCCCTTAAACTGCCATGGCTTTTGATCGGCAAACCACTCGCCACCATAGACATCGACATAGTCAGCTAACGGCTTACTTTGTTCTTTTTGCTTTTTAAGCCAGTCAATTTTTTCTTGATCGAGACCTGCTTCATCATATAAAGTACCTTTTGAATCAGACACCGTAATTGGAATACCACCGAGCATAAAGACCTTTTCAGCAGCATGTAGTGAGACGTTACCCGCCCCTGATATCAACACCCTCTTACCTTTGATATCTTCGTTCTGCGCGGCCAGCATATTCTCTAGGAAGTAAACTGCGCCATACCCTGTGGCCTCCGTACGCACCAAGCTACCACCAAAACCTACGCCTTTACCGGTTAACACACCGCCGTGCTCGTGAGTCAAGTTCTTGTACATGGCAAACATATAGCTGACTTCACGGCTGCCAACACCGATATCGCCCGCTGGTACGTCAACGTCTTTACCAACATAGTGATGTAATTCGCGCATAAAAGCATAGCAAAAACGACGAATATCATTATCAGTTTTGCCCTTAGGGTCAAAATCAGAACCACCTTTACCGCCGCCCATAGGTAGACCAGTCAATGCATTTTTGAAGATTTGCTCAAAGCCTAAAAACTTCAAAATAGATTGATTCACCGATGGATGAAAACGTACGCCACCTTTATAAGGTCCCAAAGCGTTGCTGAACTGAACACGCCAGCCGCGATTGACTTGAACTTCGCCTTTATCGTTTTCCCAGTTAATACGAAAAGCGATAATACGATCAGGCTCTACTAGACGCTCGAATATTTTGAATTTTTGGTATTCAGGATGAGCATCATATAAAGGGGCAATGGTAAGCGCAACTTCTTTGACTGCTTGAACAAACTCAGGTTGATGGGCATAGCGCGCTTCAACTTTTTCGATGGCCTGACTGATACTCATAGATCTTCCTTAACTATAGAACGTGTGATGGTACTCGATTACATCTCTACAATACCGTACTCAGTAGACTACGGCATTGCAAGTACTGATGCAGGATTGATTTTTTGCGTTCGGTACACAAAAGGCTAGCGGGATTAAAAACCGATAAGTTAAGCAACCGACAGGCGTCATGACATTTATATGTCTATTGCATATCACTTTGAGACTACTGAGTATGTACAGATGGGATCGGTATTACAAAGACAGTAATTGTGGTGCGCAGCTTATAGGGTCAAAACGGTTGGTTACTTGACATCTCCTATTTAATTTACCCTGCTACTGAAAAAAGTCAATCCCGTATTGCAATATAAATGCTACTAATTATGAACGGCTATGGTTATAGACGAATACATCCTAAGGTATCTCATTGATTCTTATCATATATTGGCCTGAATAAGCGTATGAGCGGTATAAAAAGTAAAGCAAATGGCAAAAAACTTAACTTAAATTCGATAATTTCATATCATTATTAATAGTAAGGCATTATAATAATCCACATTGCTAGTAAGGTATTATAATCGTTTACCTGAATACATCCTTTGTTTAAATACAAAGTTATTTTTGAATATTATCAATGAATGGTTTGTGTCCATTTAACAATGAGAGATTGTGAGATATCTATGCGTACAGATTCGTTCCAACAAATACTAGAAGACCTTAATAGCTCATCAGCAGACGTCGAAGCCTCTGCTCTAATCTCAAACGATGGCCTAATGATAGCTTCAGCTTTGCCGACAGGCGTGGACGAAGACCGTGTTGGCGCTATGTCAGCAGCGCTATTATCGTTGGGTGACCGCGCAGGTCGCGAGTTGGCTCGTGGCAGTATTGACCGTATTATGATTCAAGGTGAAAAAGGCTATGTAATTATGACTTCATCAGGTGATGAAGCAGTCCTTACGATTATGGCCAAAACCAATGCCAAACTTGGGTTGATATTTTTGGACATTAAACGCGCCTCAGAAGCACTTGCCAAGCTGATCTAAGTAATAGATCTAGGTAATAAAAATCATTCTTGTCGTCTAGCATAGTCGATCCACAATAATATCGACGCCAAAAAACCAAAGCAAACCAAGAGCAAGCTATAGATTAATATGGCGAGCGAAGTTGAGACCGTAGCGGTTTTATGACTATAGACGACTGAAAATTTATAATGATAAATATAGGAGGTTATTATGGGCTTTCCCCTTCTCGATGCCGCGAAGCCTGATATGCCAGCTGAGAAAGTTGCACTGACTTATCATGACGGTACTTCACGCAGCGTTTATGACTCTGCGATTGAACGTCCCTATCCTGATGGCAAGCTAATCGTCTCGCGTACGGATTTAGACGGTATCATCACCCATGTGAATGATGCGTTCGTCGAAATCAGTGGCTATACGACAGACGAGCTGATCGGTCAGCAGCACTATATATTGCGTCACCCTGATATGCCCAATGCCGCTTATCAAGACTTATGGCAAACGGTGAAAGCAGGACAAAAATGGCATGGCTATGTCAAAAATTTATGCAAAGATGGCAGCCATTATTGGGTATATGCGACTGTCGTGCCTAATGTACGCCGTGGACAAACCGTCGGCTATACGTCCGTGCGCCGTAAGCCCTCGCGTAGCAAGATTGAAGCGGCGACTATGCAATATGCCGAAATGAAACAGAATGAGGAAGGTTAAATCATGAACGAGAAGATGTATAACCTATTAATCGCCCCTGATTTTTCGCCTGATCGTTTTGCAGGTTGGCATATGTTTAACACCTTAATCCAAAAGCGTGCGGACATTCACTTGCATCTCAATACACCTACCTCTCATGCTGAACAAGAAGAGATGGTCGATGCTGGTGACATACATATTATCTATGCCAATCCTTTCGATGCTGCCGCTTTGATTCGTGAAAAAGGCTATCGCGCCATCGCACGTCCAATCGGTAAATCTGATGAAATGGTCATTGCAGCGGCCGCCAATAGTGACATTAATCATTTAGAAGATTTGAGCAAAGGCGCAACCGTCGCTATGGCAGACAACCGCGATGTGAAGCTTATCGGTCTGCGCTTACTAGAAGCGGTAGACTTAGAAGAAGCAGATCTAAACTGGGAAGTGACTGAAACCTATCAAGCGGCGGCAAGGCAAGTCATCAAAGGTGACGCACAAGCTGCGTTCTTCTTAGCAGAAATCTTTCATAGCTTCTCACGTTTGACCAAAGCACAACTCTCGGTACTGATCGAAAGTGATTTGGCAGATATTAGTCATGTGCTACTGATTAAAGAGGATTTCGTTGAAGCGGATGCATTAAGTCAGGCGATATTGACCTTTCATGAAGATGATAGTGGTAAAGAGGCGCTTGCCGAACTTGGTATGCCGCAAGGCTTTGAGGCGATGAGCGAAGAAGATGGCGAGTTTATGTTGGATTTGATGGAAACCTTACTTGATTAAGTTTTAAAAGGTCGTTCCCTTATAAAATCATGTATCGTCTGTCGCGCTAAAACCTATAATATCCCTTATATTAAGGATACCGTCATGGCTGATTTATTTCCAACTGACGAGTTACTTTTACATAAAAGCGGCGAGATGACTGCACGTCGCACGTTTCGTTATTACTCTCGGAAGATTTTCGCCGCCCCCAATAACCGCTACTATCACGAACAGCGTATCAATGCCGCTTTGCTGCTTAATGAAAAAGAACCACTACAAGGCGCGGTCGCTGACTTTTTCTTTGGCTGTTGGTATGACATTCCTTACGATGTCAAAGATATCTTTAGCCGTATTCAAGGTCGCCTGCATCCGCAGATAGAGCACGCATTTCATAACTGTATCAACAAGCTTGATTATATAAGGCACAGCAGTGAGTTTGCGACGCGCTGGAGCGTACTGGTAACGCCATCGTTGAACGTGCAAACCCATCGCCTACGTATCAGCAGTGATGATGCCAAAGAGATCGCTCGGAACATTACCAATGAGCTAATGAGCGCACGTGATGCGGCGGACTGGAATACGATTGAGCAAATTGAGCGTGAATTTTTTGCTCATTGCTTGGCTTGTAATGATCGCTTAGCCTTCTCTATCGTTTGGTTTCGCTTAGGTAAAAGCGACTGGCAATTTGATGAACACTGGAGTGATTGCCAACAGCAATTAGAACAAACGGGTTCAACTTCTACAAAAGAAATCTTAGGCTCTAAGCCAGTAAAAAACACGCTAAGCTTAGACAAAAAGGCAAGCGCGTAGCTATTGCTGGTTTAACATTGCAACTGATTAACCCCTATTTTATTCCATCCTGTCGATAAGGTAACTTTTATGTCCACTTTTGATAATGCTGACAAAACCTATATTACCTTAACCCCTGCTGGCGTGTTTGAAGCATTTTCCCAAAGTGAACCGACCGCACAGCAGTTGGCATTACAGGCACTGTTGTCACATCGCGAGACGATGCTGGTCGCAGCATGGCTGGAGGAGTATTCAGAACGATGGTTAAATAGCTTCGTTGAACAAGGTTTCATTGAAAAGCTATCTACCTTTTTGCCCGCTCCCAACTTACCACTTGATCAGTTTTTGCCGTATGTGGTGGCAAGCTTATCCGGCAAGCGCCGCGCTGCCATCGCTTCAGACGAAGGGTTTTGTTTGGCGCGCATTGGCTACAGCCAAGAAGAAGCCGACATGCTTAGCGTAGCAGCAGCGGACTTTTCTGGATTTATGCTACGTCAAAAACAGCGCGGCTGGGCAGTTGAAAGCCAAGCCATATCTTTCTTCCAACAAGTTGATTTATTGATTCCTGAGACCAGCTTTGTATTTTTGTGGATCGATGGTGGCGGCTATGCACTTATTATCGACGGTGAACCCTTGACCAATAATCGTGCCTTTGTTGAGCTAATCTGGGGCATCAAAACCTCTGGGCTACGATTTGATAACTAAAGCTCCATTATAAAAAAACGTCAATGCAAGATATGACTTCGTCAAGACATGACTTCGTACTGAAACTCTCCCATATCAAGCAATCGTGCATCTAATATGTCCAAACTAAGTGCACGCTTACAACCCATTCACTTTAAAAGTCAGCCAGTGCTGCTGGAATGAATTTTTGCAGCCTCTGTCACTCTGGCGAACAGCACACAGGAAAAGCTTATGCTAGTAGCACGTCTTATAGAAGACTCCTTTTAATAGCAGACTTTAAAAAGCTAGCAACATCAGTAATACTAGTAATATTAGTACCTTGCGAAATAACAATAACTCACCGAGCTATCAGGCATAATATTATCCAGTTAATCTTAAATTAATTACACCCACCTCTTTATATAGGCTGTTACTCAGTCTTTCCCACCTTTTTATTATCCAACTCCTGATAGTGGCAACCTCTGCCAATCCTTGCACTCTTGCTCATTTTTTAGGACAGTTTATGACTTCGCTTACTACTGTGCGCGTGCGTTATCAAACGATTGAAATTGGCAATACCGATATTCACATTTGCACCTTACGCGACAACCAACAATTCAGTGACCCTGACGATGAGGCACTCAATTTAGGTATTTGCTCGGCATCTTGGCCACTGTTTGGGGTGATATGGCCGTCAAGCTTGGTACTGGCTAACCATATGCTCGATTATAATATCGCGGGTAAGCGTATATTGGAGGTCGGCTGCGGGATGGCACTATCCAGCCTACTACTTAATCATCGGCATGCGGACATCACGGCGACGGACTATCATCCGACGGTCGAGTACTTCCTTGATCGCAATACCACGTTAAATAATAATAAAGAAATTAACTTTGAGCGCTTAGACTGGGCCGAAGACAACAGTCAACTTGGACGCTTTGATATGATCATCGGTAGCGACCTACTCTACGAAGATCAGCATATCGATATATTGGCCGCATTCATTGATCGCCATGCCAGCTCCAACTGTGAAGTCATCATCGTTGACCCCGGTCGCGGACGCAAAAACAAGCTGACGACAAAAATGATTGAATCAGGCTTTAGTAGTCAACACATAAAACCTGAAGATACTACTTATTTGGATCTACCGTTTAAGGGGCATATCTTGACGTTTTCTCGAAATAGTTAAGATTTTTGAGGGATTTTGAAAAATCTGACTTAAAACTATAATGGCAATTTATTAAATTTCTAACAAAAATGTTTCTGATTTGTAAGAAAAAATCCTACTAACCACTATGGTTTGTATTTTTTGCCTTTAGAGTTTATTAATCAACTATTAACAATAGATTCCTGCCACTGCTGTTGAGTAACCTTATACAAGACGTGCTCAGCAAGTGGATGGCTGGGATTAAGCATTGGATGATAAAAGTTTTCTTGTGTATCAGTCATACCAATACGCTGCATAATCAATTGCGAGTGCTTGTTAATAACGGCAGTAAAGGCGACGACTTCATCAAGCTCTAATGTTTCAAATGCGAACCTTAACGAGGCTCTTGCTGCCTCAGTTGCATAACCTTGTCCCCAATAGTCTTTGTGTAGTCGCCAACCAATTTCCACATTGGGCGCAAAAGGCATATCAGCATGTGCTTCATTCAAGCCAACCATACCGATAAAGGCCTCCTTCTTTTCTAAACTGCCTTTTAGACTCACCGCCCAAAACCCCCAGCCTTTATCTTCAATAAGCTGCTGGCACTTGTTGGCTATCACATCGCTCAATGTTAGCGATAATAGCTTGGGAAAGTATTTCATTACCTCGGAATCAGCATTCATCTCTGCAAACACAGCAAAGTCGCTTGGTTGCCATTGCCTGAGGTAAAGCCGTTCTGTTGTTAGCACTCTTTGCGTCATGATATTTTGCCTGCTTCGTCCAGTGCCTAACTCTCCTAACATTTACTACATTCTGCCGCTATACATTCACTTTATACTTCAAATTACGTGCCTCATCACCCGTCAGCCCACGAAACCCCTGACAATGCGCTGGTTGCTCTTTTATCGTAATCTCGATATCTATCAGTGCGATTCCTACCTCTGATTCAATACGTTGAAACAATGCTTTGATCAGCGCCTTCTGAGTAGCGATAGTACGACCAGCCATCATATTAATCTCAATGACAGTATAAGCTGCAGACCTATCAGCAGGATAGTAAAAATCCTCAGAGTCTAGCGGTATGAAGCGCTGTGCCCTTTTATCCTCTGGTAGTCCAAGCACCGACTGCTTGCAGCTATGAATGACAGTAGACAGCGCTGCTTAAATAGGATTGAGATTCTCTTTAACACCATAGATAACGATCATAAATAAGCCTATATACTTTAGAGAAAATTATTTTATTTAATTTAATTATAAATTATATTTCTTAGGAATAATAAAAAATATTTTATTATAGTTAAATTTATATAAATCAAAAAACAATCCTTAGCTTATTATTTATTTACATAATTAAAAATATCATTATTTTTTAATTAATTTTTAATATGATATAAAACTATAATTTTATTTAAAATCCTACATCTTAATATTTTAATATTAAAAATTAATAAATAAAATTTAATATATTTTATTATTTGTTAAATCATATTTATTTTTTATATTATCGAAAATCCATATATCAATAATGCTCATATAGTCTAATCGATACTTCGTACACTATACCTTACAAGGCATTGATAACACCTGCTTAATAATCTTAAAACAATCTCAAAACAATCTCAAAACAATCTCAAAACAATGACTTTTAAAGCTATTTTTTTAGTTATATAAAACTTATAACTCATCTATAAAAAATAAAAACCTTTTATTTATATTCGTTTAAATGAATATAAAAATATTTATATAAAATACTTATGTTCTTTAAATCGAATATTAATTATCAGTTAAAATAAAAATTTAATTATGGTTTATAAAAATTAATTAACTTCACTTTGTTTTACTTTTGTATTACCATTAATTATAAATTATTCTTTAATTAAAAGTATTAGTTATTTCTTCTCTACTAATGTCAATTTATTGTCAGTAGATCTTACTGTTATCAAGCAGGGTTTTGACCACTACAGGATGTTACCTTATGAATCGCAATTATAAAGTTATTTGGAATCAGTCATTAAACTGTTTTATGGCAGTAGCAGAATATGCGAAAAGTCGCGGCAAATCATCAAGTGCCGTCGTAAGCTCTAACGCTGCAAGTGCTTCCAATGACACGCTAACGGGATGCGCGCAACTCTTGCGCCTTAGTGCATTGTGCGTGGGGCTAGCTAGTGCTGGATTTAGTATGCAAGCAGTAGCTGTTGTAGGAGCTAGTTCAATAGATACTAACGAGTGTCTTATTTCTGCTCTTGGCACAGATACCATGGCAGATAAGTCTACTGGTGATATCGCTATAGGCTGTGAAAGCAATGCTAGTGGCACTAATAGTATTGCTATAGGTAATAACGCGACTACTAATGCAAGTGATTCAGTAAGCTTAGGCGCGAATGCTCAAGTAACAGGCTCTGGATCTGTAGGAATGGGCGTTAATGCCCGTGCTGATGGTAATAATACGGTAGCCATTGGTGAAAATGCTCAAGCAACAGGTGGTCAGTCAATAGCAATCGGGGGAGTAGGTGGTGGACAATTCACTACAGCGAGTGGTGATCAGTCTACTGCTATCGGTGCGAACACAGTATCGTCAGGTAGCTCGTCAATTGCCATCGGTGGTGATGATCTAAACAAAGCCTCTGGAACTACTGTAAACCCAGATGGTACAGAGACTGTTGGCGCAGTCAACAGTGGTGAAGTCAATACGACTTTTAAAAAGTACTCTGGTGGTCGAGATTTGGTAAATACCGCTGCAGGTATGCAATATCCAAATACTGCATCAAGCGGTGCCGCTTCTGTTGCCATTGGTGTACAAGCAGTATCATCTGGAGCACTGTCGACTGCGTTTGGTACGCAGGCCAATGCTGGAGGTACTGCATCCGCCGCATTTGGTGTCTCTGCTAGTGCGTCCAAAGAAGGCTCGGTTGCTATCGGTGCAGGCAGTAAAACGGATGGTAGCGCAACAAAGGTCGAAAGCCAGACAGTTAACGGCATCACCTTTACAGGGTTTGACGGTGCGTCAGGTTTTGCTGGTAATGTAGGCGATGCTGGGCGTCAAGTATCTGTAGGTCTCATAGGTAATGAGCGCCAGATCAAAAACGTGGCGCCAGGTGAGATCTCTGCATCCTCTACCGATGCGATTAATGGCAGTCAGGTTTTTTCAGTCACGAATAAGTTGGTTGATGATATCAGAGGTGCTCAGGCAACGGCTGATGCTGCCGCTAGTGGCACATCCGGTATCGTCCGTCAAGATGCCGGTACAGGCGCGATTACGGTTGGCGCTCAGACTGGCGGTACAAGCGTTAACTTTGCTGGTACTGATGGCGTGCGTACCTTAAGTGGTCTTAAAAATGGTAACGTTGCTGCGGGTTCAACCGAGGCGGTGACTGGTGATCAGTTAAATACTACTAATAGCAATGTCACTACTGCTCAAACAACAGCAAACACGGCAAACACTACGGCAAATAGTGCCCTCGCCCAAGCTAATCAAGGCTTTAACATCAGCGCGGCTGGTGGTGCTAACGATAACGTCCAACTTGGTGAAAATGTCAACTTCACAAATACTGATAGCAATCTAGTTGTAACCAATACTGTTGATAATGGCATTAATTACGACTTAGCGGACAATATCAGTGTCAATCAAGTCACTGTTGGTGATGCCACCAACAATACGGTATTGACCAGTACGGCTAATGGTTTAGATGTCGGTGGTGATAAGATTACTAATGTCGCAGATGGTAGCTTGAATACTACAAGCACTGATGCGGTTAATGGCAGTCAACTTAACGCGACAAATACTAATGTCACAACCAATACAGGTAATATTACAACCAATACTGGCAACATCGCTGACCTCGCTTCTGGTAAAACAGGTCTTGTGCGCCAAGATGCCGGTACAGGCGCGATTACCGTGGGTGCTGCCACAGGTGGTACAAGCGTTAACTTTATTGGTACTGATGGCGTGCGTACCTTAAGTGGCCTTGCTAATGGTAACGTTGCCACAGGTTCAACCGAAGCTGTCACAGGTGATCAGTTAAATACTACTAATACCAACATCACCGACAACAGCAATCGCTCTGTTGGCAATATAGCTGCATTGGGCGGCAATGCTGCTTATGATGCGGCAACTGACACTTATACCGCTCCAAGCTACCTCTTAGATGATGGGACTAACAGCAGCACGACCTCCACCTTCCGCAATGTCGGTGATGCGCTAGGCAACCTTGATACTCGTACTACTACTAATACCACTGATATTGCGAAAGGCATCAACGTTGGCGATGGCACGACAGACAACAACTTTGCGTTAGGCGATACCATTAACGTCACTGGTGACAGCAATCTAACCAGCAGCACCACCGCTGATGGCGTACAAGTGAGCCTCAATGAGCAGGTTGACCTTGGGGTAAATGGTAGCGTTAGAACTGGTAATACTACAGTTAATAGATCTGGCATTACTTTAACCGGTGGTACGAACCAAACAGTGACTCTAAGCAATGATGGTCTTAACAACGGTGGTAATCGTATTACTAAAGTTGCTGACGGTATTGTGTCTGACGACGCTGTCAATAAAGGTCAATTAGACGCAGCAGCAGGGGCTGGTAACACTAAAACTGATGCTTTAGGCAACAGCACGGCAAGCAACTTAGGAGGCAATGCAGCTTATGATTCAGATACTGGCATTGTCAGCGCACCTACTTATACCCTGAACAACGGTAACAATGATGCGATAACAACCGACTTTAATGATGTTGGGAGTGCTTTAGGTAACTTAGACACTCGTACTACGGTCAATACTGGTGACATTGCCAACGTTCAAGCACAAGCAGATCTTGGCTTTAACATCAGCGCGGCTGGTGGTACTAACGATAACGTTCAATTAGGTGAAAATGTCAACTTCACAAATACTGATAGCAATCTAGTTGTGACCAACACTGTTGATAACGGTATCAATTACAACTTAGCGGACAATATCAGTGTGACCCAAGCAACCATCGGTGACACGACTAACAATACGGTGTTGACCAGTACGGCTACTGGCTTAGACGTCGGTGGTGATAAAGTTACCAATATTGCAGATGGCACTATTGCAGCTGGTTCAACAGATGCAGTGACTGGTAATCAGCTGAATGCTACCAATGCTGACGTTACTGCTAATACAGGTAATATCACTACCAACACTGGCAATATCGCTGACCTCGCCTCTGGTAAAACAGGTCTTGTCCGTCAAGATGCCGGTACTGGTGCGATTACCGTGGGTGCTGCCACAGGTGGTACAAGCGTTAACCTTTCTGGTACTGATGGCGTGCGTACCTTAAGTGGCCTTGCTAATGGTAACGTTGCCACAGGTTCAACGGAAGCTGTCACAGGTGATCAGTTAAATACTACCAATACTAATGTCACCGACAACAGCAATCGCTCTGTTGGCAATATAGCTGCACTTGGTGGCAATGCCGCTTATGATGCGGCAAACAATACTTATACCGCCCCAAGCTATATCTTAGACGACGGGACTGACACGGGTACTAACGCCCCAGCATTTAACAATGTCGGCGATGCCCTTGGTAACCTTGACACTCGTGCTGCTAGTAACACCACTGAGATCAACAAAGGTATCAACTTCGGTAATGGCACGACAGGCAACAACTTTGCGCTAGGTGACACTATCAATGTCAAAGGCGATAGCAATATCACATCTACTACCACAGCAGATGGCGTACAAGTTACTCTGAACGATAATATCAATGTTAACAGAGTCACTGCTGGTAACAGTACATTGAATAATGCTGGCGTTACCATTGTTGACGGTCCTAACAATACCGTTACTCTTAGCGGATCTGGACTCAATAACGGTAATAATAGAATTACCAACCTAGCTAATGGCGTTGCACCAGATGACGCAGCAACCTTCGGTCAGTTAACAGACACCAATAATATTGCAACAGGGAACTTAGCTGCACTTGGTGGCGGTGCAACTTATAACGCTGTAACTAACACTTATACCTCACCTACCTATACCCTAGACGATGGTAGCAATGCTGGTACCACAGCAAACTTTGATAACGTTGGTAGTGCCCTTGGCAACCTTGATACTCGTACTACTACTAACACTAGGGGCATCGCTGATCTGGCTTCTGGTAAAACAGGGCTTGTCCGTCAAGACAACAGCACTGATCCTATTACCATTGGTGGCCAAACTGGTGGCACCAGTGTCAGCTTTGCCAATGTAGATGGCGATGCTCGTCAACTAACCGGCGTGGCAAGTGCAGGTGACATAAGCTTACCTGCCAATGCTAATACTGCAGTGAATGCTGGTGATGTAAACACTGCGGTAACTGGTCTCACCAATACAGGTTTACAGTTCTCAGGTGACAGCACTACCCCATTCACTCGTAAGCTTGGTGAAGAGCTAAAAGTACGTGGCGGTGCGACTGAAGCAGATCTGACCGATAACAACATCGGTGTGGTTGCCAGTAACGGCGATACTTTAACCGTCAAGCTCAACAAAGATATTAACTTGGGTGCAACTGGTAGTGTCACCACGGGCAACACCACAACCAACACTACTGGTGTGAGAGTTGATGACGGTACTGTTGATGGTAATGCCACCACTATTACTGCCATAGGCACTAACGTCACAGATGGTACTAATACAAGCAACTACGGTGCAAATGGCTTCACAGCGACCGACGGTATTACCAGTACGGTCTTCAACCAAAGTGGGATCAGATTTTTAGACAATAACAATAATGCTATCGGTCCTAGCATTACTGCTAGTGGTATCGATGCTGGTGGTACCGTCATTACTGGTGTGGCAGATGGTACTATTGCAACTAATAGCACAGATGCTATTAACGGCGGTCAATTGGCAGCAACAAATGCAACCTTAGAAGCTCAAAAAACCAAATACTTCAGCGTCAACTCAACTGGTGGTACTAACGAAAACAATGAGGGGGCGACAGGTGAAGATGCAATTGCTATCGGTAAAGACACTTCAGCTACTGGCTTCAAGGCGACTGCTGTAGGTTCTGAAAATCAGGCTTCAGCTGTTGGTAGCTCGGCCTTTGGTACCTTAAACAATGTATCAGGTGAGGTTGGCTCAGCCTTTGGTGTATTTAATAACGTAACAGGTGCAGCCAGTTCTGCTATAGGTGTAGCTAATAACATATCAGGTGAAGCCAGCTCAGCTGTAGGTATTGAGAACACCATTGATGCTGACAACGCCTTTGTCATAGGTAACAACGTCACTATCGCTACCGGCTTAAATGGCGCGGTAGGTATCGGTAGCGATACCACGGTGACAGCCTCTACCCTCGCAAGTTTTGCCCCTACTGGTACAACCGTTGTAGGAACAGCAATAGGTAGCAATGTAGTCAGTATCGGTAATGCAGGTAGTGAACGTCGATTGACTAACGTCGCCGCCGGCGGTGCAGATACCGACGCTGTCAACGTCAGTCAGCTAAAAGGCTTAAGTACTACAGTTGATGATAACTCAGCTTTATCTCAAGGCAACCTTACCGCTTTAGGTGGCAATGCAGCATACGATGCGTCAACTGGTGTTTACACTGCACCTGTTTTCTCTGTCGTGAGCAATCCATCAAACGCAGCTACTAATGTCCGTACCGTTGGTGATGCAATCACTGCACTAAATTCAGCTGTACAAACACCGCTTAGCTTCACTGGCGACAATACAACAGTTACAGTGACTCGTAAACTCGGTCAGGCACTCGTCGTAAAAGGTGGTGCACCGTCTACAGCTGCTCTGACGGACAATAATATTGGTGTGGTCGCTAATGGTGCTGATAACTCATTAACTGTGAAATTGGCTGAGAATATTAATCTCGGTACGAATGGTAGTGTTACCACTGGCAACAGCGTCTTAGACACCAATGGATTAGTGGTCAATGATGGTATAGGCGACGACGTCACCAACTTAAGTGCCACTGGCACCAACGTCACCGACAGTACCAACACTAGTAATTATGGTGCGACAGGCTTTACGGCTACTGACGCTGCAGGTCACAATGGCACAATCGTTAATCAGACAGGCATAAGCTTTACTGACAACGTAGGTGCTACTACTGGACCGAATATCACGGCAGCAGGTATTGATGCCAATAATACGGTTATCAGTAATGTTGCAACTGGGGTCGCTGACGGCGATGCTGTCAACAAAGGCCAGTTAGACGCGATAGCAGGCGCTGGTAACATAAAGACCGATGCTCTAGGCAACAGCACGGCAAGTAACTTAGGCGGCAATGCCGCTTATGACTCGGATACGGGCATGGTCAGCGCCCCTACCTATACCTTAAACAACGGCAATAATGATGCGACCACCACTGACTTTAACAATGTCGGTGATGCGCTAGGTAACCTTGATAGTCGAACCAGCACCAACACCAGCGATATCGACGACATCAACGCTGGTCGCACCGGTATCGTCCGTCAAGACGCCGGTACAAGCGCGATTACGGTTGGCGCTACAACTGGTGGTACAAGCGTCAGCTTTACTGGTACTGATGGCGTACGTACTTTAAGTGGTCTTGCTAATGGCAACGTTGCCGCAGGTTCAACCGAAGCGGTGACTGGTGATCAGCTAAATAGTAGTTCGGCTGCTCTTGCAACTGTCATTGGTGGCAATGCAACGAACGCTGACGGTATTGTTACCGCAACCAACATTGGCGGCACTGGTGTTAATACGATTGACGGTGCCATCTCTTCTGTTAAAGATGCGGCTACGAAAGCGAAAAGTACCGTCACTGCAGGTAAGAACATCACCGTCTCCGAAACGGTCAACACTGATGGTTCTACTGACTATGAAGTCAAAACCAAGGATGACTTAGCACTTACTAGCGTGACGACCGGCAATACCGTAACCAACACTGCTGGTGTAAGCATTGATGATGGTGCAGACAACATCACGACCATGACTAGTGCAGGCACCGACGTTACTGACGGTACTAATACCAGCAACTATGGCGCAGAAGGCTTTAGTGCCACAGACAATGCTGGTAACAATGGCGTCACTGTCAACCAAGGCGGCATAAGCTTCATTAATGGCACAGGCGACACAACAGGGCCAATCATCACGGCACAAGGCATCAATGCAAATGATACTAAAATTACTAACCTAACCAATGGTTCAGTAGCTAGCGATGCAGCAACCTTTGGTCAATTAACCGCTGTTGCTGGTGGAATAACTGCAGGTGGGGTTCAGTATGATCGTAATACTGACAGCACAGTCAGCACAGTGAACTACGATAAAGTCAGCTTTGCTGGTACACCGGCGGTGATTGGTAAAGACGATAACGATAATAATATCGTAGTAAGTGGTGGCACCACTCTTACTAACATTGCCAATGGTATCAATGCTGCTGATGCAGTTAATAAAGGTCAGCTTGATAGTGTCACTAAGGTCAAAGTTTTTGATCAAAACGGTAAGGAAGTCACGGTAAATGTCGCAGATCAAGTGGTCAATAACAATGTAAACAACAATGACTTAGAATCTTTATTCTTAACCTACGATGTCGAAGGTCAAGGAGTTACCGATCGTTTAAGGATCGGTCAAACCGTGCAAAAAATGAACACCGAAGGGGTGAAATTTGCCCATACCAATGCCGTCAGTGCTGATGGTGATTTAGGTATTACCAATGACTCAAGTGCTGGTGGTGCTAATTCAACAGCCATTGGTGTCAATGCTATTGTAGAAGCTGGTGCTGAGAGCACTCTCGCATTAGGTCACAACACCAAAGCATCAGCTGATGCCAAAAATTCTGTCGTTATCGGACAAGGCTCTCAAGTCAATGGTGCTTCTTCTGTTGCTATCGGCGACGGTGCTCAAGCCAACGGTACTCAGTCTATTAGTGTAGGTACAGGCAACATCGTCAATGGCAATAACTCAGGGGCCTTTGGTGACCCAAGTATTATCGATGGTAATAACAGTTACTCAGTAGGTAATAACAATACTATTGATAGTGATGACACCTTTGTTTTCGGCAACAATGTCACCCAAACCGTTGAAGGTTCAGTGGTATTGGGCACTGGCTCTGCAGCGATGACAGGTGCTGGAATTATTGGTTTTGGCGCAGTCGGTAATGCGGCGATTATGGCTACTACGAGTACTACAGGTTCAGTTGCTGTAGGCGATGCTGCGAGCGGTGTATATCGTCAAGTAACTGGTGTTGCTACTGGTACCGCAGACTCTGATGCCGTCAACGTCTCACAGTTAAAAGCAGTCAGTGACGCACTTGGTGATAGCAATGCATCACTCAATAATGCAGCAGTCCAATATGACAAAAACCCAGATGATACTGTCAATAAAGGCAGCATCACGTTAGGTGGCGGAGCTGAAGGTACCACTATTACTAACGTGGCTAATGGGGTTGGAGCATCAGATGCAGTTAATAAAGGTCAGTTAGATAACCTTGGCAACGGTGTCGCTGGCATCATTGGCGGCGATGCTACCTATGATGCTGATGGCAACCTTACTGCTAATAACATTGGTGGTACTGGCAAAGGTAATATCAGTGATGCTATTGCCTCTGTTAACCAAGGCAATGCTCAGGCCAATGAAGATATCCAAGCCAATAACGAGAAGATCACAGACAACACTGGTCGTCTTGACGCAGGTATCAGCTTTGGCACGGATAATGGGGATAACATCAGTCAGAGCGTCGGCGGTAATAGTGGCAGTATTCAGTTTGAAGGCGGTAATAACATTACGACCAGCACTGCTAATGGCGGTATTCAAATTGGCCTAGATGGCAACATCGAAGTCGATAGTGTCACCACAGGCAATACGGTGGTTGATAACACAGGCGTCACCATCAAAGATGGTCCTAGCATGACCGCTGAAGGCTTTAATGCAGCCAACACTGTCATTACTGGAGTTGAAGCTGGTACCAATGAAAAAGATGCGGTCAACTTCGGTCAACTCACTGCTCTTGATAAAAAACTGGGCGATAGCGTCAACGCGCTAGGATACAGAATTGGTGAAGTCGAAGACAATGCAAACGCTGGTATCTCAGCAGCGATGGCAATGTCTTCATTACCGCAAGCTTATATTCCAGGTAAGTCAATGGTCGGCGGTGGTATCGCGTCATACAATGGCGAAAGTGCAGTGGCTGTTGGTGTATCTAAAGTGTCTGATAACGGTCGTTGGGTAATTAAAGTGAATGGTACGGCAGATACGCAAGGGAATGCTGGCGGTGCAATTGGTGCAGGCTTCCATTTCTAGTATAACAACGTTACTTCACGACAGCGTTTGTCTGCCAGTAGGTTTGGTTATAAATAGATAGGCGCTGTCAAATTACTCATAAAATATATTAAAGGATAGATAATGAAAAAATCTGCATATCATTACGGCGTGCTGGCAACGACTGCTTTACTATTCACAGTGACTGGCTGTACCCAAAAAAATATAACGCCGACTTGGCATTTGACGCCTGGTGCCCAGCATGGATCTGTTGATGCCAATGACTTGGTGTTCCCTGATCCAAACAAAGCGTGGCAAAAAGGAGGTAGTATCGTCAATCATGATGATGTTGCTAATATTCAAGTAGGTACTACCAAAGATCAAATCTACCAGTTAATTGGCACACCTCACTTTAGTGAAGGATTTAACGCTCGCGAATGGGATTATATTCTCAAATTCTACGATGCTGATAAAAGAGTCGAGACTTGCCAATACAAAATAATCTTTGATAATAGCTATGAAGGCAGAATACGTGACGACGAATTCTTTGCCACTGAGTTTTATTGGCAACCAGCATCCTGTGCTAAGTATGCGCGCTAATCTATTTAACTCATAAGCCATATAATTAAACTGAAAAGCCATACAATTGAACTAAGAAGCAAAACATTGAAAGCAAGGCATCTAATGCCTTGCTTTTAATGCCGAAAATGCCTTACTCAAAATAAATGACTGCCTAATATACTAGCCAAAATCAATTTCATCATTCGGTTTTACTATTGGCATGTCAGCTTCAGTCCATGCCTCAAAACCACCTGCAATAGATACTACTTGCTTATAGCCAAGCGCTTCTAACGACTGCACTGCCAACGCTGCACGTCCACCGGTTTTACAATAAAGCACAATGTTGGTATCAGCACCAGTAGTGGCTGTTAGATCGTCAATTTTAAACTCTAATAACCCGCGAGGTATCAGTACTGCCTTTTCAATATGACCAGTAGCGTATTCCTCAGGTTCTCTTACATCGATAACGATATCGGCTTTATCACAAGCAGCAGCTGCTTGCGCCAGTGCAACTTCAGTGATTTGTGCTTTAGCAGCGCTTACTAAATCCTGTGGGGTTTTCATAGTTATACCTCAAAATATGGTAGACAAATCAGAACAGCTTGATAGGTATTGTTATGATAAAAACACCTAAGGCAGCCAACTTAGACATCAAAAAGTATAGGGCATGTTGAACATTTAAAATTACTATCAAAGACCATTCACTATTAAAAATAGTATATTATTTTGTATATTATATCTACAGATTTCAACTTATTTCAATATATTCATTTATATAATAATACATTACTCTGTCGCTGCTTCCACTCTGATATCTAACGTCAGATTTCTCGTCATTCCCAGTAAGGCGTATTTATTAATCTTCCATTTAGTGCGATCAATCGTAGTGGTAAAACCTCCCCCACAAACTGAATTTTTGCGTGAGGGGCTGACATAGCAATCGAAATTGGTAGCCGTTAGCGTGACTGGATGAGTCTCCCCATGTAGCGTTAGTTTGCCATCGATTCGGGTGACCTCTGAGCGTGTTTTATCCGTCATAAAATACCACTTAGTAGACTCAAAGTAAGCCAAGGGAAATTGTGCCACATCAAAGAAATCACGACTCGTCAGCTTTTGATTGAATGATCGACTACCTGTACTTAAGGATTTTATTGGAATGATAAGCGAGATGTTGCCCGTGTGTGCATTTGGATCATATTGTAGCTGCCCCGTCACATTGTAAAAGCCACCCGTATGGGTGGAGTTTTTATTAAAATAGTCGATGGCGAAACGTACATTGGTGCGGGCTGGGTCAATATTATAGGTCGCAGCATGACTACTGACACAAGACATTATTAACAACAACGCCATTAGTGGCTTGCGATAGTGGGATAGCTTTCGATCGGGTAAAAGACAACTCATAGTGGCATTCCTTTGCGAAGTTGTTTCAACGATACAATTTCAAAGATAAAATAGTCATTAAACCATTCCTTATAACTGTAAACCTAAGCTAAAAGCTTAGACGATAAAGAAGCTGCCATTGCCTAGATTCACTTACTCAACACTTATTTTTAAACTTTGGCACAGCAAAATCGTGCCTGTTTTTCAGTTAATCAGTACCTTGATAATACTCCAATTATTCATGTTTAAATTTGCAAATACATGAGACACCCGATAAAAAATTACGTTACAAAACGTATTGATTGCATTCCGCATTGTAGTATTTCACGCTATATTCGGCTAGAATAATATATTACCTTTTCCGAATATACTAAAATATACAAGTAGAATGTTATGATAAATACTGGTGATAAACTACTGTGTACGGCTGGCAATACTTTTTATGCAGCAGGAAATACCTACGTTGTAGGTGACTTTGTGAATGAAAAGTATTTTCAAGTGCTCACAGGCTATAACGATGAGCATTGGTATGCGACATTGAATAATGAAAAAATATACGTGCACTTTGATTCTGCTGCTACCGTATATGACGATGCATGGTTCGATTGTATGAACAACAAAAGAAGCGCCTAATAAGCTCGTACACCCTTTATTATATTTGTAGATGTTGCCACGCAAATATCAAAACAGCAGCAGCGATCAACCAGCCTGCCACACCTAGTAATAATGCTTTGTACAAGCCAATATGGCTAAAGCTAAAAAATACAATCAGCGTATAAATGAGATGCGGTATCACACCTAGCATACTAAATATCAATGCAATTTTAAAATCTGCAGCACTACGCTGAGTGCCAACTAAAAAATGGCTAATTAAAGTAAAGGTCGGAAAAAGTGGCGCAAGTGCTGCCAAATAAAAGAACCTGCTTTGAGCGAATAGTTGAATCAACAGTACCACCAACGCGCCAACAAGCATTTTTAGCCAAATCATGATGAGATTATCTCCTGTTAGGCACTGATTGATTGTACATTGATTGGCTTACTATATAGCAGTTACGAGTCTTAATGCTAAATCCAGTATTATTTATCATAGAAAAACCTCATAAATATATCTCATTTATGAGGTTAGTTATCACTGATGGTTGATAATTTTTTTGCTTGCTGTGCCTACGTAGACAGAGGCTGCAAAAAATTAATTCCAGTTCCACCGTATTCTTTTTATATTGAACTAACTATAGCTTAGTAAAACCTATATCTTGATAAAACTTATATTTTGCTAAAAACAACCTCTTCACTCAAGCGCGATTTCGGTAATTCTACATTATAGCCATCACCACTACGATAACCAAGACTGACAACGCCTACAGCGGTTAAGCCTTTACTATTCAAGTCAAGCTCTTCGTCGAGCACCTCAAAATCAACACCTTCCATCGGTGTCGCGTCAATACCGAGCGTTGCCGCTCCAAGCAATAAAGCACCCATCGTAATATAAACCTGCTTAGCCAACTAAAACGGCTCATCTTTTTTTGAAAAACGGTGATTATTAACCGATTTCTTACGTTTTTCATCCATTTGTATTTTGCGCTTTGGTTCAGTAAAACGACCATCAGCGTCTTCTTTTTCGAGTAATTCACTCAAATACTCATCATCTGCATAAGCACGACTACAAAAAACGATAACGTGTGAGGCATTCTTTATTTTTGATGAATTAGCCTCGTGATGCCCATCAGTCCCTTTAGCAACTCTAGCTCTACCAGCATCATCATCGGCAATCACATAGTGCCAAGGTTGAATATTGGTCGCTGAAGGACTCAAGCGCAACACATCTTTTAGACGCTGAAAGTCATCAGCTGACAGCTTTTTGGTAGGGTCATAGTCTTTAACGCTATAGCGCCAATTCATCGCATCAGTGATATCTTTCATACATTATTCCTGTTCGTACATTTTCAAATGTTTTAAGTTTAAAGTGGAATCGTTATCTATCTTATTATTAATGATAGATAAATGCACAGGTGAAATTTACGAAATAGCGGTCATTTCAGTTATGACAAATTCATCGACCATGCCATCTGTTACTTTTACATAGTTCTGAAAATGCTGGCTTTGTACATGCTGCTGCAAAAGCTCATTGTTTTCCCAAATCTCATAAACGATAAATCCATTAAGATTTGCATTGTCTTGATGTAAGTCATATTGGATACAACCTTGATCAGCTTGTGATGCTGCTGTTAGTTTAAGTAGTTCAGATTTGACTCGCTCAACGTGCTCAGGTTTGGCTTTGATAGTAGCAACGATGGTGAGTGGCTTGTTTGCTTGCGTGTTCATAAATTCTTCCTATGTTTTAATATTATAATTATTTCAAATAAATTCATTTAAGCAGGTTCAATATATTTGCTCAAAGCGTTAAATTAGACTTGTAAAGCTAAACGATAATTTAACGCTTTATACAGGCCAGCCTTCTAATACGATTTTGCCATGTGCTTGACGATTCTCTAGCATTTGGTGCGCACTGCGTAAATGCTCGGCTGTGATAGTGCCAAGATTGTGAGCAACCGTGGTTTTAATCTCGCCAGCATCAATTAATGTTGCCACTGCATTTAATAAATGGTGCTGTTCAATCATGTCTGGCGTATTAAACATTGAGCGCGCAAACATAAACTCCCAATGCAGGCTTAAGCTTTTAGTCTTAAGCGGTAGGACGTCTAATGTTGCTGGGTCATCAATCAGTCCAAGTTTACCTTGGGGCTTTAAGCATTTAATAATTTCTTCATAATGCTCTTCGGTGTTATTGAGACTCACGACATAGTCTACTTCAGCAATGCCTGTTTTTTGCAGCTCATCAGACAATGCATTACGGTGATTGATAACATAGTCAGCGCCCAAATCTTTGAGCCACTGTATACTCTCATCCCTTGAAGCGGTACCAATAATGGTGGCTGTTGTTTGAGATTTTAATAGTTGGGTTAATATTGATCCTACCCCGCCCGCTGCGCCAATCACTAATACTGAAATGTCATTAGTATCCTCATCATTACCGTTTTCATCCGTCGAACTATCAGAAACAGGTACTTGCAAACGGTCAAATAACATCTCCCATGCCGTAATTGTAGTGAGCGGAAGCGCCGCTGCCTCAGCGAAAGATAAGGATGTCGGCATGTGGCCAACGATACGCTCATCGACCAGCTGATACTCAGCATTGCTGCCTGAACGGGTCAAATCTCCAGCGTAATAAACGTTATCTCCTACTGAGAACAGACTGACTTCTTCACCGATAGCCGTTACGATACCAGCAGCATCCCAACCAATAACAGCATACTCACCCTCTGGTGCAGGACGCGATGCACGGATTTTATAATCTACCGGATTGACGGATATGGCTTTAACTTCTACCAAAATATCATGGCCTGAAGCAGTCGGTTTATCAAGAGTAATGTCTTGTAGCGCTTGTTCGTCATCGATAGGTAGGTTGTTTTGATAACCAATGGCTTTGACAGTTTGCATAAGGGTATGTCCCAGTTTTTGATGATAAGTTTAATGAGATACTTTGTAATGGTTTAATTTCTAACCATTAATTGATGCGGCTAGATATAAATCTTATGTAGAAAGCGACTGCAATACTGTCTGAGTCTGGCGTTCAAGCTCTGCAATGGCTTCTTTATTTAGAGCGTCTGCATGCGGTTGTCCGAACTCTCCTCTTGCGTCACCATGTACGCCATCTTTAATATCATTATCGAAATATTTACCAGTATCGTTAGCGAACTCATCCGAGATGGCAAGTTCAGTTAGGATGTTCGCTCCTTTATCCGCTGGTGACCAATATTCTCCATAAGCCTCATTTACCATTTTTGTATTCAATAGCGAGCCTGGATTCACAGCAATTACATTGATGTCATCTGCCACGACTGTGTCAGCTAAATCCATAGTCCACATCGTTAATGCTAGCTTACTTTGAGCATAGGCATCTTTATCAGCGAGACGGTCCTGTCCTGCAAATGCCTTATAGGATATCGGAGCTTGAGCCGCTGAGCTTAGATTTACGATACGAGCTTTACTAGACTTTTTGAGTAGTGGTAATAAGGCGTTGGTTAACTCGTAAGGCGCTAAGTAATTGACCACGAAGCGTATGTCCAACTCATCTTTAGTCGTTGCCGATGCGGTTGTATAAATCCCTGCATTGTTTATGAGTACATCAAGCTTTGGCAGCTTTTCGCTCACTTCTGCTGCCATCTTGAGTACAGCGGTTAAATCGGAGAAATCAGCCACAAACCCGTCAATATTATCTACTGCTGCGCCTGTCGCTACTGCTTTGGCTTCTGCAATGACACTGGCAAGTTTGTCGGCATTTCTGCCATGCACATACACTTGATGTCCCGCTTCTGCCAGTTTTAAAGCTGCCAATTTGCCAATGCCATCAGTACTACCAGTGATTAAAATAGTCTTAGTCATGAGACGTCCTTATTGTTTGAGTTGTTATTTAAATTATTATTCAAGTTTTGGATTTGTGTACTATTTTATCCATCGTAATAGCACCCATTGTAATGAAAGTGTTGTGCTTCAAAAAGTAGCTATAGCCGGAAACACTTTCAATATCTTCCTAAAATGAGCTAACTTGCTAAGTGTAAAACCACCTTTTTAAGCTACTTCATTAAATTATTTTGTCAAATTAGCGTTGCTATCAATGAGATAACAATTAAGTAGCTATGTTTATAAGCTAATTGATTCGTCACTTAATTGATTTGTAACTTGATTGAGCAATCACTCAATCAAGGTTGAACGTTCGCTCAAAATCATTTATAGTGGCTTTAGCTGATTTACTTAGGCAAGCATCACCTATCAATTTGAGCAATCACTCAAATATAATATTACGTCTATTGTTGATTGAGCTACCTTACTTTAGTAATCATTAAATAATTAACAACCACAATAAGGGTTTTTACATGACTGAATTTACTTTACACGACAAACAGAGCGCACCAGTAGATAGCAAAGAGCTGCTTGATATTTCTATCAATGCTTTTGGCATGGTTCCAAATTTACACGCGGTAATGGCCGAAGCGCCGGGCTTACTCGAAGGTTATCAACGTCTACATCAATTGTTTTTAGACAGTAGTTTTGATGATGAAGAAGTTACTGTTGTATGGCAAACTATCAACGTTGAGCACGCTTGTCATTACTGCGTTCCTGCGCATACTGGTATTGCCAAAAGTATGAAAGTAGATGACGCGATTACCGAAGCATTACGTAATGAAACCCCACTACCGACTGATAAATTAGAAGTGCTACGTAACTTTACGCTTTCTGTTGTCCGTGATCGTGGTAACGTTAATGATGATGCCGTACAAGCATTTTTAGATGCAGGCTTCACCAAGCGCCAGATTTTAGAAGTCGTCCTTGCTGCCGCGCAAAAAGTGATGAGCAACTACACCAACCATCTGGCCAACACGCCAATCGATAAGCCTTTTCAAAAGTTTGAATGGCACAAAGCCGACTAATAAAGCAGATTAACCATTACGTTAACGATGCGAGATTATTGTTCAAGAAGCTGTTGTTCGGAAAATGTTCGAGCAGCTGTTTTCTCAGTTAACGTCATACGTATCAGTTAGAATTACAGATATCAGTTAGAATCATAAATAGTAGCTAACGAGAGGTCATATGGAAAATTCAAAGCAGTTATCATCAGAGCAACCACTGCGCATAGATATTGTATCGGACGTGGTCTGCCCTTGGTGTGTCATCGGCTACCGCCAGCTGGCAGAAGCGCTTGAGCAAACCAATACCGAGCATAAAATTCACTGGCATCCGTTTGAGTTAAATCCTGATATGCCAATCGAAGGTCAGAACTTGCGCGAGCATATCACTGAGAAGTACGGCTCAAGCAGAGAAGAATCTGATGCTAGCCGAGTTAGAATGACTGAGGCTGGTAGCGAGGTTGGCTTTGAGTTTAATTTCACTGAGGAGACTCGCACCTATAATACCTTTGATTTGCATCAGCTGCTGCACTGGGCAGATCAGCAAGGCCGTATGCACGACCTAAAGCAAGCCTTGTTCGCCGCTCACTTTACTAATGGTCGCAATATCTCGGATAAAGAAGTGCTGGCAGATATTGCAGCAGAGATTGGGCTAGATCGTAGCGAAGCGGTAGCAGTATTAAAGGATCAACGCTTTGCAGAAGAAGTACGTCAAGCTCAACAACAGTGGCGTCAGCAAGGTATTCAAAGCGTACCCTCTGTTATCTTTAATCAAAAACACTTGGTTAGCGGTGCACAAGGGGTTGAGAACTTCAAAAGTATCTTACAGCAATTGGCAGATCTGCCAGAATAAACGACACTTTTGATGAATATTAAAAATTGGCCATTGAAAATTGGCCATTAAAATTTAGATATAAAAAAGGCTACTTGAAACTTCAAGTAGCCTTTTTTATGGTTTCATCAATTTATAAGGGTGATTTACACTGTTAATTAGTTCTCAGTTTGACCTCTGATTAACTTAGCAAGCACACTTAACTAGACCTATTATTCAGAGCCAGTTAGCGAACTAGCCAGCAAACGTGTTATTACGCAATGCTTCTATCGATTGCGCCATATCTTCGGCAAGCTCATGTACGGCAGCACTATCTACATCACGCTGTGCAAAAGCGCGCAGCCCCATTATTTCAGCTTGTAAACGCCGAGCCAGCCTAACAGGGTCAAGCTCACTATCAAGCTCCCCTATGCGCTGAGCTTCCGTAAAGCAGTCAATAAATCGCGCTTCCATACCAGCCAGCATGGCCTCAACCTTTTGTAAGGCTGATTGCTCACGGGCGCCAAGCTCCAACAAGCTTTTGACCAGCATACAAGCGCGACTTGGCAGCCCCTTATCGAGAATTCCGCCAAGCTGTCGCAAGTAGGCAGCTAGCCCCATCAATGGCGAACTATGGGTCTTCAAAGTATATTCTAGCTCGGTCAGTGTCAGACGAGCATAGTACTCTAGTACTTCTTGGAACAGTCCATCCTTGCTACCAAAAGCTGCATAAATACTCCCCGGTCGCATATCGAGTGCTTTTTCTAAATCTTTTAAAGACGTCGCATGAAAACCCTTTTGCCAGAACAGCTGTAAAGCTCGTTCTAAAGATTCTTGTCGGCTATAAAGTGCGGTGCGTGACATAATATATTCCGTTTTCTCACAGCCTTAGCGTCATATAATGAAATGAGCATGACTGTACAACTTGAGTGACTGCTCAATTTTATCTTGACTAGCTATTACAGTCCAGTTAAAGTTTATTAACAAGGCTCAGACTATTGATTGTCGAGAACGACTAGCCACAATAATACTGAATAAATAAGCAAAGGAGAAAGGAGGATTGTCGTTACTGTATCAGCACATCATCAGCACTTTCGATTTGCATCTTGTCTGATTCAATTTTGGCCGACTAGGTTGTCCGCATAAGCTGTACGTATAATAGAGGTATTAACTGCTTTTAAAATCCGAGTTAAAAGTGTCTTGAATAGCTTTCCTGCATAGCTTTCCTGCATAGCTATAATACAGTAGGTAAAGGACGAAAGAACGTAGGCTTCACAGTAGTCCAAACACTTTGGGGTAGCTTGAATGCGTATAAATATATCTACTTTCTGTGACAATCAGCTTCAGAGATTTCCAAATAAGGAAATTTCGTCTCGATTATGCTCCGCATTCTTCCTATTAGCCATTACTCTTATATCCAGCTTGTTGACGGGTTGTACGAAACGAATCTGGAACAAGCCAATAACGGATAAGACCACCACAAGTCGCTACGATTTTCGCAATAACTTACCTAAAAACTCAGATGACGTCTTTGTTGTGCTCGCATTTTCTGGTGGCGGTACACGAGCGGCAGCGCTTAGCTACGGCGTGCTAGAAAAGCTCCGCGACACACCAGTGACTATAAACGGCGTGGAGCGTCGACTGTTAGATGAGGTGGATGTTATTTCTTCGGTATCGGGCGGTAGCTACACAGCAGCCTACTACGGCTTATTTGGCGATGATATATTTAAGCAGTTTGCGCCAGATTTTTTGTATGAGGACTGGCAGTCTCGACTGATAAAGCTCGCGATACGTCCGCAAAGCCTTATAGCGATGAGCAGCTCTGAATACAATCGTGGCGATCTGGTAGCGAATAACTTAAATCATAGTCTGTTTCAGCAAAAAACTTTTGCCGATATGGGGCGTGGAAAGTTACCTTACGTTATCCTGAATGCCAGTGACTTAAATAATTCAACGACATTTTCCTTTACCCAGCAGCATTTTGATTTTTTGTGTTCAGATTTGTCGAGTTATCCGGTGGCAAATGCTGTGATGGCATCTTCCTCAGTACCTGGCATCTTTGCACCTATAGCGCTGCGCAATTTTTCCGACTGCCCTCAGCGTTACCAGTCGTGGGTCGAGGATGCCTTAAATCAAGACAGTCATTTGCCGCGCAATTATGCGGTAGCCCGGGCGTTAAAGCGTTATTCTTATCCAGAGCGTATGCCCGTCCTACGCTTAGTAGATGGCGGGGTAACCGATAACTTGGGTGTGCGTGGATCTATGATGAGTCCAGTGACTCAGTATGGTGATGTGCCCAATATGGCTGGTGCGTTTAGCCCTGAAAAATTCCGCCAAGTTAAACAAGTGCTGGTCGTAGTCGCCAATGCTCAAACTTACTCTGAGCATAAATGGTCATTGGAAGGTAAAGACCCAGGGTTCTTCGAGACAGTTTCAGCTTCTAGCGAAGTGGCATTAGGTATTTTAAATAACGAGACCGTCTCATTAGCTAAAAAAGAATTTTTGCAATGGGGTGAGCACGTGAATGCACAGCGCAGCTCTGACTCGCCTCAAGTTGAGGTGCATTTTTCCATATTAACTTTCGATCAAGTTGAGAATAAGAAAGAGCGCGCAAAGTTCGATGCCATGCCAACCACTTTTCATCTACAGCCTAAACAAGTTGATGAGTTGCGGGAGTTAGGCAGCAACTTACTTGATCAATCTGAGGAATTCCAAAATTTTCGTAAAGCGCTACAGTGACGAATAGCAAAGTTGTGATCTGGACCAAACATGCTATTTGAAGCCAAACAAGACACTCAATTACATCCTAACTCTAATTTATTGACACTCCAGTGCCGACCCTCTAAAGATTTCGATTCAGTAAACTCTAACAAGGATGAAGCGTTATCTACCCTGTAAACAATCCAATTTCTCTGTTTTTTGAAATCATATCATTTACATATGATAACAAAGCATAACAATATAATTTGAGTGATTACTCAAATTCATCTTGAATGACTGCTCAAGCTAGTTTAAAGTGAAATTAATCAGTTTTATAATTATAACTGTAGTTATCAGCCTACTTCCCTCACAGACGCAATTTACCATTATTAAAAAAGGATCTTTTATGTCCTCTAACCAATCACCCTCGATTATCGTATTTGATGTCAATGAGACTCTACTAGATATCGATACCCTTACGCCTTTATTCGCTCGCCTGTTCGGTAACAAGCACATGTTAAGGGAGTGGTTTGCCCAATTGGTGCTTTATTCGCAAACCATGACTTTATCAGGCCTTTATACGCCTTTTGGGGAGCTTGGCGTTGGTGCGTTACAGATGACAGCTGATATCCATGAAATCACGCTGACAGATGACGATATTAATGAGTTAAAAGAGCTTATGAGCAAAATGCCTGCTCATCCTGATGCAGTATCAGCATTGACCAAACTACGTGATGCAGGGTTTCGACTAGTGACGTTGACCAATTCAGCCAGTAGTGCTTCTCCTACGCCACTTGAAAAAGCAGGATTGAGTGAGTTCTTTGAGCAGTCTTTTAGCGTTGAGAAGGTTGCGAAGTTCAAGCCTGCGCCTGAGACTTATCAAATGGCAGCTAAAGAGCTGGCTGTTGAAATGTCAGATTTATGCTTAGTGGCTTGTCATCTTTGGGATACGATTGGCGCTCAAGCTGCTGGCTGCCAAGGGGCATTTCTCAAACGTCCTTATAACGCCATGTTGCCCGCCTCCAATGTGCCAACACCGAACTTTATGGCCTCAGATCTTGTCACGCTTGCTGAGCAAATCATTGCTAAAAGTCAGAACTCGTAAAAAGCTTATGCCAAGCTCGTTTTTAAACATTGAAGCTTATTAAAAATAGCCAACTTATTGTAGAAGGTTTAATTTACCTATCAAGCCTTCTATGTCTCAACACGAATTACTCACATTCATGCAAACCATTAAATAAAGGATAAATCATGCAATCAAATTACGCACAAAAACTTCAAGCTGGTGTCAAATTTCCCAATATAGATGTACAAATGCTAAATGGTGATATGAAGTCGCTTGGCAAGCCTGAAAACGGTTACGATTGGAAATTAGTCGTTGTTTACCGAGGGCAACATTGTCCAATTTGTACAAAATACCTCAATCAGTTAGAAACCGTAAAAGCATTATTTGCTGAGGCGGGTGTCGATATCATTGCGATATCAGGTGACAGTAAAGAGCAATTAGAGAGTCATTTAGAAAAATTAGATATCAACTTTCCTATTGCTTATGGTTTAACTATTGAGCAAATGGATACGCTAGGGCTCTACATTTCTGACCCACGCTCAGAGAAAGAGACTGATCATCCCTTTGCGGAGCCTGGTTTGTTTGTCATTAATGCTGATGGAGAGATTCAAATCGTCGATATCTCCAACGCGCCTTTTGCTAGACCTGAACTTGAAGCCCTTGCGAATGGTTTATCCTTTGTTCGAAAAAACGATTACCCTATTCGTGGTACGCATCGTTAGATATAATTTTATCTAATCTAAAACTCTCATCGATAGAAGTAGTTAGATTCACTCATTTATTCATAATATTGTTATGAATAAATGGGATTTCCAGCAGCTGTGTGAGAATGCGCGCTCAATTACCTAACTCAAGGACGACACATGAAAACGCTCAGAACCCCCGATTCGTGTTTTGCGAATCTGCCCGATTATGATTTTGCCCCGCACTACTTAATGGTTGACGATAGCGAAGGGGGTGAGTTGCGCGTGCATTACCTCGACGAGGGCCCAAGGGACGCCTATCCGGTGTTACTGCTCCATGGGGAACCTTCATGGTGTTATCTGTATCGTAAAATCATCCCAATACTGACTGCAGCAGGACACCGCGTGATTGCACCAGACCTCCCCGGTTTTGGACGCTCAGACAAACCCGCGTCCCGTACTGACTATACCTACCAACGTCATGTCGACTGGCTGCAATCAGTACTCGACCAGTTAGATCTAAAGGACATCACCTTGTTTTGTCAGGACTGGGGCGGCCTGATCGGTCTGCGCTTAGTTGCCGCACATCCAGATCGGTTTGCTCGGGTAGCGGCTGGTAATACCATGCTCCCCACTGGCGACCACGATCCAGGTGAAGGTTTTCGAAAATGGCAGAAATTCTCACAGGAAACACCAGAATTTAATGTGGGAGGCGCTATAAAGAGTGGTACTACTACACCGCTATCACAGGCGGTAATCGACGCTTATAATGCACCTTTTCCTCATGAGTCTTATAAGGAGGGTGCTAGGCAGTTTCCATTACTAGTACCTATAACTCCGGATGACCCTGCCTCTGAGAATAACCGCACTGCTTGGATTGAGCTGAGCAAATGGACTAAGCCCTTTATTACTCTATTTAGCGATTCTGATCCGATTACTACTGGCGGTGATCGAGTAATGCAAAAGCTTATTCCCGGAACCAAAGGCCAAAATCATACGACTATTGCCAACGCCGGACATTTTCTCCAAGAAGATCAAGGCGAGAAATTGGCCGAGCTTTTGGTCAAGTTCATTAATGACAAATAGAGCGTGTTCTCAATCTGAACGAGTGAACCTCTAATGCGTTAAAAATGGCTATATTTCTGTCACTCTTTAAAAATTTCTAGACAATATATTCATACTCTCTGCAAAATTTCCTTTGTAACGTAAGCACATCTTAAAATAAACATTTTAAAACTGCTATTTCATCATGCAAAATGCCGCCCCCATTAGGAGCGGCATTGTTATTTTATAACGCTAAATTTACAACCAATATCGTTAACCATTACTTTTAGAAAGCATCTGTTAAAAGTGAATAACCGTACGAATACTCTCACCTTTATGCATCAAGTCAAAGGCTTCGTTAATGTCTTCTAATGGCATAGTGTGGGTGATAAAGTCATTTAATGGGATGTCACCTTGCATATAACGATCGACGTAGCCTGGCAATTCGCTGCGTCCTTTGACCCCGCCAAATGCTGAACCCTTCCAGACGCGACCAGTCACTAGCTGGAATGGACGAGTTGAGATTTCTTTGCCTGCACCAGCGACACCGATGATGACCGACTCGCCCCAGCCTTTGTGGCAACACTCAAGCGCTGAACGCATGACATCGACATTACCAATACACTCAAACGAATAGTCTACGCCGCCATCAGTCATCTCGACGATGACCTCTTGGATAGGCTTGTCATAGTCTTTAGAATTAATACAATCAGTCGCGCCAAGCTTCTTAGCCAACTCAAATTTATCTTCGTTGATATCAACGCCGATGATACGACTGGCTTTTGCCATTTTTGCACCAATGATGGCGGCGAGGCCAATACCACCAAGACCGAAAACAGCAACGGTAGCCCCTTCTTCAACCTTAGCGGTATTCATAACCGCGCCCATGCCGGTGGTCACGCCACAACCTAGCAAACAAACTTTTTCTAACGGTGCGTCTTTGTCCACTTTGGCCAATGAAATCTCTGGCAAGACAGTATATTCAGAGAAAGTTGAGCAACCCATGTAATGATAAATTGGCTCACCGTCTTTATAAAAACGGGTGGTGCCGTCTGGCATTAAGCCTTTACCTTGAGTCTCACGTACGGCAGAGCAAAGGTTTGTTTTGCCTGATAAGCAGAATTTACAGACGCCACACTCTGCGGTGTATAAAGGAATAACGTGATCGCCGACTTGGACGCTGGTCACGCCTTCGCCGATCTGTTCAACGATACCGCCACCTTCATGACCTAAGATAGCTGGGAATACGCCTTCTGGATCTTCACCAGATAAGGTAAAGGCATCGGTGTGGCAGACGCCACTGGCGATGATTTTTACCAATACTTCGCCTTTGCGCGGTAGCATGACATCCACTTCTTCAACAGATAGTGGCTGGTTCGGGCCCCAAGCGATAGCGGCTTTAGATTTAATAAATTTATCTGACATAATATTCTCTCTTCTAATTAATTTTATTGTTGATTAAACGCAGACCAATTTAGCTTATAGCGCTTAGTGTATAGAGGCAAGCCACAGTTGTCACAGTCTGTAAAAGGTTTGATTTTATACTTACCATTATAGTCGTTTCTGAAATGATAACAATGTGTTATATTTGAAAATATCTTTTACACAGTGGTAATAATCATGCGCTGGGACGGTATTAGCGAGTTCGTCTATGTGGCGGAGTACGAGAGCTTCACACGCGCTGCAAAAGAGTTGGGCGTCTCAACCGCGCAAGTCAGTCGACAGATAAGCGCTTTAGAAAAACGACTGAATATTAAATTGCTGTATCGCACGACGCGCAAGGTATCACTGACTGAAGAAGGCCGCGTGTTTTATCAGCACTGCCGCGGTGTGCTCGATGGATTGGATGCTGCTGAGCAAGCAGTAAGTAACTTACAGTCAAAGCCCCAAGGCAGAATTAAACTGACCGCCCCTGTCACTTATGGCGAGCAGCAGTTATTACCACTGGTCAATGATTTCATGGTGCAATATAGTGATATCGAAGTGACGGCATTTTTGAGCAATCAAAAAATTGATTTGGTTGATGGCGGCTATGACTTGGCAATTCGTATTGGCAAATTAAGCGATTCGACCATGATGGCAAAAAAACTCAGCCGTCGTACCAACTTCGTTTGTGCTGCGCCCGCTTATCTCGAAAAATACGGCACGCCTCATGTTCTGTCCGAGCTAAGCCAACATAACTGCTTACTTGGCACTCGTGATTATTGGCACTTTATAGATTTTAAAGAAACAGGTTCTAGAAAAACAGATTCTGGCAAAGATGCTAATAAAGAAAAAAACCTGCGCGTGTCTGGCACGGTGCAATATAACAGTGGTCATAGCCTAGTTGATGCTGCGTTAAAAGGTCTGGGTATTGTGCAGCTACCTGATTATTATGTGCAAAAGTACTTAGCATCAGGCGCGCTGGTCAGCTTACTAGATAACTATAGAGAGCCCGAGGAAAGTATCTGGGCCGTCTATCCGCACAACCGTCATTTATCACCAAAGATTAGGTTGCTCGTAGATTATCTAGCAGAGCGTTTGGCTGTGTAATTAGTTTTGGCTTAGTCATTCTTTAAGAGGTGTTGTAATGCGACCCTTTACTATACGCAGTTTATTACGCACAATGTTATGGTTCACAATGTTATGGTTCACAATGAATATTCGATGTTGTCAGCCATCACTCGCTGAATAAACGACCACAATAAAAAAGGATTTTTTTATGCTTAAGATTATCTCTATCGCTGCCCTAGCTTTGGCCGTATCCTCTTGCGCCAGTGTTGAAAATATTTTAAACGCGCCGGATAAGGTGCAGTCGACGCCAGAAACGATGACTGCTATCAATGCTGAAAAGGGTCTGATTACGATGCAAAGTAATCACTCCGTTCAAGATACCGCTGATAAGCTAGCGGCAATTATTGAAAGCAAAGGCATGAAAGTATTTGCGCGCGTCGATCATCAGAAAAATGCGCAAGGTGTCGATTTAACATTAAGACCGACGCAAGTGATTATGTTTGGTAATCCGAAAGCGGGTACGCCATTGATGAATTGCGAGCAAAGCGTCGCTATCGACTTACCGCAAAAAATCCTCATCAGTGAAGATGCTGATAAAAAAGTTTGGTTGTCGTACAACAATCCTGAATATCTCAAAGACCGTCATAATATAAAAGGTTGTGATGCCCAGTTAGCGAATATCGCAAAAGCCTTTGATGGTGTCAGTAAAGCAGCTATTGCAAAGTAAAATATAAATGAAAATCTGAACAAACGAAAAGGTGGGATGCAAAAGCACTCCCACCTTTTTTATGTTTTTAGAAAATTAACTTATTAGGAGTTCTCAGATTGTGCTATTTGCTCATGTAACTCTACTTTCAACTTCTTTGCACATTCGATAATCTTTTTTCGACCAGCAGGAATAGCGCCATATTCAATCGCTGTCTCTCGCATTTGTACCGTGACATCATAGTGCGGATAACTGGCATTACGGTGGAATAAACGCTTATCCACTTCAATCATTGCGGCAAAATCATGCAACTCTTGCAGGGTATCTGCCAGCATGTGGCACCATTTATAGCCTTTAAATTCTATCTGCATAAAATCTACGTATATCGCCATAGAGCTGTACCTTTGAGATTTTTAAATAATTTGGTTTTATTTTAATACAAAACTAATTTAACCTAACGTTTTGATTATTAACCTACTTTCAGAATCGGCTTAATGGTAATGCCACTTGCCGAATCTTCAAACGCTTGGTTAATGTCCTCAAAATCGTAAAACTTAACCAATTTATCAAATGGGAATTGACCAGCTTTAAAGTAAGCAATCAACTGTGGAATAAATACTCGAGGAATAGAGTCGCCTTCGATGACGCCAATCATGCTCTTACCTTCGGCCATCAAGTCATTATGGACATCGATATTCATCTCTGGTGTAATACCGACAATTGCGACTGTTCCCAAAGAGCGCAAAGCATTCAATGATTGTTTAACAACCGTAGGCACGCCTGTGGTTTCAACAGCGTAGTGGCTGCCACCGTCAGTTATTTTTTTGACTTCTGTTACGACATCGACATTTTTACCGTTGAGAGTATGAGTCGCGCCAAGCTCTTTTGCTAGCTCAAGACGACTATCATGTACATCAACGGCGATGATATGCTGACAGCCCACAATCTTGGCTGCCATCACTGCACTGAGGCCAACTGCACCAGCACCATAAATCACGATACTAGAACCGAACTCTGGCTTCAGGCGATTTAACACCGTTCCAGCGCCAGTCTGGATACCACATCCTAACGGTCCAAGTAGCGCTAGATCGACGTCTGGATCGACTTTTACTGCATTTCTAGACTTGGCAATAGCATAAGTGGCAAATGAGGATTGCCCAAAGAAAGTCGCCAGCTCCTCCCCATTTTGTGCGAGCCTACGGGAGCCATCGTCCATCGCACCACCGAAGTTAAGGTCGTTGAAGGTATCGCAAACGGTTGGATGACCCGTCAAGCAATGTCCACAATTACCGCAGTGCGCAAACGATAGCACCACATGATCACCGACTTGCAAATCAGACACGCCTGTACCGACAGCATCTACTATCCCAGACCCTTCATGACCAAGCACGATAGGAAATGGCGCGATGCCCATATCACGCGCGACCACATCAGTATGACAGACGCCAGCTGCAATGATTTTAACCCGTATCTCGTCAATCTCAGGCGTTGCAAGCTGTACAGGCTCTAATTCGAACGCCGCGCCTTGGTTATGAGTTACTGCTGCTTTAATATCCATTAGTATTACCTCTTCAATTAGTTACTTCAGCCAGTTTCTCTCAGGAGCCATATGCTTATAATTTAGCTACGCCTCAACAATGACAATCTGATTTGAATATAGATTACTACTCAGTATATTACTGCTCAGTCGTTTAAGCTCAAAAAGAGACACAAAAGCTAGTCTGCCTCTACATCTCTCTTGAGATATCAATTCTCTTTAAAGTTGTTCTTTAAGCTTATTCTCAAAATGATTTCTATCTACCAAGAATCCAGCCACCATCCATAAATACGTTAGAACCATGCATGTAGTTAGAGTCGTCAGAGGCTAGGAATACAGCAAGGGCAGCAATCTCCTCTAACTTTCCCGCGCGCTATGTCAGGCATTGATTCGGCAGGCAGTTACAGTAGTCATTGTAGACCTAACTACAATATTAACCCTTCAACCTCGCCTAGCTATCTTGCAATAATTTCAACGTCTGACATGTCTTAGCGCACCAAAATCACCGGTGTCAATGTGCTGGCGATGATTTCTGTAGTAGTACTGCCAAGAAACAAGCGCTGCAATTTAGAATGGCCATAAGCTCCAACCACAATAATATCGACATCATTATCTATCTGAAACGACAACAGTCCATCAACAGCATCAAGCTCAGGCAAATGATGAGCGTCTACTGTAAAGCCCTCTGCCGTCAAATGCTCAACGGCATCAGCAAGGCTTTTTTTGGCAGCGTCTTTGTCATTACCAACCATCACGATATGACCTTGCAACCCTTGCAACAGCTCGCTTCTTGCCACCATCTGTGTGGCTTTGATAGCGGTTTTGCTGGCATCAAATGCGACCATATATGACTTGGGTTCTTCAAATTTCTCTGAGCAAATCAAGACAGGTATGCTTGATGCCCGTGCGACAGTTTCGATTTGGCTGCCGATATTGATGCGGCTATTTTTATGATCTTCGCCGCGACGCCCCATAATGATGGCACGATTTTCTTCTTTAAAATGTTCAATGGCAGGTAACAATTTGCCGCGGCGTTGATAGATATTGACTTTTATACCATCGAAGCTATTTTGCAGATAACTTTTTGCATCTTGTACCAAGGCATTGCTATAACTGTTCACAACCTTTGCTCTTTTTTCATCCAGTTCCGTTAATTCTTCTAACAAAAATTCGCGACTATTGATTCCTATCGCTCCTGATAAGTCACGTCTGGTCGACGCCGGAACATCGCTAACATGCAGTAACCCAACCGGTAGACCCAACCTGCTGGCATACCATGCCGCATAATCACAAACCGATTCAGTAACCGCTGAGCCGTCAATACAGGCTAAAACGTGCTGTTCTGTTTTCATGATTCATCCTTAAATTTCTAATTATCGAATGGATAGAGTTATCAATGCGCGTCAATAACGCTATTGCATTGCGTCTGTCACTACAGAAATCGTTGCTAGCTGACTACTAAGCAAGCTCATTACTGCTGCAGTAACGGACGTACAACCCGACTTATAGATCCACACCTATAATCATTAAAATACAATAGCTTAGGGGTTATAGACTCAGGCGATGATCATACTATTTAGCATATCATCTCTATCATTGGATAACCGTTTCAAGATGTACTTTTACGATTTGTATAGATTAGCGCCCATTCAGCCTATTCACACTGGCAATCAGCGCCACCATAACCATGCCTATAACGATAAGAATACCTGACATCAGGTGCGCGGCTTCGTAG